>DYNJ01000111.1 GCA_020721085.1 Sulfurovum sp. | reverse complement strand
AAGCACACCATCTATTATAAACATTTAAATTATCGGATTATTTTTTGTGATACAATTTAGCTAAAGATTAGATGAGAACAGAGGTGTAATGCGATGAAATATATCGGAGCCCATGTCAGTGCCAGTGGTGGAGTATATAATGCCCCGCTCAATGCAATGCGCATAGGAGCCAAAGCATTTGCATTGTTTACCAAAAATCAACGCCAATGGCGCTCGCCTCCTTTGGATGATGAGGTTATAAGGCTTTTTAAGACAAACCTTGAGCTGTCACTCATCCTTCCTAAGTATGTCCTTCCGCATGACAGCTACCTTATCAATCTGGGGCATCCGGAAATTGAAGCATTAGAAAAATCACAGCTTGCTTTTGTAGATGAGCTGGAGCGCTGCGCACAGCTTGGGCTGGACAAGCTCAACTTCCATCCCGGAAGCCATTTGGTCAAAATATCCCCCAAAGAGCAAAATTATGAAGAGAGACTTTTAGAGGAAGAATACAGGTGTTTGGATGTCATCGCAGAGTCTATGAATTTTTCGATCAGAGCAACTTCTAAATCTGAAGTCAAGCTGGTGATCGAAAATACTGCCGGACAGGGAAGCAATCTGGGTTATAAGTTTGAGCATTTAGCCTATCTGATCGATAAAGTCGAAGACAAAAGCCGTGTGGGAATCTGCCTGGATACCTGCCATACATTTACGGCGGGATATGACCTCAGAACCAAAGAGGCATATGAAGCGACGATGAGCGAATTTGACAGGATCGTAGGATTTAAATATCTGGCGGGGATGCATCTCAATGACTCGAAAGCGCTTCTGGGAAGCCGCGTAGATCGCCACCAATCTCTAGGCAAAGGAGAGATCGGATGGGATGCGTTTCGTTTTGTCATAAATGATCCGCGCATGGATGATATCCCGTTGGTGCTTGAGACTATCGATGAGTCGATCTGGGCGGAGGAGATCAGGGCGTTATATGCTCTCGAAAAATAGTACAATTTATCACAAAGGAGTAACAATGAAACAAGTAGTAAGAGGAGTCGCACTCAGTATCGCCGCAAGCGGCATAGTTATGGGGGGAGGATACAAAATCCCTGAACAATCGCTCAACTCTATGGCACTGGGCGCAGCTTATATCGCGCATACAGCCGGAGCAGATACAGTCTATTTCAATCCGGCCAACATGAGTTTTATGGGAGGAGATGATAAGCAGTATATCGAGGGCGGCTTGACATTGGCAAATCTGCCTTCTATTTCCTATTCGCTGATGGATCCGTATAGCGGTGAATCCAAAGAAGAAAATATCCTTATTCCAAATATGCATTACCTCTCCAAAGCATATGGAGAATGGAGATGGGGGGTTAGCTTGACTGCCCCCGGAGGGCTCTCAAAGAGATGGGAGACGCCGGCGCAAAAAGCATATGCAGAGGAGTTTACGCTTAAAATTGTCGAGCTCAATCCTTCAGCATCTTACCGCGCGATGGACAATCTGAGCTTCGGCGGCGGTGTCAGACTGGTCTATAGCGAGGGAATCGTCAAAAGCAGCACCAAAGATCTTAGCATGATCAACCCGATGATCCCGCCGGTTGCCAGAGATATGGAGGGCGATACGGTAGAGTTCGGCTATAACCTGGCGATGACATACAAACCGACAGAAGATATCAATTTGGCTGCCACTTACCGTTCCAATGTCGATCTTGGCGAAGAGGGAACGGCAAAGCTTTCGTATGCAGGCATGACGATGTATGATGGCGCTGCCAGCGTATCTGTACCGCTGCCTGCCGCGCTTAATCTTGCGGTAAGCAAAACATGGGAAGATAAGTTTACTTTGGAGCTGGTCTATGAAAGAACCTACTGGTCGGAATATGCGCAATTGGACTTTGAATACGGCGGAGCCAATATCGGACCTTTGACACCGGCATTTGACACTCCTATCCCAAAAGACTGGGAAGATACCGATACTTTCAGGATCGGTGCGACGATGAAGATGGATAATAAAATCACCGCCATGATGGGTTTTGCTATTGATGAAACACCGGTGATCGAAAAAACCATAGGGTTTGAGCTGCCTGACAGCGATGCCAAAATCTTCTCTATGGGCTTTAGATATCAGCAGAACGATCAGCTCTCTTGGGGTGCGGCGTTTCTATATGACAACAAAGAGACTCGTTCAATCACAAAAGGAGTCGCTGACAATCCTGTCTTGGCAAACGGCGGCGACTTCGGCGGCGGCGGTGCTTATCTGACCACAGTCGGTGTCGCTTACGAGTTCTAAAATGGTACATTATCGCTTCAACAATTTCTATGAAATGATCCTTTCTCATGGCACAAAGCAGGGTGGAAAAGTAGCACTTTTTGTCGGCAAAGAGAAGATCCGATATCGCGATCTTCTGGAAAAAGCGGATAATTTCGCGGGGTTCTTGCATGCCAAAGGAGTCAAAAAGGGAGATCGGATAGCCCTTTTTCTCAACAATTCGGCAGAATTTATCATAGCCCTGTTTGCCATCTCAAAAGTTGGGGCGATAGCAGTACCTATCAATACATTTCTCAAGGCTGATGAGCTGAGTTTCATCTTGCAAGACAGCGGTGCGTCGGTACTGATCGCCTCGACTATCCACGAAAAGACTATACATCAGTCTAATGCCGGAACATGTTGCAGTCTGATCGTATGGGAAGGCGGGCTTAGGATCACAGATGCCCAAAACAGCAGTTTTGAAGAGGTGCTTGATACAAAGTTGCAGTCAAAAGCAGTGATGCGCAAACTGGATGATACAGCAGTGATCATCTATACTTCCGGCACGACAGGTAAGCCCAAAGGGGCAATGCTGAGCTATAAAAATATCTTCTCGAATTGCATATCAGGTAGCGAACTAATCCATGTCACCTCAAAAGACCGTGTAGTTGTATTTTTGCCGATGTTTCACTCTTTTACGCTCTCAATAGGCGTGATTTTGTTCCTGTATGTCGGAGGCAGTATCGTCTTGGTGAAGTCGCTCAAGCCTTTCAGTAATATCTTCAAAGAGGTGCTGCTCAAAAGAGTGACGCTGTTTTTGGGGATTCCTGATGTTTACAATGCCTTGGCAAAAGCAAAGCTCCCATGGTATTTTATGTGGTTCAATAATCTGCGCGCGTTTGTCTCAGGTGCGGCGGCATTGCAAGAGCATACTTTGACAGCCATGAGAGAGAAGTTCAAAAGAGCGGTTTTGGTGGAGGGGTATGGTCTAAGCGAAGCCAGTCCGGCCGTCTGTATCAACCCGCTCGAAAAGCCCAAGCCCAAATCAGTCGGACCTGCAATGCCCGGATATCAGGTCAAGATCGTCGATGATGCGATGGTAGAACTGCCGGCAGGCAAGGTGGGAGATATCATTTGCCGTGGAGACAATGTGATGCAAGGCTACTACAATCGTCCTGAAGGAACGGCTGAGACCATCATCAACGGGTGGCTGTTGACCGGGGATATGGGATATGTGGACGAAGAGGGCTATCTTTTTATTGTTGATAGAAAAAAGGACTTGATCATCTCAAAAGGAATCAACATCTATCCGCGCGAACTCGAAGAGGTGATTGATCGGTTTGACGGGATCGCCGCCAGCGCGGTTGTCGGTATTCCTGATGAGAAAAACGGTGAGATCCCGGTCGCTTATGTCGAGCTGGAAGATGGTATCAAAGCGATCGACGAACAAAAACTGCGCGCCTATATGCGTAGCCGTCTCGCTGATTTTAAGCTTCCAAAAGCAGTGCATTTCGTGGATGCGCTTCCCAAAAATGCGACAGGGAAAGTCCTCAAAAGGGTACTCAAAGAGAGGATTCTTAATAAAAGTGACCCTCAAGACTAAAGAGTTTTGTCAAAGTTAAGGCTGTATGCCTTGGCTCTCAAAATGATTTGATACCCAGACTTTTCTGCGCCGCTTCTTAAAAATATCACAACTATGCTATACTATAACAATTAAGACATTTAAATGTAAAGAGTGCCATG
>DYNJ01000140.1 GCA_020721085.1 Sulfurovum sp. | reverse complement strand
GGCGGCTCACAAATAGTAAGATAACAAAGGAGAGAGTATGCAAAAAGAGTGGTCATCATTTCGTATTACGGCTGTTTTGTATGTGATAGTTCTATTGATGCCTATAGGGTTTTATTTCGTCTATAATTCATTTCAAACAATGAAAGAAGATACGAAGATCATCCGCCAAAGCAGCCAGCTGGCAGGAAACATCGAACACTGCTCACTCAACGGGGTGAGTCCGCAGAGACCAAGCGGACAAATAGACGCTGCCATAGCCGATCTCTCGGCATGGGTCAAACAAAACAGTCATTCTGAGTACTATATAGGCGGTGCGACGCTTTTGGAAGATTTCCAAAGTGTCGCGCAGTGCTGGGGCAACTCCAAAAAGTCCATCAGCACAAACGAAAATAACGCGGCAAAATGTTATGAGACTGCGGATTCGCTTGCGCTTACTATGGAAAAGATGGTCTATCTCAAACAAAATAAAATCATCAATATCTTTTACGGAAGCCTCTTTCTCACGATGGCACTGCTGCTTCTGGCGATCTACCTCATGAGAGGCTACATCGAGCAGCAGCTCCGGAAAAACTCGATTTATGACCTCCCGACCAAGCTTTTCAATAAGAATTTTTTCCAAGCGGAGCTCAAAAAATCATGCAGCAACGCTCAGCGTCACGATGCACCTCTCTCTCTGCTTTGCGTAGAGGCGACCAACTTTGATGACAAGGGTCACGACAAGAAAAGCAAAGAAGATATTCTCAAAAAAATCGGCGGACTGCTCATCACCCTGACACGGAGCAGCGATATCGCCTGCCACTACGATGAGAATCACTTTGTGATTATCTTGCCCGGAACCGCCTTGGAGGGAACCGCCATCTTGGAGCAGCGCGTAAAACAAGCGCTTGAAGATCACAATTTCGGCGTCTATCCGGCTCTTTTGTTCAAAACTACTTCAGTTCAGTTTGACGGTACCGAGACACCCGAAGCGCTCACCAAACGCGCTTTGGGGTAACACCCGTTTCGTCATCGCAAGCGAAGAACTTCAAATAAAGAGTGGATTCCTGCCTTCGCAGGAATGACGGTAATTCGTCATCCTCGGGCTTGACCCGGGAACCATACTGCAATAGTGGATTCCTGCTTTCGCAGGAATGACAAAAATTCGT
>DYNJ01000110.1 GCA_020721085.1 Sulfurovum sp. | reverse complement strand
ATGCATGTGTCTCATCTCTGGCTCAAACCATGAGTGACGGCAGACATATATTCAACCTCGGTCACGGGATACTGCCCGATGTGCCGGTGGAGAACGCGAAATACTTTGTACGGCTGTGTCAAGAGTTCTCGAGAAGAGATTAGAGCTCATATCTCTTGCTTGTCTCCATCATATTTTTTTATGGAAACAAATATTACAATTCAAGTAGTAGAAAAATATTGTATTTTCAATATGCAAGTATGCGCTCCCACGCCGAAGCATGCGAGTGGGAAAAATTATTCAGTGATTTTTACGATCTCAAAGATTGAGGTAGTACCGCTGACTTCGCTTGAAACGACAAGGATATCTTTTTCATTTGGAGATTTTCCTGCGGGTATAAAAAACATTCCCTCAGGTGCAATATCGCCTGCTGTAGGGTTGCCTGCTTCACGGGTAATGACATAATCAACATACTGCACATCAGAAGGATTTGTAATATTGAAGATCATAATGGCGCTTTGACGCTCAAGACCGACAAATGCAAATGTTTGATTGCTGATCTTTGCAAGCGCTAAAGCTTCAGGTTCACTGCCCTTATTGCCGCTGCGACCATCCATTGTATCTTTGTCGATATTGAAGAGTGCCGGCTCAATCTGGGCGATCATTTTAGAAATGATATTTCCGCTGTCATATACAAGGTCACCATTGTCATCAAAGATGGAGAAACTGCGACCGCCATAGGTATAAAGTTTTTCATACAATTTTGTGGTAGGATTTTTGCCCATATCCTTCATGACTTTAAGGTCATTGCCTTCACCGTTTGCATATGAATTAGCGATAGTGCTGTCAAGGACAAGTTTTTTGATCTTGATTTCATCAACAAATACATTATTATCATTACTATCAAGATATTCACGACCATCACCTTCATTCGCAGTAACAAAATACTTTTGTCTCTTTGTAGAGTAAGATGCGATTGTATCAGGCATATACAGGCTGTGCAGACCTGCGTAAGTCGACATATTGATTGTACCTTCCTCGATGATATCGATGGTGTTGTTCAGTGCGTTACCGGGCGTATAGTCTTTGGAACCAAGAGATTTTACCCAAGTCAGTATCGGCGTTTCACGAGAGAAATCGACTTTTGCAACAGCGTTGTTTTCCTGAAGCGTGACATATGCAGTGTTTCCATTTATAGCGATGTACTCCGGTTCAATGTCAAGCGATTTGGAGTTGCTGGGTGTTCCACCAAGACGAACTTGGGTGCCGTCATTTGCATTTTTCAATGTCGCAGCTGAGAAATCAACTTCAGCATAACCGGCGGCGTCATCTGATACAGTCGTTTTGGATACAGTTACAATACCTATAGAGCCTTTCACATCTACATATGCACCTGTTGCTCCGTCAGGTTCGCCTTCATTTGCAACGAGAACCTTTTTGCCATCGTCAGTAAATGTAACCATATCCGGGAGGAAACCGACTTTTGTTTGCGAAATGAAATTCCCATCAGTACCAAAAATAACGACTTTACCGACTTCCCCTGTCTTATCAGATGAACCGACTGCTACAGCGACTTTATCCTTTTTGGTTGTAACACTTTGGACGCTATCGCCATACAATGAGAGATCTATAGAGCTTTCATGGGCAGGGGCTGTTACATCCGAGATACTGACGATATCGAGCTTATTATCCGCACCATTAGTAATAAAAAGGCGCTTTGTCTTGCTGTCAAACGCAGATATTTCTGACCCTCCCTTTTTGCCGGAATCATATGTTCCAAGTTTGTTTAGAGTTACCCTCTTGAAGCCTTCAATATCATAGCCGCTAAATAAAAATGTAGTAGCCAAAGCCGAAGTAATAGTGATTGTTGTCAAATGCCTGAGCATAGAAAATCCCCTTATTGTTTATTTATGAAGATTAATTGTAAGTTATGAATATAACATTATGGTAACTGTTCTTTTTTCGCTTCTATATTGAAATTCGAGTAACAGTAAAATATTGTATAATTTCCAAACTCTACTACACTCTTAGGAAGGTTATAAGGGTGAGAAAAAGAAGGAATGAATACAATGAAACGATTTGCTGCGATTTTTTTGGTTTTTTGGGTCTTCCTTGAAGGTGGCGAAAATGGCAGCTATCAAACAAAGCAGGTAGATATCAATCAATCATTATGTGCCAAGCCCCCACAGGTAAAGCATGAGATTTGTGATAAATTTGAGTTGAATTATGAGATGCTGCATCACTCCTCAAGCAGTGAGCTCACCGGCAAGGTCAATGCGATCATCGAAACATATGTCAATGAGTTCAAAAAAACCATGGTGACGCCTCATGGCGAAGAGCTCTCTTCAAGGCAGGAGTATGAGAGCGCTCGACAGTATGAGTATATTTTGAGTATCAAAATCTATGCACTCACCTCCGAAGTGCTTGCGCTTGAGATTTATGACTTCTCCTATACCGGAGGAGCGCATGGAAACTATTCGACCACTTATGATAATTACAATTTAGCGACAGGAGCGAAGATCAATATCGCTGATTTTGTCGCCAAAAATCCGACCATTGCCAAAGAGGCAGAGAGAAGCTATCGCAGGGAGTATAAAATAGCTCCGGATTTACCGCTCTCCAAGTCAGAAATCTCATGGTTTGAAGATCTGTTTCTCCCCTCGTCAAACTGTGCAATCACACAAAAGAGTCTGCATTGCGGCTATTTGCCTTATGAGCGTACCCCCTATTCGTCGGGCGAAACATCGTATGATCTGCTTTACGAAAAACTCAGCGACAAAGAACGCCAATCACTTCAAGATACGATCAAAAGGGTGAAATAACCTCTCTTGAGTAAGAATTTGCTACAATTCAAATAATTAATCCGAAAAGAGCATCATGCAACTACTTTACCCGCTTAGAAACAAAAATGAATTTGTATTCAACTCCTCTTCGAGAGATTTCACGGTTGAAGAGATCCCGCTCTATCCATTTACGGGCGAAGGGGAGCATCTCGTGGTGACGGTACGCAAGAAAGAGCTGACTACTTGGGAGATGCTCGATATCATCAGTGCTCATCTGGGCATCAAGCGGCGCGATATAGGGTATGCAGGGCTCAAGGATAAGCATGCGATGACTATCCAGCATATCTCGCTGCCTGCCAAATATGCTCCACAGCTTGAGTCTTTTGCCCATGAGAATATCAAGATTTTGGACACCACCAAACACAACAACAAGATACGGGTAGGGCACCTCAAGGGAAATAGATTTCGCATCCGTCTGAAAAAGGTGTTGGGAGTGCAGAAAGATAAGCTTGATTCTGTACTCAAGTGGATCAAGGAAAACGGTGTGCCAAACTATTTTGGCGAACAGCGTTTCGGGACTGACGGCAATAATTGGGAAGATGGCAAAAAACTGATTGAAGGTGCGCTCAAAATTAGAGATCCAAAAACGAGAGAGTTTCTTGTGGGCTCCTATCAGAGCTATCTTTTCAATCAATGGCTCTCCAAAAGAGTTGAAATTTCACTTCTGCTTGAGCAATTTTCTGAGACAGAAGTGGAGGGTATCTTGGGATTTGAGCAGGGATTGCTCCAAGGCACCAAGGCACAGAGCCATTTTTTTAAACTCCTTCAAGGCGATTTGATGATGCACTACCCGCACGGGCGAGTTTTTTATGCGGAGGATTTGCATGCAGAGGCGGAGCGATTTGCCCGTTTTGATACTGCTCCGACGGGATTGCTTCCCGGTACGAGAGTCAAGAGGGCAGAGGGTGCCGCAGGAGTGATAGAGTCACCTTATGATGCCAAGATCAATGAGGATGGCGCGAGAAGATACGCATGGATACAAGTAAATGATATAGAAAAAAAATATATCGAAGAGAAGGCGCATTATGAGCTCGGTTTTGTGCTCCCAAAGGGCTCCTATGCGACCAATGTTTTAGATATCCTGAGGGGAGAGAGGAGTTAAATATTTATTAATATTAGATAAAATGATTGTTTTAAATGCTGTGTTTAAAATATTTCAAGCCTCTCATTAGTA
>DYNJ01000109.1 GCA_020721085.1 Sulfurovum sp. | reverse complement strand
TCGGGCTTGTATGCCATTGTATATTTCTTCGTTGCCTTGATTTGATTTGCAATAAAGTATACTTTGTGATATAATCAACCGATCAATTAAAAAAAAGGGGTGTTATGATGAAATATTTTCGCCCGGTCAAAGAAAAATTCAAAAGAAAAGAGTACGAGAAAGAGCTCTATAAGCTGCAAGTGGAACTGTGCAAACTTCAGGAGTGGGTCAAACACAAAGGGCTCAAGGTGATCATTATCTTTGAAGGACGCGACGGCGCCGGCAAAGGCGGAACAATCAAAGCGTTGACCGAACGGGTAAGCCCCCGTGTATTTCGTACCGTCGCGCTGCCCGCACCCAGCGAGAGAGAGAAGAGTCAGGTCTATATGCAGCGCTATATGAATCAGTTTCCGGCAGCGGGCGAAGTAGTCATTTTTGACCGCAGCTGGTACAACCGCGCCGGTGTTGAACATGTGATGGATTTTTGTACCAAAGAACAGTATGAGAGATTTCTCGAACTTTGTCCGGAAGCGGAAGACTACCTTATCGGAGGCGGGATAATCTTGCTGAAGTACTGGCTTGAAGTCAGCAGCGATGAGCAAGCGCGACGATTTGAAGCCCGTATCACCGACGAGCGAAAGCAATGGAAGCTAAGCCCGATGGATCTTCCCTCTTTGAGCAAATGGTACCAATACTCCAAAGCACGCGATGCGATGCTCGAGGCTACCGACACAGATAAATCTCCATGGTATATCGTCCGCTCTGACGACAAAAAAAGAGCCAGACTCAACTGCATCTCACATATTTTGCAGCAGATCCCGTACAAAGAGCTTCCCAAGGAGAAGATCAAACTGCCGGAACGCTCCACCAAAGATGAGTACAACGACATAGTCTCCATCGCCGATCGCCGTTTTATCCCTGAGATTTATTGATGTTGATGCCTCGGTGGTTAGGATCGTATCAGCGCGGCTGGATCAGAAATGACATTACCGCCGGCATAACGCTCGCTGCATTTTTGATCCCTGCAGGGCTTGCAGATGCTTCGATGGCCAATCTACCACCCGAAGCAGGACTCTATGCCTGCTTGGCTGCGGGACTCTTTTTTTGGCTTTTTTCAAGCTCCACGCATACAGTCATCACGGTAACTTCCGCTATTTCACTGCTTATCGGGGCATCTTTGGGCGGTATCGCCGACGGAGACATCTCCAGATTTGGCGCATTGGCATCTGCAACGGCGCTTTTGGTGGGCTTCATGGGATTGATCGCGTGGTTTATCCGCGCAGGCGTCATTATCAATTTTATCTCTGAGAGCGTGATGATCGGATTCAAGATGGGTATCGGTCTTTTTTTGATCAGCACCCAGCTGCCCAAGCTCATGGGATTTGACGGAAGCCATGGTGACTTTATGGACAATACCGCCCATATCTTTCGCCATTTGCAAGACATCCATCCTGTTTCGCTTCTCTTGGGAGCGGCGGCCCTTATCCTTCTTGTCGCCGGAAATACCTTTTTCAAAAAACGGCCGGTTTCATTAATAGTGCTGATTATCGGGATTTGTGTTTCGGTCTATTTCGGATTGGAGGCATTGGGCGTCAAAGTGCTAGGCGCCCTTCCGGCCGGGCTTCCGATCCCCTCCCTGCCGGATGTGGGATGGAAGGATATCAATGAACTGCTGCCTCTTGCATTTGCCGCCTTTTTGCTGGCGTCGGTCGAAACTGCCGCAATCGGCAGGATGTTTCCCAACGCAAACGGCACGCGTTTTGATCCCAACAAAGAATTTCTCTCTTTGGGCATCAGCAATGCCGCGGCAGGATTGGCGCATGGATTTCCTGTCAGCGGAGGAACATCGCAATCGCTGGTCAATGTCAATGCAAAAGCGCGAACCCTGCTTTCAGGACTGATCGCTTCGCTGGTGATTGCGGCAGTCATCCTATTTTTCACCCATTGGCTCAGCCCGCTTCCCCAACCTGTTTTGGCTGCTATCATCCTCATAGCAGTTTCCGGACTTATAAAGCCCTCAGCGCTTATCCATCTCTACCGTGTAGAACGCGAAGAGTTTTTTATAGCCTTCTCGGTAATATCGGGTGTGCTGGCTTCCGGATTGCTGCGCGGGATCTTCATCGGTGTCATCATCTCTTTGATACTGCTGATGAAGCGTACCGCAAAACCTAAAATTGCAAATCTTGGTCTTATACCCGATACGCGTCATTTTGTAGATATGGCACACCATGCAGATGCACAATATATCCCTGACACACTTATTTTCCGTGTTGAATCCAGCCTGATCTATTTCAATATTGATTATGTGCGCGATACTATCGCGGACGCGATCGACAGACATCAGCCGCAGCCGTCAAGAGTATTTATCGATCTCTCATCAACGCCCTACATAGACCACCAAAGCGCGTTGGCATTGGCAGAATTTGCTGATATGCTCAAAACCAAAGAGATCCGCCTGTCGGCTCTGGGAGGATATGATGCCGTACGGGAAAAATTAACTTTGCTGGGACTTGATCATTGTTTAGGCAGAGATGATCCAAATCTCACTGTCGCACGCGCAGTTTTGGCATAATGATATGCTGACTAAAGGCATTGTTGTCAAATGAAGTATTATAATCTTAGTTTAAAAGATTTGTGAAAAAACATTTTTTATAGAAGGAGTTTTTATGCAGCTACACTATTCAGGTCCAAAAGCGTCTATTACTGCGCATGGCATCACCTATAACAACAATAAAGAGGATAAATTTGTCTATCTCAGTTCCATTGCCGAGCTTATCATCGCACTCAACCGCGACTCTATCCCGGGCAGACAATACACTCATGAAGAGTCTAAAAAAACAGTTGACAGCGACTTGATACTCACTCAAATCCGTGCTTTGAATCCTGGAATAGACGCAAAAATGACAGAAGCAAAAAACGCAGCCGAAAAAGAGATCGATCACGATCTTAGGCAAGCGCGGGACAACCATCTGATCAGCGCCGAGGAGCGGGAAGTATTGATCAAAAATATCACCTTGATGCGAGATTATCAAATCAACCGCGCTATCAATAAAGCCGTCTATTACAGCGGGCTTGGAGCGATAGCCGGCATCCTCAAGAAAGGTCATGTTGATACGATCAGTACGCCGAGAATCCCGAAGTTTGCCCATGTTCTGCACTCATTGAAAGCATCCTTGCAACAGCTTCGTCCGCCTATAGAAAGCTCATTTGATATTGTCAACGAACATGACCAATACACCATCAGCTTAACGATAAAACAGCCTCAGACTGTTTAAATAAAATATTTAGGAGACTTGTATGACTTTTCGCTCTATTGGTTTGACAACTGCTTTGATACTCCTGCTGCAGACGCCTCTTCTGGCCTTTGCAGGGACAACTGAGCAGATGGACAAGCTCGCCGATTTTATCGCAATTGTAGTGATACTGGTGGTGCCTATTGCAGGGATTGTGATCTTTTGGAAACTCCATATCCTGCCCGAAAAGATTGCCGAAAAACGCCATCATCCCAATGCAGAAGCGATCAAAGTCCTCTGTCTCCTCTCGCTTTTCATCGGCGGATTGCTCTGGCCTATCGCTTGGCTATGGGCATATACGAAGCCTATCGGATACAAAATGGCATACGGTACAGAGAAGGCAGACAGCTTCTTCATCGAAGCCCTTGAAAAACTCGAAAAAAATGAGTTAAGTCCCCAAGAGATCCAAGAGGTTCACGCCGAGCTTGATACGCTGAGTCAAAAAAAACTGTTGAATCCAAAACTGATCAGTATATTTGACGCATTCGCCAAACACATCAACACCAAGGAGTCATAGTATGGAAGCTATTTTACTTGGGATTTACTCCTTTTTTGTATGGCTTATCTTCATAAAATTCAAATGGCTCCCTTGGAATACCAAGTCGCAGGTTACCGTTGTCATCATTCCGATCGTGGCGCTCACTGTGCTGGTGCTTTCGCTCAATGTCTTTGCCCCCTCATCGAGCGATACAAAGGTTCTCAAATATACGGTTCAAATACTTCCTC
>DYNJ01000139.1 GCA_020721085.1 Sulfurovum sp. | reverse complement strand
TCATCCGTTCTAAAGTCAAGCTGATGGAGTATCGGCGTATCTTCTGTATGAACAGGCCACTGAAGCCCTCTTTTTCTATGACGTTCCAGCCTGACATAAGATGCTCCGCTAAAACGGCGATACGCTACTTCACGCACTTCATCCCAAATCTCATTGGAGTTTTTATAGGCGTTCGCACCGCCCATTTTGCCATCTAACATCTGCAAAACTTCCCAGTCATCTGGCAAATCAGACTCTACAAGAGGTTGCGAGAGGTGTAGTCTTCTCATAGCGTTGATATAAACGCCCGTCTTCTCATACGCCGATTTTACGCCCACGATGATGTCAGCTTTTGCAGTGATGTCTGTTACAAAAAGCTCCTGCACCATTATAAGCTCAAGGTTTTGCAAGGCTCTGTCTATTTTGTTTAGATTTGGATGGATATGCGTCAAATCTTCTCCAACATTAATAACCGCTTTTAGTCGTCCCTCAAGCATCTCATCAACAAGCTCTGGCGTCATAAGACCGACCTCTTTTGGCACTTGATAATCTGGGTCATAGTATGGAAGCATCCCCATATCACAAGCTCCTTGAACATTGTTTTGCCCACGAAGCGGCATAAGCCCCGCTCCCGCTTTACCGATGTTGCCAGTCATAAGAGCAAGATGTGTTATCGCCATAACCGCATAAGAGCCATCAATATGCTCCGTGATGCCAAGCCCCCAAAAAATCATCGACTTTTTAAGCGCATACTCTCTTGCGATTTTTGGAATCATCTTGCTTAGATACTCATAACCCTTAATTTGCTCAAAATATTTTGGATTCGCATATGGGTCGTTTATGATTTTTTCTCTAAACTCTGCAAACCCTTTAGTGCGCTGGGCAACAAAGCTCTCATGATAGAGATCCTCACTTATGATAACATAGGCAAGCATATTGAGAACAAGCAGATTTGCCTCATAAGGGATGATGGCTTTGTACTTTGCAAATTTGTGAAGTTTTATCTCTCTGACATCAAAAACCGCCATATTGTCATGCTTTTGCGCTACTTCCACGATACGATTTGCGATGATTGGATGTGCTTCTGTCGTGTTAGAGCCTATCACTATCATAAACTCGCAGTTGTAGATATCGTTGTAAGGGTTGGTTGCAGCCCCCTCGCCGATGGTTGTACGCATCC
>DYNJ01000033.1:8799-15549 GCA_020721085.1 Sulfurovum sp. | reverse complement strand
TATTTTTCAAAATTTTCAAGACTATCAAATCATCATGTTAACACACGATCTGATGTTTTATAAACTTCTTAAACGTAAAACTAAATTTTATGAAAAAGAAGCAGATTGGGAATATAAAAATATTTATATCCGTGAAACAATTACTGAAGAAAATGCATCTATTGAACCGAAAATTTGTGATAATCCCAATGGTAGTGATGATTATATAGGAAAAGCTAGAAAAGCTTTATTGGAAAATGATTTTGAAACATGTGGAAATAATTGTCGTAAAGAACTAGAAAAGACTATAGTTAATCTAACTGTTGAACTATAGGTGGGAAAAAGAGCAGAGTTACAAAGATTCCTCAATATATATCTTAAAGATAGTTCTGAATATACTGAATATTATTTTGAACCGCAAGCAGTAATCAAAACACTTTTGTCGGGTGAAGTTGAACTAAATGCGTTTAATAAAGTGGATTTAGAGCAATTACGAGCATGCTTGGGAAAGTCTGAATTTTATAAAGATATTGTACTTAATCCCTCCTCACATGACGAGGAGGGAGAACACTATCGACGAGAGTTTGAATCCGTTATTAAAAATATTGAAGAACTCAAGCAAATAATTACACCAACGAATTAAGGAATCCAGGAGCATTAGAAAGTCTGTGTCAATCCAGTAGAATATCAACTATTCTCTCGTTTGTATCCAAGGGGCAAGGTATAGTTTTGGGTATCCTGCGTGTCCTGATTTGGAGCAATCTCGTGTGATATTTGACTTACTCAAGCCTGAAGAGTTTGGCATAGAGCTAAGCGAAACTTTCCAGATACACCCAGAGCAAAGCACCACTGCACTTGTCGTGCATCACAGAGAAGCGAGTTATTATGCAGTGTGATAATGCCATGGTATTGTCGACTATCATTTTTAGAGTATGACTCCAAACTTTTTACCATAGTTTTCTACGGCGAAATCGATATCTTTGTCACCCCTGCCTGAGAGATTGACCAGGATAGAGGAGCCTCTGCCTTCGTTTTGGGCAAATTTGACTGCGTATGCTACGGCATGCGCTGACTCGATAGCCGGGATGATCCCTTCGACTTTTGCAAGCTCAAAAAACATTGACATAGCCTCATCATCATTGATGGTAGTATAGTTTACTCTGCCGATATCTTTGAGGTAGCTGTGCTGCGGTCCGACAGAGGGATAGTCAAGTCCGCTGGCGACCGAGTAAACCTCTTCGGGTTCGCCGTTTTCGTCACTGAGCATATATGACTTAAATCCATGCATAACTCCCGGTTTGCCCTTGGTCATTGTGGCTGCATGTTCGCCCATGATCTCTAAGTTTCTTCCGGCCGGTTCGACTCCGTAGAGCTTGACAGGATCATCCAAAAATGCCGTGAAGATTCCCATAGCGTTTGAGCCTCCGCCTACACAAGCCATGATATGATCTGGAAGCTTGCCGGTCATGTCTGCAAATTGCGCTCTTGCCTCTTGACCGACGACTGATTGAAAATCTCTCACCATCATAGGAAACGGATGGGGCCCTACGACCGAGCCTATAGCATAAAATTGATTTACCGGGTCTTTGAGATAGCCTCCAAACGCCGCGTCTACAGCCTCTTTGAGTGTTTTTCTGCCATGTGTCGCAGGTATGACATTGGCTCCCAGTATTTTCATCCGTACTACATTGGGGTGTTCTTTGGCTATGTCCACCTCTCCCATATAGATATCACACTCCAGTCCCGTCAGCGCTGCGGCTGTAGCGAGTGCTACGCCGTGCTGTCCGGCGCCTGTTTCGGCTATAAGTTTCTTTTTGCCCATCTTTTTGGCAAGCAGCGCTTCTCCAAGGCAGTGGTTGATCTTGTGAGCGCCGGTATGGTTGAGGTCTTCCCTCTTGAGGTATATATCGGCGCCGTATTTTTTTGATAGATTTTTGGCATAAAATATTGGACTCGGTCTTCCGACATAATGTATATAAAGATCTGTTAATTCGGCTATAAATGCCTGATCTTGGCGAATCTCCAGATAGGCTTGGGTGATCTCGTCCATGATAGTCTGAAGTTCCGGCGGTATGAAACTGCCTCCATACTCTCCAAAATAACCGTTAGCATCCGGCATAGCATAATTGAGTGTATATGAAGTCATGGGATTCCTTTAGGGTGATAGATGAGTTATTGTACCAAAAATAGTGTTAGTGTGTTATAATCCGGGACAATTGATGCACAAGGGGAGTCCATGTCAAAGGTACTTGGGCATTTTGAAAGCCTCGCCAAATTCCCGCACTGCAGCGGCAAGACTGAGGAGTTGCGGGCTTTTTTGACAGATTTCGCAAAAGAGCAGGGGTATCAAGTCAATCTTGACGAAGCAAACAATATATTGATCGTCAAGGGTAAGCCCGTCTTGGCGTTGCAGGCTCATTATGATATGGTGTGCATGGGTAAGGCGCCGGCTCTAGAAACCTACGAAGAGGGCGGATGGCTAAAAGCCAAAGGCTCTTCCTTGGGTGCGGACAATGGGATAGCAATAGCGATGATGATGGCGCTGATGGAGGAGGGGCACGCGCTTGAGTTTCTGCTGACCTCCGATGAAGAGATAGGGCTCATAGGCGCTAATGCTATAGGGTTTCCTCTGCAAAGCCGATATATGCTTAACCTCGACAGCGAAACAGAAGGTGAAGTATATATCGGGTGCGCAGGAGGGGTGGACATCAAGGCGGCAAAAAAATTCACTGCCGTCTCAAACGATCATGATTGTTTTGAAGTAAGTATCTCAAATCTTCCGGGCGGACATTCCGGCATTGACATCGACAAAGGTATCCCAAATGCGATTGTAGAGCTCTCTAAAGTTTTAGGAAGAAATCAGGCAAGATTGATAACAATAAGCGGCGGTGAGCGGATCAATTCTATCCCCGCAGCCGCTAAAGCTGTTGTCGCAAGTGAAATAGAATTTGCTATAAAAGATGATTTCGCCGTCAAAAAGATTGAAAAACTGCCATTGGTGATCGAGGATGATATATTGTCGTTGATATCAGATTTTCCAAATGGTGTTGTGAAATTCAATGATGCGTTAGGTATCCCGCAAGTGAGTCAAAATTTGGCTATTGTCACCACTCACGATGACGCGATCGAGATAGAAGTAAGCATACGGGGCATGAGTAGGGATGAGCTTCACACTCAAGCAGAGGTAACGGCTGATTATTTTAGAGAAGCAGGATTTGAAGTTGAGAAAAAAGACAAATATCCGGCTTGGAGTCCGCAAGAAAATGAATTTACGAAGATCGTCCAAGAGGTGATGCACCAAGAGCTGGGCAATAGTGCACTCAAAGCCATTCATGCCGGTCTTGAGTGTGGAGTATTGAAGCAAAAATATCCGCATATATTGTTTGCATCTATCGGTCCGACGATCATCTTTCCTCACTCTATCAGAGAGGCAGTCAGTTTGGATTCTGTGGCAAGGACATTTGAGGTGTTGCAAAAAATTGTTGATCGCGTTGCACAAATAAGGTGCTCATAAGATAAAAACGGATTAGAGTTTTTAGAAGCGCCCTTAAACTTTGAAGCCCTCTTTGCTTTTGCAGTATTGGGTTAAAAAGCAGTGATCGCACTCTGGTTTGAGCGCTTTGCAGGTGTAGCGTCCGAACAGTACCATTGCTTGATGTAGCCGGTGCAGATCTGTTTTAAACTTTTTGCTTAGCTCTTTTTCTGTTTTTGTCGCTGTTGCAGCGCTGCTGAGTCCCAGTCTGTGCGCGACTCTAAATACATGAGTATCGACCGCCATCAGGTTGGCGCCGGTATATTCTATCATGACGACATTGGCTGTTTTTTGTCCGACCCCCGCTAGTTTGATCAGCGCTTTCTGATCGAGAGGTATCTCTGCGTTATGGTCGCTGACGACAGATCGCGCCATTTTGATCAGATTGGCGGCTTTGTTGTTGAAAAACGAGCATGTGTTGAGATACCTCTTGAGCTCATCCAAATCTGCAAGAGCCAGATCTGCTGGAGCAGGGTAGGCATCAAAAAGTGCAGGTGTGATGAGGTTGACACGCTTGTCTGTGCATTGGGCCGAGAGCATGACTGAGACCAGAAGTTCGTAGAGATTGCGGTATCTTAGCTCAGTGACGCTATCAGGAAAGTGCATCAAAAAAAGTTCCTTGATCTCTTGGGTCTCTTGCGGTGTAGCTTTTTTGGGCTTGGTTTTGTGAAGAGTTGCTTTTTTGCTTTTTTGCTGTTTCATATTTTTACCTCCGTCCGGACTCTGCTTTGATAAAATTTTACTATTGTTATCGTTACGAGCCCATTAATCAACGATTTACTAATAATAGATACAATAATCCGTAAAAATTAAGAGTTTAAGGATTTAGTAATGAAAAAAATGATCAAAATTTCTATGGTTGCCGCAACGATGATGGCAACGGGCCTGATGGCGTCTGATATCCTTGCGACAGTTGACGGTAAAAATATCACCAAGCAAGACGCTCAGATGTTTGTCCGCACTACTATGCAAGATGCAACATATGAGAAGTTGCCTGCGGAGCAGCAAAAGATGGTCACGGAAAGATTGATAGAAAAAATACTTTTTGTAGAAGCAGCCAAAAAAGACAATATCGAAAACAGCGCCGAATTTAAAGATAATCTAGAAAAACTTAAAGAAAATCTTTTGGTTAGTCTCTGGATGAAAGAACAGATGAAAAATACCCTTGTAAGCGACAGCGAGGCAAAAGAGTTTTATGAGAAAAACAAAGACAAGTTTGTCGTTCCGGAAACTGTACATGCGAGACATATCCTAGTTGAAGATGATAAAGCAGCCAATGAGCTGATCGCACAGATGAAGGGACTTCAAGGTGAAAAACTCAAAGAAAAATTTATAGCTCTTGCCAAAGAGAAGTCTGCCGGACAAAAGGGGCCTGACGGCGGTGATCTGGGGACATTCTCAAAATCACAGATGGTGCCGGAGTTCGCAGAGCCTGTCTTTAAGATGAAGGTAGGTGAGATCACACTGACTCCTGTCAAAACGCAGTTTGGCTATCATGTCGTCTATCTCGAAGAGAAGAACCCGCAAGCAAGTGTAGCGTTTGATCAGGTCAAAGAGAAAATTGTGGAATCTCTCAAGCAGCAGCAGTTTCAGACTAATTTGACCGAAGTGGCTAAAGAGTTGAAAACAAAAGCAAAGATCGAGATCAAAGAAGAGCCAAAACCTGCTGCCGCAAAGTAATAAAAATATAAAAAGGAAATAGTTAATGAAAAAAATTGTGATTTTAGCGGGAATTGTTTTGGGAGCGGCAACTGTCGGGGCAGTCGCAGAGGATATGCTCAAAAACAGTCTCATGCCTGCATCAGATGCTCCCGCCAGACAAGCAGTCGATCTGGACAATCTCAATGTAGCCGCAAAACCGGTAGAAAAACCGGCACCGCGAGTCAGCAGACCAGGAAGTACTGTAATTGGAACGGTTGACGGGCATGAGATATACAAGAAAAATGCAGATGAGTTTCTCAAGATGGCAACCAAAGGCAAAGTTTCTGATTTTGACTTGCTACCCAAGCAGCAACAGTCTGAAGTTGTGACAAGCTTGGCACTGCCTGTATTGGTCGAAGTGCTTGCCGGCAAAGAGGTGCCGGCTGATATCAAAAAGAAATTGGTTGCACAGCATTGGGTGGGTCAGGAGATGAAAAAAACAACAGTATCTGAAGATGAGATGAAGAAGTTTTATGAAGAGAACAAAAAGGTCTTTAAAGACAAAAGCGGAAAAGAGTTAGAGTATGATAAAGTGAAAAATTATATCTCTATGACGATAAAACAGCAGAAATTCTCTAAAGAATTGATGAAAAATGCCAAAATTGAAGTAAAATAGTAAAATAATCTTTATAAGGAGTATTTATGTCCACTAGAATTTTGGAAGCAGTCAAGGCAGGTGTTGTCACAGGTGACGATGTGCAAAAAATATTTGCGATCGCCAAGTCGGAAGGATTTGCGTTGCCGGCAGTCAATGTAGTAGGTACTGATTCGATCAATGCGGTACTTGAAACAGCCGCAAAGGTCAAGTCACCTGTAGTCATTCAGTTTAGTAACGGCGGCGGCAGTTTCTATGGCGGCAAATGGCTTCCTTCAGGAATAGCGGCGATCTTGGGTACGATCTCCGGTGCCAAACATGTCCATACGGTAGCCGAGGCGTATGGCGTGCCTGTCATCTTGCATACAGATCATGCTGCACTCAAACTTCTGCCGTGGATCGATGCGTTGCTGGATGCCAGTGAAGAGCATTTTGCAAAGTATGGCACACCGCTTTTTTCTTCTCATATGATCGATCTGTCCGAGGAGCCGATCGAAGAAAATATCGCTATTTGCAAAAAATATCTGGAGCGCATGAGCAGGATGGGTATGACTCTTGAGATTGAATTGGGTGTCACGGGCGGAGAAGAGGATGGCGTGGACAACAGCAATGTTGACAACGCACTTCTTTATACACAGCCCCAAGAGGTTGCTTATGCTTATGAGGAACTAAGTAAGGTTAGTGACCGATTTACTATCGCGGCATCGTTTGGCAATGTACACGGCGTCTATAAGCCAGGCAATGTCGTATTGAGACCCGGCATCCTTGACAACTCACAAAAATACATTCAAGAGAAGTACCATACCGTAGCCAATCCTGTCAATTTCGTCTTCCATGGCGGTTCCGGTTCGACGCTTGCAGAGATTCGCGAAGCGATAAGCTATGGGGCCGTCAAGATGAATATCGATACTGATGCGCAATGGGCGTTTTGGGATGGTGTCAG
>DYNJ01000033.1:0-8699 GCA_020721085.1 Sulfurovum sp. | reverse complement strand
TCAAAAAAGTTACTCTTGACGCTGTTCATCTCAAGGTGCTTGGTCACAAGCTGCTGAAGATAGGTAGTCGTACTCTCCGTAAAGATAGGATCCAGTCCTATTCTTTTGAGCCGCTCATTGGCATAATTATGCACAGTCTGCTCCATCAGTTCTGTGGTCAGACCCATGATAGGATAGCTTGCCAGCAGATATTTGCCATATTCCAGCTCGATATCTACAGCCTCTTGGATCATTTCGTAAGCGCTGTCGATCGTACTTGTCTGAATCTTGTTCTCTTTTTGGATTGTTTTGAAGATATTGGCAAAAAGCGGGAGGTGAGAGTTCAGTTCATCTCTGGCTATAAATTTGATCATATCTCTGGCACCTGGGACTTTGTCGCCAAGTACATAAATATAGCTGAACCCAAGCAGGAAATATATCCCTTCCAGATTGACGCTCGCCATCGCGCTTAGAAGCATCTTATCGACAGATCCGCCGTCGATATAGCGGGCAAACTGTTCGGCTATCCTTTGATTCTTTTTATTGAGCGCGTGATCGTGTTTATAAAGATTGAAGACCTCTTCAGAGTTGCCGCAGGCATCCAATAAGACTGCATAACTCTTGCTATGGTTCACCTCCTGCATGATTTGCAGGCTCAAAACCGCCTTGACAAGTCTGTTGTTTGCCAATCTTCTAAAATCACTTAGATACTCTTCCTGGGCGCTATCGTTGAAGCTAAGCTGCGCAAAAGTCATCTTGTATATAGCCTGTTCATTCTCGGTTAATTGATCAAAATTCTTTTTTTCAGTGGATGTGTTGACCTCGGAGGGAAACCAAGTATTTGCATTCATTAGATCATATATAGCACTATCCCAGCGGTATTTGGATCGGTTGAAATCCACAAATCCTGTCGGTGATCCGCCGTACATCTTCTCATCAAGTATATTTTCCCCTTGGGGGTTATAATAGTGTTTTGCATTCATATCGTATTCCTTTTTGAGTTGTTTTCAATAATTCGTAGTAAATAAAAGAAGGTATTTTACACTACTAATATAAAAAACGGTTGATGAATATCATCTATACGCTCTTATCCAAATAATGATATGATAATATGATAAAAGAATAATCCTATAATTTGGGAGTATAGAATGAAGAAAATTTTATTTATGATGCTTTTGTTTATCTCGTCAACTCTTTTGGCTGATTCTATAACAGATAATTTTGAGGACGGCAGAAAAGCATATTTCGACAGAGAGTATAAAAAAGCGACAAAATATCTTCAAATATCTTGCCATAAGGGAGATCCTAGAGGGTGTCTTCTGCTTGGATTTATGTATAGAGACGGTGAAGGCGTCAGACGAGACTCCTATAGGGCTGAAGAGTTGTTTCAAAAAGCCTGTAACGGAGGATATACTGAGGGGTGCGTCAATCTTGAAGTTATGCAAAATGACGGCAGAAGTACACGGTATCACTCTATCAAAGATGCGCAGCAGTATCAAAGAGCCTGCGATGCAGGAGATGCCGATGGTTGTCTGCTTCTCGCATTTATGTGTGAAGGCGGTACGGCTGTCAAGCAAGACTGGAGAAAAGCAAAAGAGCTTTATGGCAAAGCTTGTGATATGGGATTAGAAGCAGGGTGTGAAAGGTATAATGAGTTAAAGCATCGTGGTCTTTGATCTGTCTATAGGTTGTTGGCACAAGAAGCCGGCTTATTAATATATTGTTGGAAAAATGCTGTAATCTATGAGGCTATTTGCAAAGTATGCCTCCAAGATCATCAAAAAGGGCACAGGTGACACCACCGGTTTTGAATTTTCCTACTCCGATAGAGCAAATAGCAGTAGATGGACAGCCGTTTTATCTCAAAAGGGACGATGTGAGCCATCCTGACTTTTCGGGTAACAAGGCTCGAAAGTTGTACTATTATCTATGTGGTGATTTTCCAAATATCACCAAGATTGTCTCTTATGGTTCGGCCCAATCAAACGCTATGTATTCGCTGTCCGTTTTGGCTCGTATGAGAGGATGGGTATTTGAGTATTTTGTAGATCATATAGCTGAGTATCTCAAAGAAAATCCTCACGGCAACTATGCCAAAGCGCTTGAAAATGGTATGGTGATGAGGGTAAAGGATGAAGGGGAAAGGTCGAAGGCCGAAAGGAAGAGTATCGCCACTCCTGCAGAGGCAGGAACCCATGATGATACAAAAATGTATCCCCGTGCCAAGTACGAGGATGATAAAAAGAATAGTGTGCTATATATAGAAGAGGGCGGACGGCAAAAAGAGGCTGAGTTTGGCATCGAACTTTTAGCTAAAGAAATCAGGGATTGGCAAAAAGCCCAACATATAGAAAAACTCAATATTTTCTTGCCCTCTGGCACAGGCACCACAGCACTGTATCTCCAAAAACATCTCCTTCCAACCGTTCATGCTGAGCTTGTCGAAGAATCGCATTTTCCCCTTCTGCCCTCATCCTTTCAGGCAACCGTCTATACTGTGCCTTGTGTCGGTGACGCATCATATCTGCGAAAACAGTTTTTCCAGCTTGAAAGTGATGAAGCAATGCATCCTGCTATCATAGAACAGGACAGGAAATACCATTTCGGCAAACTTTATAGTGATCATTATAAAATTTGGCTAAAATTGCGACAACAAACAGGAATTGAGTTTGATCTATTGTATGATCCGCAAGGCTGGATCGCACTTTTGGCTCATCCGGAGATTTATGCAAGGCCGACTCTCTATCTGCATCAGGGCGGACTGATCGGAAACGATAGTATGCTGCCACGATACCAGCGAAAATATAAAATATAAGGATATTTTGTGAAGATCATATCAACCGGCGACAAAGGCTTCAAAGCCAGTTTCGATGAGCTTTTGAAGCGTGGCAAAATGGACATCGAAGAGGTCAGCAGCGTAGTCGGCAAGCTTTTGGGTGAGATCAAAAATGAAGGCGACAAAGCAGTCAAAGCGCACATAGCCAGATTTGACCGCTGGGAACCTGCAAATGATGAGGCTCTGACGGTCTCTGCCGAAGAGATGAAAAGAGCATACGAGATGATCGATCCTAAGTTGCGCGATGCGCTGCACTTGGCATACAGTCGCATAGAGGCATACCACCAAAAACTCATGCCGAAAACTTGGATGGATACAGAGCCCAACGGCATCATATTGGGACAAAAAATAACACCCGTGGACAGAGCGGGGCTTTATATTCCCGGAGGCAAGGCGGCGTACCCCAGCTCGCTTTTGATGAATGCGATTCCGGCACTCGTAGCGGGAGTAGGAGAAATCATTGTATGCACGCCTACACCGGACAATGAACCCAATGAACTTTTGCTGGCGGCATGTCATCTGTGCAAAATCACAAAACTGTTCAAGGTCGGTGGCGCATCGGCCATCGGCGCTATGGCATATGGGACTGAGAGTATCCCAAAAGTTGATGTGATCACGGGACCGGGCAATATCTTTGTAGCGACTGCTAAAAAGATGGTTTACGGGGAAGTCAATATCGATATGATCGCAGGTCCTAGCGAGATAGGCATATTGGCAGACGAAAGCGCGAATGCGGATTTTGTAGCGATGGATCTGCTCTCCCAGGCAGAACATGACGAAATGGCGAGTTCGATACTGATCACGACAAGCATGGAATTGGCAAAGCGTGTGAGCCAAAAAGCCGAAGAGTTTTTGGGCACCCTGAGCAGAGAGGCGATCGCACGCAAATCGATCGAACAAAGAGGCGCTATCATAGTCGCCGCCGATATGGACGAAGCAGTAATGCTGATGAACGAGATCGCGCCGGAGCATCTTGAGGTGATGACAAGTGATCCGATGGCGTTGCTGGACGGTATCCGCCATGCAGGCGCTATATTTTTGGGCGCTTATACTCCTGAGCCGATAGGTGATTATGTAGCCGGTCCGAACCATACGCTCCCCACGGGCGGCACAGCCAAATTTTATTCACCGTTGAGTGTTGAGCATTTCATCAAAAAATCATCGATCATCTCTATGAGTCCGCAAGGGCTTGAGGAGATCGGTTATCAGTGCGCTCTGATCGCACATACTGAGGGGCTGACGGCACATGAGGCGTCAGTGAAGATCAGACTGCAAAAAATCAGGTAGTCAAGAGTCCTGTTTGCTGCCTGTCGTAGAACATTCACTCCGATACAACAGATCGCTCGACGGGCTTCGCGGTATCGCTGTAACTCTTGTCGTACTTTTCCATATATGGCCTGAATATTTCTCATTCGGGTATGTCGGGGTAGATATATTTTTTGTGCTTTCAGGGTATCTTATCTCCAAGATCATCATCACCAAAAGCCAAACCCAATCATTTAGTATAGTAGAATTTTATAGAAACAGGGTGCGCAGAATATTTCCGGCTATGCTCATAGTAGTTATCACGATATTTTTGGCGGGGTATCTATTTTTGTTTCCATGGGAGCTTGAACAGCTCGCTCTTCATATCAAATCCTCATTGCTTTTTTTCCAAAACTTTAGATTGGCAGGCGAAGCGGGATATTGGGATGAGGCGGGTCAGCTCAAGCCGCTTCTGCATTTCTGGTCACTCTCTATAGAGGAGCAGTTCTATTTTGTATGGCCTTTTGTGGTGATGTTGTTAGCCGCTATGAGAGTCAATTATCTTGCCGGATTGGCAGTGATCGCCGGTGTGCTTATCTTGTTGCCGCAACTTTTGCATATCGACGGCTTTTACAATTCACTGTCGAGATTTTGGGAGTTGGCATTTGGCGGTCTGATCTATGCGGTCGAAAAAGATGCGAGATATCTTCCGTCCGCGGTAAAATTCAAATATCCTGTTTTGCTGTTTTTTGTGGGCTCTGTCGCACTCTGTACGGGCAACACTGACTACTCTGCCGTCAAAACATTTTTAGTCGTTTTGGCGACAGGTTTGCTGATCTTGTATTTTGCCGTACGAGATGACAGCAGATTATTCACCTCCGCTCCGCTGGTATTTTTAGGACTTGTCAGTTTCCCTCTTTATCTTTGGCATTATGTGCTGATAAGCTATAGCCATATTTTTGGCATCTCAGTCACCGCTTATGGAGTCGTGATCATAGCGGTTGCAGTAATACTCTCCTATCTGATCTACAGATATGTTGAGATCTACACCCGCAAACAAAACAGTATCAAATTTGCGCTGCTTCTAGTCGCCATATCGATCAGTATAACCATGTTGGCGCACTTCGTATCCGCCCAAAAAGGTCTGCCCCAAAGGGCATTTTATAAACCGGATAAAGGATTTGAAGAGCAGTTTATAAGAACTGAGCCATACGATGACAAAGCGCTCAATATACTGCAAGCCGTCATAGGCTATAAACCCCCAAATGATTACTTTAGAGCAACTTCTGATGATTTGAGCAAGAAATTTATAGTTTTGATCGGTGACAGCCATGCCCACGCTGCATATAGCGGATTTGCCAAAGTCTTCAAGGATGACGGTTACGAGACACTGCTTTTGGCCAATTCAAGCTGTCCTCCCTATGTAGGCGGAGCAACAGGTACTACTAAAAACAAAGCTATGGAGTGTGAAGCCAAGATCAAAAGTATCTATCAAATGATAGACAAAATGCCAAATATAAAAAAGGTGATATTTGTCGCAAGAGGACCATCATATATCAAAGACAGAGGTTTTGGGTTTGTTGACGGCGGCGGCAAGCCATATCGTATGAAGATGATCGATTGCTTTAGCGATCTAAAAAAGAAGTGCGATCCAAAGGATCTCTACGGCGCTATCGAGAAGACATTTGCTCTGTTTGGCCAAAAAAAGATCAAGCTTTATTATCTTTTGGAAAATCCGGAATTGGGTTTTAATGTCAAAAATTGCCTTTCTAGACCATTTGGCATATTTCCCAAGGAGTGCAAGGTGGCGTATAGCGCCTACATAGCCAGACAAAAAGGCTACCGTCAGACGATCGCTTCTATGTCAGAGCGGTATCCCGGGGTGACGATCTTGGATCCTGAGCCTCTTTTTTGTGACGGAAAATTTTGTGATGCGGTCATAGACGGCAAGATGCTCTATGCAGACGATGATCATCTCAGTGTCGAAGGAGCCATAAAACAAGCTCAAATGTTTCGAAATAGAATAACTGATCATTGAGAAATAAAAGTATGATATAATATATCACAAAAATAAAAAGGATTATTATGATTGAGACACCCAAAAACGAGAATAGCACAGAGCAGACAGAAGCTGCAAAATTGACTTTTGATAAAATCCTAAGTGAAGCGCAGCAGATACGGGATGAGTTGGCTCTTCAGATACACCTTGGCAAAATGGAAGCCCAAGATGAATTTGCCAATCTAGATATTAATTATGAAGATTTCAAAGCAAAAAGCAAAGAGATATTAAAATCAGCCGAAGAGACAGGCGGAGAGCTTGGCGATGCGGCAAAAGCTGGGCTCAAAGTCGCGGTTAATGAGTTCAAAAAAGGTTATGAGCGTATCAAAAATCTATTGTAAACCTATCGTTATAGTTTAGAATACACTATGACCAACATAGTTATTACAGGTTGTAGCAGCGGTATCGGACTTGCAACGGCGCTTTATCTCAAGGAGCGGTTTGTCAGTGTATATCCCACCGCCAGAAAGCCCGAAGATGTAGAACGGCTGAAGTCTCTGGGATTTGAAAATGCTATGCTGCTTGATGTCACCAGGCAAGACCAGATCGCAGAAGTGATAGACAATGTCCTTGCGATTGACGGCAAGATCGATGTATGGTTCAATAATGCAGGATTTGGTCAGCCGGGAGCGATCGAGGATATCTCCACAGAAGTCCTCAAGGCGCAGTTTGAGACCAATGTGTTCGGTCTGCATGAATGTACAAGACAGATCATTCCCGTGATGCGCGCTCAAGGTTACGGCAAGATCATCCAGCACAGCTCTGTTTTGGGGCTCGTCTCTTTGTTTGGCAGAGGCGCCTATAATGCCAGCAAATATGCCATCGAAGGGCTCACTGATACGCTTCGTCTTGAACTCAATGATACCGCAGTCTATCCGGTACTTCTCAATACAGGTCCCATCTCAAGTAATTTTCGCAAAAATGCCCTCATCAAACTCAGAGAAAATATCGATATCGACCGCTCTTTGTTTCGGGAACAATATCTCAAGAGCCTGGATGGAACCGAAAAAAAGGTACCGTTCAGCGAGGAAGCTGTCAGTGTGGCTCAAGTGGTGCATAGGATTGTGCTGACGCCGAAGCCGAAACCGCGATATGCGATCACCAAAGCGACACTGCTGCTTGCTTTTGCCAAAAGAGTTTTGAGTACCTCATTGCTGGATAAGATCCTCGTGAGAGTGGTCTAGCTCAAAATCGCATTTTTGATTTTATGACTATAGCTACCCCCCTCTTTGACTTCGACGGAACCATCGCCAAACAGCAAAAACCTTTGTGTTGGTATTTTGTTTTACCTGCGGCAGCTATAGGTTTCACTGCCGGAGCATGAGCGGGCGCTGCATCCAACGCGGCCTTTAACTCTGGCTGGCATCTTCCTTGAGCATTAAAAACTCCAGTATCGAATACATTCACAATTCCGCCATTAGTAAGGCCTAACGGTTGACTTCAGTGACGCAAGCGTTCACTGCTAAGATTTGTTAGACAATTTGCCTAAATATCTATCAATTCTAAACTTTTAGTGATACTTTCATCTAAAAATTTACACAAGTCATCTTTATTATTAATCGCTTTTAGATAATCATCTCTATGTTCATTTTCTATAAGTGGTGGGACAATATTATTTTGAATAGCTTGGTATGCCATTATCAGTCTTCCGACTCTACCATTTCCATCTGCAAATGGATGAATTCTTTCAAATAAAATATGAAACTCTGCTATATCAAGCAAATCCATTTTATTGCTATGAAACCTATACAGTAAATTTTCAATATCATTTGAAATCATATGTGGCAAAGATAATTTTATATCTACACCTTTGATGTATCGTCCATCTAGTCTATATGCTCCAATCGGTTTAGAGACATATTGAGGTGCTACTTTTAATGCGTCCTCAAATATAATGGCGTGAATATCTTTGATAAAACTGCTATCAATAACACATTCTTTATTTGATGCTTCACGAACTATGACATCATAAGCTTTTGCAAAGCCTAATATCACAAGCTGTTCACCAAGTGGTTTATGCCCTGCTGTATGCCCTAATTCTAGTAATTCTTTAGTTTCACCATATGATAATGTTGTACCTTCCATGGCATTAGAGTGATGCGTGATGGAGATACGAAGTTGTCTAAAAAGTTCTTCTCTTTGTTTGAGTGTTAGTTCATTTAAATTTTTCATTATTGTTGCTCTCTCCTGTCTTTTTGTATATCTTTTTATCGACACTATTGTCTGCCATATCAAGGTTGAAAAAATGATGTAAAAAATTAATGATACAAATTCTAAATCATTTTTAAGAAATTTTCCAAATGGCAATATATTTTTTGTCATATTATTGATAACATCAATAACTGTTTTAATATAAATGTTCGCTGGTTCGTATATTTTGTAAAGAATATTTTCTTCATATCAATATAAAACCAACATATATAAAAAAGCAAAAACAAAAAGTAATAAAATTGGCTTCAGGTAGCTTTGACCAAAATCTGAAAAAATATCATTTAGATTAAATACGAGTTTTTCTTGAATATGCCCTAATACATCAAATAGTATTCGATAATTTCCAACTCTCAATCTATAGGCAGGTTC
>DYNJ01000138.1 GCA_020721085.1 Sulfurovum sp. | reverse complement strand
ACAAGAAAAAGTCAGTATCGATCTCAACAAAACACGAAATTTCCTAGAAGGATGGAGAGAGCAGATGGAATCCTTTGCTAGAGAGTTTGATAAATTCACAAAAATGCTCAACAGCGACGATAAGATACAAAAATAGGAGAAGAGATGCAAAAGATAGATATGAACTCACCGGAATTTCAGACAGAGATGGAAAAAACATGGCGCTTTGTCGAGAAGGTCAATCACCAGTTTGGATTTGTACAAAATCCAAATAGCGAGGTCAATGAAGGTGTCGTAATGGGTCTGGCCCGCAACCGTATCATCTACGGCAAGCGCTTCTGTCCCTGCTTTATGGTCATAGGGCAGACACCTGAAGAGCAAAAAGCCGCAGATAACCGTATCTGCCCTTGCAAACCTGCCTTGGAACATGAGATCCCGGAAGACGGATTGTGCCATTGTGGGATCTTCTGTACCCCTCAATATGCCCGGTCTCAAAAGATGCAAAGCGAGATCGAAGAGATTGTACACCAGCACTCACGAGGACTCACCAAAGATCAGGCGGTCACACTATTGGCAAAGGCGCAACTTGATGGAGATGAGCTTGAGGCGCTTTTAGAGGCCAGAAGACTTGGTATGGTGCATTTCGAACTGATTGATGTACGCGAACATATGGAGTACCGTATGGGACACATAGTTGGAACCGATCTGTTAATGCCGACCTCTCAGTTTTATGCCAAAATAGAAGATATATTCGACAAGAAAAAGATACCGCTTATCCTATACTGCCACACAGGTAGCAGAAGCTACCAAGTACAGCATGCGATGGAGTCTCTGGGCTTTGAGCAGATCGGCAATCTACAGCACGGCATCATAAGTTATAAAGGGGAGAAGCAGAGGGGGTAAAATGATTTGGGTTGTCTCGTATAATTTTCGGGACTTTCAAAGAATGCCAGTGCACACCGACAAGGTTTTCATAAAAAGTACATAGATGGTTCATCTCTTTGCTTGAGTTCTACAGGAAAGGCTATCTTCATATCGCTCTTTGGAGGAGGATCGAAGGACGCGATCTCTAAATATCTTTGCTCAACTTTTCCCTATGTAAATAAATGCATATTATTTTTTTGGACACTATAAGATTTTGACAAGAAATAATTATTGATATTTTCTGCTCCATATAGCATCTCAAAGGATCTTT
>DYNJ01000032.1:10150-15701 GCA_020721085.1 Sulfurovum sp. | reverse complement strand
GTTAAATAGGGGGTTTGGAGGGGTAATTCGATGGGTTGGGTTGTGCGGTGGGCTCTTTGTGGTGGAAGAGGACGCCTGTTCGAGTCAGGTCACTCCGACCAGTAGAAACTTCTTGTTAAGGTGTATTATGAATATCCTCACTTATTGACCAAAATTATTCAAAAAGTATATCACACAAAGTATAATGTCAAAAATTCAAAAAGCCGATACAGATGAGCATATTGGATATAGATAATTTTTCACAGAGTCATCCTATGCGAGTTTTCGCGGATTGTCTCAACACATTGTTACACAAGTGACCATACAATTTACTCTGCTACTCGCATCTGCTATGTGTTTATCAAATAATATTTACCGCCATCTCTCCATTTTTGACATCAAACTCCACATTCGAACCTTCACTCACTTTGTCTTCGAGTATCAATTCTGCCAATTTATCTTCCACAACCTCATAAAGCGCTCTTTTGAGTGGTCTTGCACCATACACCGGATCAAACCCGGCTTGTGCGATATAGGCTTTGGCAGATTTGGTCAGAGTGATCCGGATATCCCGCTCTGCCAGTTTTTTCTGGATACTTTTAAACAAAATATCCACAATACTGGTGATAGCCTCAATTCCTAGCGGATTGAATATCACGATATCGTCCAGCCGGTTGAGAAATTCGGGCTTGAAACTTCGCTTAAGCGCATCGTTGACGGCAGCTCTTCTAGCCTCTACATCATCAATCTCCATGATCTTATCACTGGCGATATTGGAGGTCATGATGATGATGGTATTTTTAAAATCGACCGTCACCCCTTTGTTGTCTGTCAAACGACCGTCATCCAGCACCTGCAAAAGAGTATTGAAGACATCCGGATGCGCCTTTTCGATCTCATCGAAAAGTACTACGGCATATGGTTTGCGCCGTACCGCCTCTGTAAGCTGACCACCCTCTTCGTATCCCACATACCCCGGAGGCGCACCGACGAGTCTGCTCGCCGCGTGCTTTTCCATATATTCACTCATATCGATACGCACCAGCGCCTTTTCTGAATCAAATAAGAATTTTGCCAGCGTCTTGGCAACCTGCGTCTTGCCTACTCCGGTAGGCCCCAGGAACATAAAGCTTCCTATGGGCCTGTTGACATCACTCAGTCCTGCTTTGTTGCGCTTGATCGCTCTGGCTACCGCCTTGAGCGCCTCCTCCTGTCCGACAACCTCCTCTTTGAGCACATCTTCGATATGCAAAATCTTATCTTTTTCACTCTGCATCATTTTGGTCACGGGGATACCCGTCCACTTGCTTATGATGCCGGCAATCATCTCTTCATCGACAGAGTTTTTCAGCAATGTCCCCTCTTCGACCATCTGTTCCCATTTTGCTTTGAGCGAACCCAGCTTGCTCTCCTCAGAGGGGATCTGACCATACTCGATCTCTGCCGCTTTATTGAACTCTCCCTCTCTTTTTGCCGTTTCTGCTTTGATCTTGAGCGCTTCTATTATACTCTTGACTTGGGCAATTTGACTGAATACCGTCTTCTCATTTTCAAAGCGGCTTTGAAGTGCAACACGCTCCTCTTCACTGTCTGCCAACTCTTTTTTGATCTCATTGAGCCGTTTGTCATTTTTGCCGCCGTCTTCCATCAAAAGCGCCTCTTTTTCGACTTGAAGCGTTGATATCTCTCTTTTGATTCGTGATAGATCCGTCGGCTCGCTCTCAATTTGCATCTTAAGCTCTGCTGCAGCTTCATCGATCAGATCAATCGCTTTGTCAGGTAGAAATCTATCCGTGATATAACGATCACTGAGTTTGGCGGCATACACCAGCGCAGCATCCATAATCGTCACATTATGATGCGCTTCGAGTCTGTCTTTAATGCCTCTGAGGATTCCAAGTGCTTCATTGATACTCGGCTCATCTACCTTGACAGGCTGAAATCGTCTCTGGAGTGCTGCATCCTTCTCGAAATATTTTCTGTACTCCTTGAGCGTGGTTGCACCTATGGTATGCAACTCTCCTCTTGCAAGAGCCGGTTTGAGGATATTTGCCGCATCCATGCCTCCCTCGCTGGCACCCGCACCGACAATTGTATGTATCTCATCGATGAACAAGATCACATTGGCGGCTTTTTTGACTTCGTCCACTACCGCTTTAAGTCTGTCTTCAAACTCTCCACGATATTTGGCGCCTGCAATAAGCCGGCTCATATCGAGTGAAACAACACGCATATTTTGGAGGCTCAACGGCACCTCTTTGGCTACGATACGCTGTGCCAGCCCCTCCACAATAGCTGTCTTTCCGGTACCGGGTTCACCTATCAAGATCGGGTTGTTTTTGGTCTTTCTGATGAGGATCTGCATCATTCGATGTACCTCTTCATCGCGGCCTATCACCGGATCAAGTACACCTTCAAGCGCCTTTTTGTTGAGATCTATACCATACTGCTCCAACGCTTCCAATGTCTCGTCACCGCTTTGTGATTCGATCTTCTTTCCGCCTCTTATGGCCTCTAGAGTCTTTTTAAATTCTCCTATATCTACATATTTGCCGATGATGTCACGGATAAATCCCTGTGTGGCATTGGCGATCAGCCAACTGTCTACAGCGAGATATTGATCTCCCTTTGCTGTCATCTCACCTTCGGCGTTTTGCAGTGAACGGATCAGATTTTGCGACAGTTTTATCGTCTCCTTGGTCACAGATGTTGCAGAAGGCAGTTTCTTGGAGGCACTTTTGACTTCAAGTTCGATCGCCGCCTTGTCAACATTCATTTTGTTGAGAGCTTGATGAAGTATTGAACCGCTGTTGGTCAGCAGCGCCCACACCAGATGCACAGGCTCTACCTCTTGATTTTTATTGTGAAGTGCCAATGATAAAGCTGATTCGACCGCGCTGGTCATTTGATTGGTTAATTTTTCTAAAATATTCATATTTTTCCCTTTTGACTTTTTTGGAATTAAGAATATTATACAAATTTAGTCATACTATGTCAAGATTGTTTATATACTTTGCAACAAAGTTAAATATATTTTTGTCATTAAAAGTTACAATAGAGCTGTTTTTAAGTACATTTTCAATAAAATATCTTTAATATTTAATGTAAACAATTTATTATTACAGGAACTGCAATCTATGATAAAAAAAAATAAAAATGTGATAGCTCTTGGTCTGATCTCTACCATAGTCGCAACTTTGCTGCTCGCAACCACTGCTCAAGCAAAAAATGAAACGCAAAGCGACTCCCAAAAGAGCAAATTAGAGGCTTATATCAAATTTACCAAAGTGCTCAATCTGATCGACCAGCAGTATGTAGATGAGCTCAATACCAGCGATCTTGTCGATAAAGCGCTCGATGGACTTCTTGCAAATCTAGATGCCCACTCATCTTTTATGGATAAAAAAAGTTTTGCTGAGCTGAATGTGCAGACAAGCGGTGAATTTGGAGGACTGGGGATCAGCGTAGGAATGAAAGACGGCGTTTTGACCGTCATCGCTCCGATCGATGGTACGCCTGCCGATAAAGCCGGTGTGAAGGCCGGAGATATCATCCTCAAAATAGACGACAAAGCGACTCTTGGCATGACCATAGATGAGTCCGTTACTCTCATGAGAGGAAAACCCAAAACAGATATCGTCTTGACACTGGTCAGAAAAAATGAGTCCAAACCCATTGAGGTCAAAATCACCAGAGATATTATCGAAATCCAATCTGTTTATGCCAAAACAATCGGCGATGATATCCTCTATCTTCATGTGAGCTCATTTGACCAAAAAGTAGTCAAAGATGTGCAAGAAGCGATTATGAAGTACCCGAAACGAACAGGCATTATCCTTGATCTGCGAAACAATCCGGGTGGTCTGCTCGATCAGGCAGTGGGACTCGTCGATATCTTCGTCGATAAAGGTGTGATCGTCAGTCAAAAAGGGCGTGATGAAAATGAAAATATTGAATTTAAAGCGCATGATCAAGACAGCAGCAATACCAAAATCCCTATCGTTGCCCTTGTTAATGCCGGAAGCGCCAGCGCCAGCGAGATCGTCAGCGGTGCGCTTCAAGACCACAAACGGGCGATAATAGTAGGTGAGAAAACTTTCGGCAAAGGAAGCGTACAGATCGTCACACCGGTAGGCAATGGAGAAGGACTTCGTCTGACTGTCGCGCGATACTATCTTCCTAGTAACCGCACGATCCAAGCAGTAGGCGTCACACCCGATATCACCGTCCATGAAGGTAAAGTATCCCAAGACGGCAACACATCATTTATGATCAAAGAGTCGGAACTCAAAAAACATCTAGAAGGCGAGCTTGAGAAGATCGATGGCGACAAAAAAAAGGGTAAAACAGATCAAAAAGCCAAAACTGAAGACAAAACAGTCATTACCGACACAATGATATATGATGACGCACAGCTCAAAAGCGGTATCGATATCCTCAGGGCGATTATGATCGTCTCTCAAGTCAAATAGGAGAAGAAACAGATGGATAAAAAAGAGCTGATATATGAAGGCAAGGCAAAAAGGATATGGTCTACCGGGGATTGTGATCTCTATATTTCGGAGTTCAAGGATGATCTAACCGCCTTTAACGGTCTAAAAAAATCCAGCGAAGAGGGCAAGGGCGCCTTAAACAACAAAATCTCCGCACATCTTTTTGATTATCTTGAAAACAAAGGGGTCTCTACACATTTTGTCAAGATGCTTGATGAGAACCATATGCTTCATAAAAAAGCTGAAGTGATCAAGATAGAAGTGATCGTCCGAAATATCGCCACAGGAAGCCTCAGCAAAAATTTGGGCATCAAAGAAGGCACAATCCTTCCCTTTACGCTTGTAGAGTTTGACTACAAAAACGATGAATTGGGAGATCCTAAACTCAACGACCAGCACTGTATGATCCTTGGTCTTGTCAAAGAAGAGGCTGAGCTTGATTACATCCGCTATATGGCACGCAAGATCAATACTCTGCTTAAAGCATTTTATGCCAAGAGGAATCTTACGCTGGTTGATTTCAAGCTCGAATTTGGTCGTGACCGCAATGATATGATCATCTTGATAGATGAGCTTAGTCCAGATAATTTCAGACTTTGGGACAGTGAGAGCGGTGAGAAGATGGATAAAGACAGATTTAGGCAGGGGCTTGGCGGACTCAGAGTAGCCTACGAAGAGGTTCTAAAAAGAATCATGCAAGGAGAGAAATAAATGAAAGCGATTGTCAATGTATATCTCAAAGAGGGTGTTCTCGATCCCCAAGGCAAAGCGGTACACCATGCGCTAGAATCGATGAATTTCAAAGGCATCCAGGGAGTTCGTATCGGCAAGCAGATCATAATAAATCTTGCAGCCGCAAACGAAACCCAGGCACGCGAAGAGGTCAAGGAGATGTGCGAAACACTCCTTGCAAATACAGTTATCGAAGATTATTCTTTCGAGATTTACGCATGAAAGTAGCTATTTTACGATTTCCAGGCACCAACTGCGAGTTTGATACGCAGTATGCATTTGAGAAGCTGGGTTATTCTACTGAATTGGTCTGGCACAAAAGTGAAACACTGCCGGAAGATACAGAC
>DYNJ01000032.1:0-10050 GCA_020721085.1 Sulfurovum sp. | reverse complement strand
TTATTCTACTGAATTGGTCTGGCACAAAAGTGAAACACTGCCGGAAGATACAGACCTAGTCGTCGTGCCTGGCGGATTTAGCTATGGCGACTATCTGCGTTCCGGATCGATAGCGAGATTTTCTCCAATCATGAAAGCAGTAGTCTCTTATGCCAACAAAGGCAGCAGTGTGCTTGGGATTTGCAATGGATTTCAGATACTGACAGAAGCCGGTCTGCTTCCTGGAGCGCTCAAAAGAAACAACAATCTTCACTTTATTTCCAAATACCAATCTCTTAAAGTTATTAATACCGATAATGCATTTTTAAATCATTGCACAAGGGATGAGGTGCTTACGATACCAATCGCTCATGCAGATGGCAACTACTATATCGATGCAGCAGGCCTGGTAGAGCTTGAAGCGGGCGGGCAAATCCTATTGCGATATTGTGATGCTGATGGCAATCTGGCTGATATCAACGGTTCTGTCGCATCAATTGCGGGTATATCAAATAAAAATAAAAATGTATTTGGTCTGATGCCGCATCCCGAAAGAGCGCTTGAAGCCATCCTCGGCTCACAAGACGGTATCAGGATGCTTCAAGGATTTGAAAACATCAATGTACCCGCTTAGAAATCTTTTTCTGCTACTGTTTATATTTGTTGCGGCTCCCTTTTTGCTTCAAGGGGCCGTACAATACAAATATAGCGTTATTCCAAAAAAAGTCTATGAAAATCAGCTTTTCCCTGTCACAATACTGGAAATCGGATCAGATCCTGGCTATCCGCCGGATTTTTATTTTGATCTGCATAATCCGCATCAACCTCTTTTTCAAAAGCCGCTTGTGATCAAAAATGGCAATGACAGTTTCTATACATTTTATTTCAAAGCTGATAGAGAAAGTTTTGAACTTCCGCGTCTTACGATCACCAACAATGGCGCTATAGTGAGTTTCGATGCAATGCCTATCCCGACAGTCAATCTCAAAGGCAGAGCCGATTTTTGTGGCGTTTTGGCAGCAGATATGAAGATCAAAACTTCTCAAGCTTCTACTTATGATGAAAAAAGCAATCTAGTCACTCTTTCTATCGAAGCTTTCGAGGCAAATATCGAGAATATGCATCTTGATAACGCCATAGAAGACGGTGTAGAAAATATAGAACGCACCAATGCTAAGGTCATTGGTGAATTTTATATAGTTGTTCCAGACAGCCAGAAAAAGCTCAAATTCACATACTACAATACGATCAAACAGCAATATAATTTTCTAGAAACACCCATTGAGATCGTGGATTCTACAGTCTCGACACAATCTCAGCTCAATCCTAAAAATGACGGTTTTGACAAATTCAAAAAATTTACTTTTATCGGATTGAGTATTCTGTTTTTTCTTTTATTTTTGTGGAAAAGAGATTTTTTCTATCTTATCATATCAGTCATCTCTATGATCACACTGCTTACATTCTATTCACCCAAAAAGAAGATTTGCATCCAGCAGGGGGCTTCATTGTATATTTTGCCGACAAACACTAGTCGCATAAGCACCAAAATGACTGAGGAATACACCACACAAATACTTGCCGAGCGAACAGAGTTTTATAAAATTGAGCTTCCCAACGGAGCAATAGGATGGATCAAAAATGAAGATATTTGCGAAAATTAGATTTTATTGGGGTGTTTTGGTCATCTCCTCTATTATAGCTCTTGTGATGATCCCCTTAATCACTTTATTCCCAAAAAAAAAGGGATCTATCATGCACCATCTCAACCAAGTAATCATCTTTTTGTTGGGCGGCAAACTGGAGCAAGAGGGCATCATCGACAAAGATGCTGATCTGTTTGTGATGAATCATCAAGGCATTGTCGATATTATTGGCATGGAGGCACTTCAAAAAGGGCACCTCCGATGGGTAGCCAAAAAAGAAACTTTCAATATGCCTTGGTTCGGGTATCTCTTGAGAAACGGGGATATGATCTCTGTCGACAGAGAAGACAAAAAAGGACTTCTCAAGCTTATTCGAGATGTTAAAGAGTCCATCAATGTCAAAAAACGAGCCGTTGCCATCTTCCCGGAAGGCACGAGATCAAAAGATCAAAAACTGCTCCCATTCAAATCAGGTACAAAATTCATCGCGACCAAACTTAGTCTCAAGGTCCAGCCTGTAGTCATTACCGGAAGTAAATATCTATTCAACGAACATGAGCAAACAGGTCATAATGCGACCGTCAGATATATCTATCTGCCTATAGTTGATGTAAAAAATGCGTCAGATGAATGGTATGGTATTTTACAAAAAAATATGCAGGAGACGATAGATGGTGAATTGGCCGATCATAATCGCAGTCGGTAGCGGCGGAGCTATCGGCTCTGTACTGCGGCTGCTCATCAATGGATTTATGAGCCGCCATTTTGTACACACTCTTCCATTTGGCACACTTGCAGTAAATCTGCTCGGCAGTCTGCTGATCGGTACTCTTTTTGCTTGGTTTCATCTCAACCCCAGCATCTCACCGCAGACCAAATCGTTTCTCATAACCGGACTGCTCGGAGGATTGACAACTTACTCTACTTTTGCCATAGAGAGCTTTTTTTTGTTAGAGTCCAGTCAATACGGACATGCTTTTGCCAATATGGCGCTCAATCTATTTGGCACTATTCTCATGGTAGCGATCGGCTATCTTGGCATCTTGCATCTATTTAGATAACATGAAGAGACACAAAACCAACGAAAAAAGTTGGGTGGCTATAAGATCTCTTTATACTCCGCTTCCGCCCATCACTTCATTGGTCGCCTGATCTACGATACCGCTCATATCGACATCCTCTTCCTCGGCAGGTATCGGAGGTAATTCGCCATGTTTTTTTGATTTTACCGATGCTACTTTTTTAGGTGCTTCGACTTTCTGTTCGACTGGCTTTGGCGCTACAACCGGTTTTGGCTGCATAGTAGCACATCCTGTCATTAGCAAAAGAGCTGATACGCCTAAAACTATATATTTCATTTTTTCTCCTGCTTATTATAATAAAAGATTCAAGATTGTATCTTAAATGACCTGATAGAAGGTTTTTATATTTGTATGCAAAAGGATACCTGTGCGATAGCCTTTTTGCATAAAAATTGTGATCAATAGGGAGAATTGACCACCCGGTAAGAAACTGTACTACCCTGATAGTAAGGCTCATAGTATGTGCCAGAACAGTTTCGATATGCGATACCATTGGCATATACAGTTGTGCAGGTTGTAGGTACAGAAGCTACGATCGAACCTATCGCCAACCCTGTCACAACACCGGCTACAACAGCGCCGGCTCCGTAATATCCGCCTCTATTGTAACTGCCACCGTAATAACGATCATTATCTATATTGATATTGGTATTACGGTTTGTGTTACGGTTCACATTACGGTTTGTGTTACGGTTCACATTACGGTTTGTGTTACGATTCACATTGCTTCGGTTCACATTGCTTCGGTTCACATTGCTTCGGTTCACATTGCTTCGGTTCACATTTCCTCTGCCTGCATGACCGCCGCCGCCTCTGCCTGCATGACCGCCACCTCTGCCGCCTCTTGCTTCAGCCTTGCTGACAAATGAGACCTCAAGAGTATCACTGTCGCCTTGGCTTACCGTCTCGACAGCGGGAGAATAAAAACCAAGCGCCATCGCAACAGTTACAAATTTGACTAAAAACAGATTCTTTTTTTGCATTATTGATCCTTTATATTATTTACCACTTTTGACAGTGATCTTATACGCATCTTTGGGAGCTTTGAAAGCAAAATCACTTTGAGTCAAACTGGGGTTTGTATTCCAGCTGTTGATGATAGTTTCATTTCGCGGAGTTCCTTTGGAAAGTTTATCGATGATGATATATTTTCTGATCAAAGGCGTCTTGCTGTTTTCAATCCATACATGCACATCTTTTTGTTTGTCGGCAAATGCGACATAATGGCATGCTACGCCGCACACTGTCGCAGCACCGAAATAGTAACCGTCTTTCTTGGGTTTCAACCGTTTGTCCATATCAGAATAGACAAGTGTCGCGATAGGCATCTTGATCCCGAACTTATCAAATAGATAGTCAAGAGATTGATCTATAGTTTTAGAGGTAGCAAGCTGTCCATAATAGTTGGTTGTGTGATCCATCATAGTGAAGGCGCCATTCGAGAGATAAAAGGTTTTGTTTTTGACATCGCCCTCGATATCTACTCTCAGATTGCCGGGTCTGTCAACTTTGATATTGAGATAATGGGTCAACTTCTTTGCTGTATTGTTTTGGTCAATATCGGTATTGACTATTCTTGCCTCAAAAGAGTACTTGTCCAATGAGCCGAGATATTGATAAGACTGCATCAGTAGTTCAGTTGCTTTTGGGGTTGGGACGGTTTTTGTAGAAGCAGTTGCAGTATTCTGCCCTGCCGCCACAAGTGTTACACTGCTAAGAAACATAGCTGTTCCTGCCATAAACATAAGCTTTTTAGATAGATTCATTTTCTTCCTTTCGTTGTTAGGTTCTGAGCCTATTGTATTAAAATCTATCGGCAAATCAAAAGAGATTTTTAATAGACTATTTCTAATTGATTCTCAATGTGATAATTGTATTCAATGATTACTTAAGTGTATCTTGATTTTGAGTCTTAATAATCGTTCCGGCAGCAACTGCACTGTTTGGGATCATGATCACCTTTTTATCGTCATCTATCAATGTCGTATTGAAAAGTGTGATCTCTTTGACCTTGCCGGTTGATCCCGCGATAGTAACCGTATCACCGATCTTGAATGGACGAAAAAGGATCAGTATCACGCCAGCACCGATATTGCCAAATGTGCCTTGCATCGCCATACCGATAGCCAAACCCATAGCACCCAATATCGCGATAAACGAAGTGGTATCAACGCCAAGATTTTTGACGGCAGCCAGCACAACAAGGATGATCATGAGTACATCAAGCACATTTGCAATGAAATTGCTCAATGTAGGATCAACATTAGAACGCTCCATCAAATTTCTTGCCAATCCGGAGAGCTTTTTGGCTATCCATTTCCCTACCACAAAGATAACGATCGCACCTATGATCTTGATCCCGTACGCCATACCCTCTTCTAATACCATATTCCACAAACTATCTAAATTTTGTACACCCATAACCTTCCTTATTGCTTGTTGACAATACTAATTGAAACTAACCAATAAATACTGTTATTTGAAATTATACCATAGTATTATTTATAAAAATAAGTTTACATACATGGTCTTAGTTAAAGCCCCAGCTCCTTAAGCGTGTAGCTCATAACAGAGCCTTTATCGTCTGTGAAAAAGATATTGCCATGATCATCGAGCGCAATACCTTCTTGGTCAAATGGCGGAAGTATAATTTCTTTGATGATCTTGGCATCTTTGAGGTGGTATAGATAAAGTTTGTCGCTTGTATCGCTGACGATATAGAGTATCCCCTCATTATAGTCCATTCCGGCGCTATCGATGATGCCGTGGTGGATCGTTCGTGTCACAGTGGCGTAGTTGTCATCTAGTTTGACCACTAGAAAGATCGCATCTTTTTTGTAGTTTTTGGTTTGTACTGCCAAGAGATAACCATCTTCGATTTTTACGATCCCCTCTATACCGGTTTTTTTGTTCAAATGCTCAATACCTCTAAGCTTAAGATATTCTATCGCAAACGAATGCCTGTCAACGACAAGGATATCGCCGTTTTCGACAGCGAAAATAAAACGATCCTCTTCGCACACAACTCCTTCCAAATCATAATCACCCAATTTATGAGTTTTGAGTATCGCACCGTCAAGCTTGATCTCATAAAAACTCCCTTCATCATTGGCGATGATCAAAGTACCGCTGTTTTTGCAATAGTCTATCCCTGATGCTTCAGGGATAGAAGCTATTATATGGCTATCATCTTTGGATTTGGATGAGCATCCGCTATGCAAAAAAGCAAGTAAAGCACAAAAAATATTTCTTATCAACATAGTTTCCTTTTACCGTATATATCCCATCAATAGATCATTGACCCGGTAGAGCAAAACAGCCAATACTACCATACCAACGACAAAATATAGCGATTTGGCGGATTTGACGATGCCCCAAAATCGTATCATTCCCACTTCGCGTACTGTAAGAGCCAGCTGCACCATACCTCCGATACTCCCAGCCAGCGCCAAACCGGATGCGCCCATGGGTTTCATCAGCAGCAGCGAAAAGATGAGGTTGACTACGAGTGAGACGACGGCGATCTTCGCTGCTTTGAGGTGCTTGTGCATTGCATAAAGATATAAAGAAAAAAGTTTTGCCAGCCCGAAAGGCACCAGACCTGCCATATACATCATAAGTACGATTGATGTGTTGCGCGTATCAGCAGAAGTGAAATTGCCCCTTTCAAACAAAAGCCACACGATGGGTTCAGCCAAAAACATACCGCCCAATACGGAAAAGCCCAATAGCAGAGACAGAAGCCAAAAAGCCTTGCCAAGATTGGCAAAGGCAAGGTTTTCATTCCCGTTTTTGATCGCTTTAGAGATCGCAGGGAAAAGAGCCGTGGTAATCGCAAGGGCTATGATGGCGAATGGGAGCTGAAACACTCTATTGGCATAAAAAAGATAAGAGACCGATCCGGCGACCAGAAATGAAGCTAAACTCGTATCGATAAAAGAGGCTATTTGTGCCGTTGAATTACCGATTACCGATGGGATAAAGAGTTTTTTAAATTTTGACTCTTCCTCTTTGACATTCTTCTCTTTTTTATATTTCCAACCCCCGATCAAAACTTTGCAAAGCCCTTTTTTATGTACGGTATACAGGTGTGTCAATACCTGAAGCACTCCTCCGACAAGTATCGAAAAACTAAGTGCGTACACAATCGTTTCAGGACTACTTTTTGCATAATACATCAGACACGCTATCATCGCGATATTGAGCCAAACAGTAGAAAAAGCGGTAGTGAAAAAATGCTCTTTGTGTTGAAGAAGCGTACCTAGGAATGTGACGATAAAGATAAGATCAAGATACCAAAAGTTGATGACTGTCAGCGGTGCGGTTTTGGATATGAGATCATCTCCCCAATCCCACGCTAAAAGTTTGGTAAAAAATGACGGAAACATGGTCACCAGCAGTGAAAAGGCAACGATGATAAGCATAAAACGCAAAAATATAGCTACAGCAAATACACCCTTTTGTTTTGAAGCTACATATGAAGGCATGAAGCTTTGAGTGAACGAACCCTCTGCAAAGATACGGCGAAAAAGATTTGGAAACTTAAATGCCATCAAAAAGACATCACTCCATACACTGGCTCCAAGCGCTGAAGTCATCAGAATATCTCTCAGCAGACCGGTAACTCGAGAGATGAGGATGCCAAAACTGTTGCTAAAGATCGCTTTGAATCTCATAGATTACCTATTTTTAGCGCTATTGTATCACACCTTTCATTCCTGAAACTTTGCAAAAACAGATCCTCTAAAAAAGAGGGGTTCCGCGCTCCTTATGCCATGCAAGAATTTTACTCCATGCCTCATCAGCATTTTCTGCAAAGCTGAAAAGATCAAGATCATTTTGCGCAATCACCCCTTCTTCTTTGAGAAATTCAAAATCCACTACTTGCCCCCAGTATTTTTTGCATACCAAAACAACCGGGATCGGATCGTTTTTTTGGGTTTGTATCAGCGTCAATACCTCAAACAGCTCATCCATGGTTCCAAATCCGCCGGGGAATACCACAAGGGCTTTGGCACGCCTGAGAAAATGGAGTTTGCGTATGGCAAAGTAGTGAAACTGAAAGCAGAGATCAGGAGTGATGTAAGGATTCGGGAACTGTTCACTGGGAAGCTCGATATTGAGTCCGATCGATTTTGCACCGACATCAAATGCACCGCGGTTGGCTGCCTCCATAACACCCGGACCTCCTCCTGTCATGATCGTGATATGGCAGTCATTAGAATTTTTGCCGCTCTTGCCTACAAGCTGTCCAAATTTGTGCGCTTCTTCATAGTAAAAGCTCTTCTCCAGCATCTTCTCGGAAGCTTTCAGCTTGGCTATAAGTTCAGATGAGCTTGGATCGCTTTTCAGTGCCTCGGACGCGGCAAGTACCCTTTTGAGTGCTGTGCTTCTCTCTATGATACGAGCGCTGCCAAAGACAACAACGGTATGTTTGATGCCATACTCTCGCATCTTGATCTCAGCTTTGAGATAGTCTAGCTGCAGACGAACACCCCGCACCTCATCAGACGCGATAAATTCACTGTCTTTTTCGGAGAGGATATAGCTTGAGCTATTAATGATCGCTTTTATCTCTTCAAGTGCAAGCGGATCCTCTTCGGTGGATTTTGGTTTTTGCCAGGGAAGCTCGTCCTCTTTGTTTGGTTGTGGTTTTTTGTCCATCAATGCCTCCTTGTTAGACTCTACAGAGATACAGTGTGCAAGCAGTGATCAGTGTGCCGAGCAGGTACCACTGCTGCCAAGCTGCCTGAGAGAGCCCTCGACAAACCGCTTCACACTCTCTTGAACGGTGGCGGAATCCTGGTCAACATAGAGAGCCAGTCCTGCTTTGGCAAATCCCTGTGCCGGAGAACCCCCGATGCCTGAGACGATCAGCGCGTCAGGCTTCAGTGCCATGATATTGGCCACCGCATTGCCGCATGCACCTCCGCTATGTCCGGGATTGACTACACACTCGACCTCTGTGATCACACCGTCTTGAAGTGTGATCATGGTATAAAATTTTGCTTTGCCGAAATGTGCGCCTCTATCTGAGAGATACCCCGCGTTTTCGTCAGTGGGAAATATAAGTTTCATTGCTTCTCTCCTTTCGTGGTTGCCCATTGGGTTAAATGATCATGATGTATCTGGTGATGGCGGTGGTCTCCATGGAGGTTGTGGTCACCGTGAGTGTGACTGCCCTCATGATGAGCGATAATCTCTTGCATTGCATCCTCGTCAAGCTCTCTGAGCATATTTGCGTGAAATTTTTCAAGCAGTTCTTCCAGCATGATTCGTTCATCTCCGCTGTGATAGAGTTTCATACCCCCGTGCGCCTTGATCATCTCATATGGAGTAGCGCCCATCTCCTGGATGATGACCGTATCCACTCCGCTCTCTATAAACCAACGGATCACTGCCTGTCCGCCTCCGACACTGTTTTTTACTATAGCTACCTGATTGTCTTCGACAAAGGCAAACCACTTTGCCTTGCCAAACATCGGCGAAACTGCCGGATTTGTATTATTTGTTTTGACTGGTATTGCGATTTTCATATTTTTCCTTGTGTATTATTATGTGTCATAATAAGCGCCTTATTGTGAAGCAGGGCATCTGAGATTTTTTGGTGTGCGGTTGCAACTATTCTCGAAAAAGTCGTTCTGGAAATTCCCATTTTATGGGCGCATTCTTGCTGGTAGAGTCCCTCAAAATCACTGAGCCGTATCGCCTCCATCTCATCTTCGCTAAGCATAATCTTTTCAAGTCCCCAACCCCTCACACCACATGGCTTAAAGCAGATATGACTATGATCCTTGTCGATAATTCTCGCGATCTTTCGCCGTCCTAAAAATTGCATCTTAACCTTTATTATGAACATATGTTCAAATATATAGCGGAGTATATCCGAACCGGCTCCTCTTGTCAAGATATTTTTGAGTATTTCGGCTAGAGTGGTGTCCCAAAAGTAAAAGCCAAGCTACGGCGCACTTTGCAAAACCGCCTGTTCAGTATAGTAGCAGATTCTGGCTATATGATGACTGACGCGGATAAGCCATCTGGCTGCCTCAAGCTCTCTGGTGCCCAGTGTGATACCGAGCTGGTCATCGGCAATTTTGCGCGTGACTGTATCCCTGTATAGTTTCATAGAGCGCTTGGTTTCATCTTCATATTTTTGCGCGATCTTTGCCGCTTTGCCAAAACTTTTGGAAGAGAGGGCATCGATGATACTTTGGATGGCGGAGATGAGATCCTGTTGGTGATGATCAAAATCCGGAGAGTTTTTGACCTCCATCGCCCGATACTCCTCCTCGTCACATCGTTCGTGCAGACGCTGCGTATGATCGAGCAGGTGGATGAGTGAT
>DYNJ01000031.1 GCA_020721085.1 Sulfurovum sp. | reverse complement strand
AGCGTTTCGCGGTTCGATAGACAAAAGGACGGAAACCAACACCTTGCACGATACCTCGCACAGTAAAGAGAAGACGATTTGAAGCCAATGATTTTGAAAACTCCATGCTTTCTCCCAAGACTCAGATTGCCCTAGACAGCAGATGCCATTCCGGAATAATGGCGTATAATCTCCAGAAGAGTTTTTGGAGTATCGTTTGCTATCACATTGATATTTGCTTTTTTGAGCTCAGAGAGAACATCTGCGATCAGAGTATCAAATCGATCCTCTATACTCCGGCTCAAAGCGATCCCAATACTTTTGATATCTTCGGGGACGATCCCCATGACACTCACCTCGGCCATATTGCCCAGCAATGAACAAATCTCAACCATTGCAACCACTTCTACCTCATGCGCCGTTTTGCGGTAATTTCCAAGTCCTATCAGCTCATCGGCAGGAATATGATACACTGATCCTGGAGTATCGTCGATCGAGAGTGTATCTATGATAAGCACTTTGTCATATGACAGATAATAGTTCATCAGATTCAACCCGAGCGTTCCGCCATCAACGATATCGATAGGCGGGTCGAAACAGAAATTTTCTTCCAGATATCGGCTGGCGTAAACGCCGACTCCTTCATCTTTGAAAAGGATATTGCCCACCCCGATTACAACGATACTGCTCATCTGCCGCCTTGCTTCAAACAGTACAGATCGATGACACTTTATATCTCGACAGTTCCCGCCCTTTGGCATCGATCACATGAACGGCGCATGCCAAACACGGATCGAATGAATGCACTACACGCAGCACTTCCAATGGCGCAGACGGATCGGCCAGTCTGATCCCTATCAAGGATTCTTCATAAGGACCCCGATGATTTTCCGCATCTTTAGGCGAAGCATTCCATGTCGTCGGAACCACAGCTTGATAATTTGCGATTTTGCCATCCTCGATGCGGACAAAATGACCCAATACTCCTCTCGGCACCTCGTAGATACCGGCTCCTTGAGCATTTTTGGGCAACTCTTCAAAGAGATATTTTGTCCAAGTCTCTTCATCATAGTATTTGATATTTTCTATCAAATCACTGACAAAGCCAAAGATATAATCACAACAAATCTCAGCTTCGACAGCACGCGCTGCCATTCGACCCATCGTAGTAGAAAAATCGATCAATGTCATACCCGTATCATCCATAAATCGCTGCATATATGGCTGAATTGCGGGTGCATTTTTGCTGTATCCGATCATCATGCGTGCAAGCGGACCGACCTCCATCGGCTTGCCTTCATAGCGCGGCGCCTTGACCCAACTGTATTTTCCCTCGCTTTTGAGGCTGCCGTCAGGATTTAGATCGGTATAAAACGGTACCGTTTCCCCCTTATACGGTGAAAGCGATGTATCATTTTCATACCAAGAGCGGGATGCCTCTTCGGTGATTTTCGATTCGTCAAACTTTTCGATATGGTCAAAATCATGACCACTCACCACTCCATCTTCAAAAAGAACTCCATCTTTTCCAAAATTATAACCGCCGCATGCGAGAAAATTTCCGCTTCCGCGGCCATCGCCTCTTTTGATCTCATCACCATAAGCTTTGATGATCATCTTCATGTCCGGAATATACGCCCGCTTGATAAAATCACGCGTATCTTTGATGATGAACATAAAATCATTCAGCCGTTGGGGGTTGAGCATATCAGCTACACTAGTCACTCCTCCTACTATCAGATTTTGCGGATGAGGTGTTTTGCCGGCAAAGATCGCGACCGCCTTGCTCAACTCTCTTTGGACATGCAGCGCCTCTATATAGTGGCTCATATGGATGAGATTTTCTTCCGGGGTTAGCCGATAGCCCTGATGACCCCAGTATCCATTAGCAAAAAGTCCAAGCCTTCCTGCTTTGACAAAAGCAGAGAGCTTCTCTTTGACAGACTCAAAATGACCTGCTGATGTTCGATATGGATATGGATGAAACAGTTTTGCATGGCTGTTTGCCTTGCCGCTGTCGGCTTCAAGTGCACTGACCACATCCGTATAGTCGAGTGAATGCAGATGATAATAATGGACGATATGATCCTGCACAAACAGCGCAAGCGTCACCAAGTTCCTGATAATCTCAGCATTTGGCGGCGGGACGATACCATAAGCATGCTCCACGGCGCTGATCGAAGCTCTATAGTGTACATTGGTACAAACACCACAAATTCGCTGAGCGATCAGCCCTGCATCACGCGGATCACGCCCCTTTAGTATCATCTCTATACCTCGAAACAGCTGCCCTGATGCCCACGCCTCACGCACAACATTGTTCTCGTCTATCTCCACTTCGATCCGCAAATGCCCCTCAATGCGGGTAATAGGATCGATCACGATTTTCCTGTTACTCATTCTGTTTTTCCTCCAAAGGTCGATTGTTGGCATAACGGTCAAAAGCGATTTTGCCCATGCCACACGCAAAACATCCATGCCCCACACCTACAGGCCAATTGGTACCTTCATTGAAACGCATCTGAGCACAATTGAGCTCAGCATACGGTCCCTTGCAGCCCATTTTAAAGAGACACCATCCCTGTTTCGCCCCCTCATCACCCCACTCCAATACAAATTCGTCCATATCATAATGTCCTCTTCGTTCACAATTGTCATGAATACGAAAACTATATGCCCATTTAGGCCGATTGTGAGCATCTAGTTCGGGAAGCTCATCAAACATGATATAGTGCAACAGAGTTCCGACAATATTTACAGGATTGACAGGGCATCCGGGCAGATTGATGATATCATCGCGACCCAATGCTTCAGCGACACCTACTGCGCCTGTCGGGTTTGGCGCGGCAGCCACCACGCCGCCATCGAGTGCGCATGTCCCGACAGCTATGACTGCGGCTGCATTTTTGGCGGTACGGCGCAACAGCTCCAGTCCTGTCTCGCCTTTGGGACCGATTCGCAGATATTTGCCGTCCATCCCAAGAGGAACAGCGCCCTCCACGATCAAGATATATTTGCCGGCATCTTTTGTGATGAGGTTATCAAGCACCTTTTCAGACTGATCTCCTGATGCCGCCATCAAGAGTTCATGATAATCAAGCGAAATATATTTCAAGATGAGATCATCGACTTTTGGATGGGCAGACTTGATAAACCCTTCCGAATTGCCTGAACAATCAGCAAGTTCCAGCCAGACAATCGGCTGCTTATTGAGCTGTTCTACCCCTTCTTTGACCAGAGGCTCGTAGTCCGGATGAAGCTGCATACTTGCTGTGATCATCGAGACCCAATGGTTAAACTCACGATTCATATCAAAAGATTTGATCGCCTCCTGCAGGTTCTCACCGCTTATTTGATTAGCGGGATGGAGGCTATTGTATTTGGCGATCCGTTTTTGAGCTTTTGCCAACTCCAAAGCATGGGCATCTGCTACTTTTTGGGCTTTGATCCTTGCCGCTTCCTCTAAGTCCACCGGAGTGGCCGCAATGATATCTGAAACATCTTTTTTGCACCGTCCGCAGGTACGCCCTGCCTTGCTCCATGGCTTCAATGCGCCAAAATCTGTCACTGCATATTCTCGGATCAGCTCTCTTAAATCCTGTTCATAGACACTTTCACAACTGCAAACCAATCTGCCTCGTTCACTGACAAGACGATTTTGATAAAAATAGCCGGCATCTACGGTCTCATTGCTCTCGATCATTTTTTTGAGCCGCATAGGATCGATATTGGAGTTGATACCGATAAAGCGAACTAATCTATTGGCATTGATGATATATTGATCGATGCGATTTTCATTTTGAGAAGAGATGATAATCTGCTCATTCTCTTTGTCATGCAGATCATAGCATGGCGAACTCACATCAGTAAAGAGAAAAGCGCCAACCTTCAATCCATCGACAGCGGGCTCCTGCACAAATCTTTTGTCTTCTAATTGCAAAATATTGGCAACCGCAACATCTGCCTGGAGAGTACACTCCTTCACCCTGCCGGCGACAAAACTGCTTGATCGCACCTGCGCCGCCTCACCTACAGCATAGATATCAGGATCAGACGAACACATCGCATCATTGACCAACACTCCTTTTTGAACTTCGATAGAGTCTCTGGCAAAATCCACATTTGGAGCGATGCCGGTACCGAAAATGACAAAAGGGTCATCTATGGTATGTTTTTTGGTTGTGACAGTTATGATCCTGTCATCTTCTATCTTCGTATCGATGATCTCATCACGAAACGAAACTGTGACACGGGGATCTGCCTCAAAAAGATTCTGTATCAGTGCGACCGAGAGAGGATTGAGGTCTTGAGAATAGAGATGCGCACCGCGGGAAAGCAGATAGATCGCTTTTGCTTTATCCATCTTCATCAGTGTATCAAGCAGTTCAAGCCCTATCGGTCCGACACCCACGATGACCACTGATTTACCGGCGATATTTTGGGCGATTTTGAAACTGTCGTCAGCGCTGCGAAAAGTTGTAGCATTCTTGATATTGCCGATATCAAAAGGGGATTTAGGTTTTGACCCTGTTGCGATCACAAGCTTGTCATATGCAAAAGAGGCATGACTCGAAAAAATACGCTTAGCCTTGGCATCGACCTTGATAATCTCTTGATCAAGCTCTATCTTCACGGCAGGATGAACTTCAAGGCTGATACCCTCGATACTTTCGCTCCCATTGACCAATGCACACAGATGGATACGGTCATAAGGCGCATACTTTTCTGCAGAAATGATCAGTATTTCATTTTTATCGTCATGCTCCAAAAGTGCATTTGCCACATAAACAGCCGCAATCCCCCCGCCTATGACTACTATACGCATTTTCTCTCCTCTTATTATTTATTTGCCAAATTTACCACCCCGAGGGAATAGATTTTGACAGAGGTTTATGCTCACATTAAGGACGGCTGATGCAACCGCTTTTGCAATTCTCATTCAATGGCATAGGATATACGATCTGCTTCTCCCTCTCCTAGTGACTGACCCAAAAAAAGCCTATGAAATTCAGGTCTTAGCAGATATTTTATCCAATCTAGACTTAGCAAAGAGGCATTGCCAAAACTATAATACAGACAAGAAAGATCACTTAGACAAGATGAATAAAAATGAAACCTCTGCAAAAAGGTTTTAAGCCATATTTTTGGATGCAAAGGTATACTTTGCAATGGTTGATTAAGAGACGGAGTATTGGTTTTGATCGCAGATTTAATATATCGGCAATATGTACATGGTTGAAACTCTTTTGTCATTATCCGGTATCTATCTGTTTATCGCTGTCGGATTTGTGGCAAAATGGACATTTAAAGAGAAGATTGATGACCGCACTATCACGCTGCTCAGCGTCTATTTCTTGCAAATATTTCTGACATTTTGGGGATTGCTCAAGCGCCCTATCGACACAGAACTTCTTATAGCCCCTACGCTTTATCTGGTAATCACGCTGATATCGCTCATGCTCATGATCCCACTGGCAAAAATGCTCTTTGGTGACCCCAAAGAACGCTCCATCGCTACTGTAAGCGCACTTATCGGCAATACAGGAAACCTTGGTATCCCGCTTGGGATCGCACTGTTCGGTGAAGAGAGCGTCCCTTATCTTACCCTGATCAACCTCGTCAATGTCTTCTTTGTCTATACCATCGGAGTCTTTTATTATTCACGGGGCGAATTCAGCGTACAAGGTTCACTGCTTAATATCGTCAAGCTCCCTGTGCTTTGGGCAGCGATGGTCGCCATTGGACTCAATCTCGCCGGCTATCACCCCGGCCACGCGGTTGACAAAACACTGATGATGGGGGCGTATGCGTCGATGACAATGCAGCTTGTGCTGTTCGGGATATATCTGTATGGCATCAAGCTGACTCAGATCAATTTACGGCTCACTGTCTGGGTCAACAGTACCAAATTTGTCATGATACCGCTCATCGCATTTGTCGTACTTAGCCAAGCGGATATCTCTGCTCTCATAAAGGGGATTTTGTTTTTAGAATTGATCGTTCCGCTGGCGGTCGCCAATGTCAACCTTGCTTCGCTTTATGGCTGTGAACCGCGCACCGTGACTGTGCAGGTGTTTGTCACATCGGTACTATTTTTGGGTATCGCACTTGTGTTGCCTGTACTGTTGAATATCTTATAAGGTATCGCTGATCAGCATCTCCTAGAAATGATCGTTTATCTCCCTGATGAGACTCTGCGAAAGCTGCGCAAAGGCAATATCCATACCCGCCACGATCGAACCGCCATCAGATCCGCATGGTACGGCAGTACTGAAGAGTCTGCCGTATCGTCTGTTGTTGCGAAGATCATATATCTCCCAGCCGGCATCCAGATAAACTCTGTTTTGATAGGCGATAAATCTGCTGATAGAGACCTTCACCTTCACCTGTGCGGGCTGCGAAAGCTCCCACGGATAGAGATGGACATTGGGATGACTGAAGCTCTTTTGGATAGCCGAAATGAGCTGATTGGTGAGTGAGCTGTCCATCTCTTCTGCCCACCTAAAACTATCCAGATAGTCGATCTGTGTAGGAGAAAGCATTACTGCGACTTTGTCTTGCTGGAGGTATTGCGGAACCTGAATCTTCTCTATGCCGATCGAACCAAGCTGCTTGTGCCGGTATCTGTGCGTGTCAGCGGATCCGGTCAATATGTGATAACTCCCGCTGCTGACGCACCCTGCGAGCAGAAGCATACCGATACTCATCAATATAATTTTTTTCATTATTTAGTCTCCAAATATCAGTGAATTAGGTTTTTGTTCGATCTTTTTGAGCATTCGCTGTGTCTCTTTGGAGGCTTGACTGACCTCCTTGAGTGTTTGGGTAAGCTGGCTTGAGAGAAGAGACTGGTCGCTGTTGCCTTGCATCACTCTGTCTAGAGAAGCAAGAGTCTTTTGAAGCCCTCCCATTGTTTTGTTGAGCTCCTTAGGAAGTTTGGCAAACTCTTTTGAGCCAACAAGGCTATTGACAGTCATGATAGCTTCATCTAAATCTGCCAATATTTTGGATGTGACTTGTCTGTTCTCTTTAATAATTTCCCCGAAAGAGTTGACGGTATTGTCTATAGACTCCATTAATTTGGCAAGACCTCTTAAAGAAGAGAGATTGTTATATGCTGGAAATACAGAGTATCGCCCTATAATTGTTATCTCTGATGTGATATTTGTATCTACAAAAGCAAGATCGATATAGAGCAGCCCGCTGATGGGATCATGCTCTTGGATCGACGCCCGAAGCCCTTTGCGTACAGCGCTCTTGAGATTTTCTTCACCGGTGATATTTGGAGTTTTAGGATCATAGAAGATATGGGTATCTATGTCCACGACTACATTGCCTTTGATCTTGGATCTATTGCTGTCATACACCAGGCCGATGCTCTTGACCCTGCCTACATCAAATCCGTCATACAGCACTGATGCGTCTGTGTTGAGCTTGGCGATAGACTGCTCAAAACCCATCAGATACTCCTTGGACATATCACCGCTGCTTCCTATCTGTTTTTCAGAAGCGACAGCAAAATTTTTGTACAAAAGAAAGAGGTGATTTCTGGGTGCTGTTTCAGTATTATGATCGCCTGTTAAAGAGAACTCTATGCCGCCCCTTAGGATATTGGATAAGGGGGCAACACTGAGGTCTAATTTGCCGTTTGAATAAGCTATATCCATCGTACTTTGCACCCAAAACTTACTATTTAAGCGTACATACGGCAGATAATTTTTTTCTATAAAAATAGACATCTCTACACTGTTGCCATCGGAAGATATATTCACATTATGGACATATCCCGCCTTCATACCCTTAAAGAGTATAGGAGTTCCCTTGACGAGATTGTATCCTGCGGAGGCACTCAGACGGAAAACTTCACCTTCCTTATTTTCTATATATGGTTCTTCCCGACCCACAAATTGTCTCTTTGTCATTGTATCTTTTTTACCATACATATTGATATATGCGCCGGAAATGATAGTCTCAAGGCCCGAAATACCACCGGAACCCACTTCGGCATTGACGATCCAAAATCTTGCCTTTTCATTGAGGAAATCAATAGCCTCTTTTTCTATCCTTGCGGTCACCTTGACCTTGTCTCCCTCATCCATGAGGGATATTTTTTCGACCGTACCTATAGGTATATCTCTGTATCTTATCTGACTTTGTCCGGATTTGAGCCCCTGATTTTTCTCAAAGGTGATCTCTATCAGTGGTCCGAGTTTTGCATAGTGCGCATACGCAAGCCACAATGCTATCAAGAGTGCGGTTATGGGGATAAGCCATATCGAAAACGCTACTTTGAATCCTTTGGACTCTTCTACATAAGGTATATCAGACATAATTACTGCTCCACAATCAATGCTATATTAAAGCTCTGCGCCGCCATCAGCGTAAAAAATACAGAGAGAGCAAAAGCGCTCGATGCCGTACCGGCGATGATTTCAACACTCGAAAAATGTATAAGACCTGCTATTATAGCAACCACAAATAAATCTATCATGGACCATGGTCCTATAAGCTCGGTGATATAGTAGACTTTGTGCCTGCTGATCTTGAATGCGTTTGGGCGGACTCCATGAGTGCTGAGCATCAGGTAAATAAGCATTAAAAATTTCAAGACAGGTATCAGTACAGATGCGACAAGAATAATCAAAGCGATGGGATAATCTCCGTGATTCCAAATCTCAAAGATACCCTCGATGATAGTGCTGCCCCCTTGGGATCCAAACTGTTTATAGACCATCATGGGATAGAGATTGGCAGGAATATAAAAGATCATAGCTGCTATCAGATATGCCCAGCTTTTTTCTGTGGGGCTGTTGACATACGGATATATCATGCTGCCGCAACGGCGGCAGATATTGTTTTTGCCTTTGTCCACATTGACCGCTTCACACATCGGACATCTGATAAAGCTTGTATCCTCTTTATGCCTCATGGATGCACTGTCTTCTTGTATATTTGTTGTTTCATGTCCCAGATCTGACCAAACTTGATACTTCTTGTAAGGACTATATCAATGAGCACAAAAGCTATCAATGCCCAAAACGATGTACCCATCTTGATCTGGGCCATCCCCAGCAGTTTGACCAGTGCCACCATGATGCTTATCAAAAATATATCACTCATATGCCATGGTGTCATCCGCGCCAGCAATACAAGCAGATCCGATACTACGGCGTCGTGTTGTTGATATTTCATCAAACCAAAAATAAGCACATATATCACAAAAATCATTACCGGAAAGATAAAGATCGAATAAGCCACAAAAAGAGCGACGATATAATACCCGCTCTCAAGCAAACCCTCTATCATAGAAAAGAGCGTCATAAAACGGTTATTGCCGAGTATCTCAATTTGGATCAGCGGAAAACTGTTTGCCAAAACCAAAAAAACCATTCCAGTCAAACTCAGCGCCAATCCTCTGTTGACAAGATGGGTATCGCCCCTGTAGAGCTCTGTTTTGCAATTGCTGCAAAGTGCTTTTGTCCCATCAGGAATCGTCTTTTTCTTGTTGAGTGCATGACACCTGTGGCAGATAATCAAACTATCGAGATAATCGGCATCAATCGTAGGGCTTTTCATAAATGATATGGTATCATAAATCATTCAATTATTATCCCAAGAAGCAAGAGGGGGGCGATGAAGATTCTTTCGATCGGTAAAAATATCACTCATGAAGGGCTGGAGATCGTCTCTATCAAGAGTTCTTCGCTCCACGAACATCACGATATCGAGCAGTACACTTATGTAGTGATCAACGGCGGAGACGGTACGATCCGGCGCGTCCTCAAACAGCTTCACAGCCTCAGTGCCCCACCCCGCTTCATACTCAATCCCACCGGTTCATTCAATGTAGTCGCCAAAATCCATCGCGTACCGCCAATCGAGAAAGTACTTGACAAACTTGCCATGGGCAAACCTGTCCGAACCGAAAAGCATCACCTCTTTCGGCTCAATGATGATATTTTCCTCTTTTCGGCGGGCAACATGGGTGACCTGCAGCATATCATCCTCTCTGAAACGCTTCGTTTTGGCTTACTTCAATATGGTAAACTCAAATATATCCTTGCAGCCATTCTGCTGCTGCCGGCACATCTGCTCATGACTCCATTTATGCTTCTGAGCAAAAGGAGATTTTTTATCTTTACACCGATGCGCTTCATCAAGAAATTCGGCAGTTTTTACGGGGAAGTGAGTAATATTACTTTAGATCTTGAGAATGATTATAATATCCTAGAGCTTGACGGCGATATCGTCACCATCTATGACCGATATATCAATATCCGTCGAGCAGGCAATGTACCCATCGTAGCAGGATAGCTTTCTAGAGTTTGCCGCCTGCCTTTTGCAAATCACCATAATACTCCATCACCCGATCGTCAATACGGATGATACGCTTCAGATACGAGACCAGATCCCCGCGATTGAAATCGATCTTGAGTGTTTTGGGATCAACAGCCCTTGAGATGGCGACATAAAACTGACTGGGCGCGAAGATATGATCAATATTGCAGACCAACTCTTTGATACTCATGCCTTGACTTTTGTGGATCGTTACCGCGTATGCCAGTTTGATCGGAAACTGAGAAAGTCTAGCCAGTGTAAGGGTATCGATGCTTCCGTTGTCCGCCACTGTCATCTCCAGCAGATCGAAATCATGCCGCTCGATCTTGACAAAAAGATCGTCTTTTTCAACGATGAGACAGTCATCTTCGATCGCCCGAAGAATGCCTCGTTCGCCATTGACAAATTTACCCCATTTGTTGACCGTGAAAAGCACAGGCGCACCAACCTTGAGCGTCAATATTTCGCTGATCGGCAAGAGCTTTTTCCAGCTCTCAAGCTTTTGATCTGCTACTCTGCCAAACTGTTCAGCATGGGCGACGAGATTGCGCTCCACGCCTTCCAGCGCATCGATCTTGGCACGATTGACCGCATCCACCTCTTGATTGCGGCCGAAAAGCATCGTTGGCTCTTTATCGTAGCCGGTTTCGTTGTTCCAAAGTCTGCTTAGATAGGCTATCATTTCATCGTCGCAGTCGCCTATCCTGATCTTGTGCAGAATACGGGTAAATTCCACATCATGCGTGCGCATCATCTGCGTCAGCTCCACCACCTCAAAATCAAACGCTCTCCAGCTGCTGCTCTCGAAGGCATAAAGCTGCCTGCCAAAGAGATGATCGGATACATTTTTTCGAACAGGAGGAAGCTGAAAAAAGTCTCCTACGACCAAAATTTTACCCAGATAACCACTGCTTTGTAGCCGATATGCTATCATATCAAAAAGCTCTGTACTCACCATCGAAATCTCATCGATGACGATCAGATCTGCAGCTTGAAGAATCTTTTTGAGCTCTGCCAGCCGTTTTTTGGCGTGCTTATCGCTTTGCTTTAGCGCCTCGAAACTGTCGCAAATGCCAAATACAAAAAAGCTATGGATTGTGAAGCCTCCGATATTGACCGCGCTCACACCTGTGCTTCCCAACGACACTACATTTTTACCCTCATCACGATAGCGGCGGATTACCTCATTGGTCGTATAGCTTTTGCCCACTCCTGCACCGCCCGTCAAAAAGACATGACGGTTTTTCAGATGATCAAGCACCTTATCCAGATCGCTCACCGGAACCCTGCCATGTCGATCTTGCCTTGAGTGCACCCGCTTCGCACCTCTCTTCCCTCTTTGAGCAATTGACTCAGATCGCTGCCGCCGTACCCTAGATGAAACCACACCTCCGTGACCATCCCTTGATGACAACGCATCTCTACTTTTTTGCCGCTGCCTTTGCCGAAAGCTTCATCGGCCTTGAACCGTATCTGCCGAAGTGACACTTGTTTGCCTATATTTTGGGCGAAGAAGCTTCCAAGCGCAGATCGCTCTACCTGACTGGTCAAAGAGACGGCATCGTCAAAATAGCTTTGTGCATCAGTCCCGTAACATCTGCCATGCTTGATCCATTCATGGCGATGCAGACCGGAGGCAGTTGCCGGCATGATATCTTGCAATGCGGACAGAGTCTCATTTTTCAACGAAGGGGTCATCAGGCGGTTCCATTGATGTATTTTGTCAAGCTGTTTTTGCTCACGAGAGACACCGCAATATATATTGTCTTTGGGCTGCGGCCACAATCCATGCAGTACAAATCCGATATTCTCATAGCGCCTTGTATCCATACACTCTTTGACACGGCGGTGTGTCTCGCAGAAAGCATGATGCCAACTTAATGCCAATAGCAGCTCTTTGGGCTTGCCGGACACTGCCTGATCCAAACTTTCCGTATAAATCACATCTTGTGAAACAGGCAAAACAGGCTCTTTGACATCCTGATTGTCAAGTGTCACACTCTCTTCAAAGCAGTTCTGATCTACCCATCGGCTTGGCACATTGATACCGGGAATATGTACATAATACTGTCCGGCTTGTTCTCGGAGGATACGATATCTCTCGCCCTCTTTGAGTCTTTGGGTACCGCTGTTTTTGGTATGCTTGATCGTATTGTACAGTTCACACGGCTGCAGTGCCGTTTTATACTCATCTGAGTACAATAATGTCAAAAAAGAGATGATCGACAACACAAGTATTCTCATGAAACTCCTTTGGATACCTTATTATATCCTCACATCCCTTTGGAGATAGAAAATGATGATAAAGTGTAATATTTCAACACACACTCCTCAACCAACCACCGATAACAAGGCAACACTCATCCTCTTTGGTGTATGATGGACACTATTAAAACAGCTTACAAGGAAAAACAATGATTTTTCAGGATTTGGCATCCATCGAACGGATACCGATACTTGAGCGTATCCGGCACTTCGGCACCAAAAAAAAACTCTCACACAAACACAAACAGATCCGCTCCAACATGATGGTCAACCCCCTTTCGCTTAAACACCTCAACCATATCGATCAAAGTGAAGCAGATATGCTGACTCTCAATCTCGAAGATGCGATCGCCCCATCGAGAAAAAAAGAGGCATTGACCAATATTGCCCTTTTTCTCTCCTATCTTGAGAACTCCGAGAGCTTCATCGCTATCCGTACCAACCCATTCAATGAAGGCGGTGCGGAAGAGATCGCCTTTCTGAATGATTTCGGCTTTGATGCGATCCGTCTCTCCAAAGTCAGAAATCCTACAGAGATCGCCCAGGCGTTGACGCTCCTCTCCGGTGACAAAGAGCTGCATATCTCGATGGAGACCAAAGAAGCATTTATGAACCTTCCTGGCCTGCGTATCGATGAACGATTCACTACCGCCAATCTCGGCATCCTTGATCTGCTTAGTTCATTAGGGCTGCCTCAATCATTGATAAAACTCGACAATCCAACGATTGATTATATCCTCGCCAAATTTCTGATCGACGCAAAGAGTATCGGACTGCACCCCGTCTCTTTCATGTTTCAAGAATACCGTGATACCGAGACCTTCAGAGCATGGTGCCTCAAAGAAAGACAGATGGGCTTTGGCACCAAAGCCTGCATGGGGCCCGCACAAGCCCAGATCGCCAATGAGGTGTTTGGGCTGTCTGCAGAGTCGATCGAACGGGCACGGCATATCAAAAGTGCATTTGAGGCCCATGCCGCACAGGGAGTCAACGGATTTATGGACGAACACTACGGCTTCATCGATGAGCCGATCTATAAAGATGCTCTTCTAATATTATCAAATATAAAAGGTAATAAATGAGACTCCTTGTTTTTGTACTGTTTGTGGTGATTTCGCCGTTTCATCTGTCAGCCAATGAAGATAGGCCGCCTATCAACTATGATTTCCTTGATCTTCCCCAGACTCGGTTGTTCATCGACAAGATGGTCGTCAAACACCATTTCAAACGCGACTACATGGTTGCTGTACTGCGCAGCGCAAAGCTCGATCGAGATACTCTGGCACGCTATACGGGGCGCTATAAAGCCGGTACGACCGTAGGGACATGGGAGAGATTTAAGGCACATGTGCTGGACTCACAGACGCTTGCAAAGGCACGTAAATTTAAACAGCAATACCGGTCAACACTCCAAAAAGCTGCCAATGAATATCATGTCGATGAAGATTATATCGTCGGTTTTATCGGGGTGGAGAGCAAATTTGGAGAATTTACGGGAGACTATCGGCTGCTTGACTCGCTCAGTACACTGGCATTTTTTCCCAACAGAATGCAGCGGCTTTTTAGATCAGAGCTTGAGCAGTTTTTCTTGATGTGCCGAGAGGAAGGATTTAATCCATACAAACTCGAAGGCTCTTTCGCCGGTGCGATCGGCAGCGTCCAGCAGCTTCCCTCTGTCTATAGAAAATTTGGGATGGACTACGACCGAAACGGGCGCAAAGACCCGTGGAGCCTGCATGACAGCATCGGTATCATTGCGCGCTTCATGCACCAAAACGGATGGCAGCGAGGCAGACCCGCAGCGGTACCGGCGCATATTGACGGCCGGGGGCATCCCGCGCTCAAAACAGGCTACAAACACGCTTATCTGCTCCCCACACTTCAAAGATACGGCGTGGCTCCTCAAGGAAGGTTTGATGAGTCCAAAGCATCACTGCTCAAACTCCACAATGATACGCATGATGAATATTGGCTTGGAGGACGCAACTTCACTGTCCTGACCCGCTACAACGCCAGTACCAACTACGGCATGGCAATCCACCTCATCGCGCATGCGGTGCAGTAGGATATGATCCAGCCTTCGCACATGCCGTCATCGTCGGGCTTGACTCCGGGATCCATCCTATAAAATACGGCATACTATCTACATTTAATCAAAGAGGAATACTAAGAAAAGATGCGTAAAAGTAGCCTCGTTCCTTTTTTTTCACTCCTGCATTTTTCACTCAGACAAAAAGCCTCCTCCTGTAGCTCTTTCAGCTATTTCATGATGCATGTTTTGGGTGAACTGATGCGTGCCAGCCCCACAATCCCCTCTTTGAGCACTTGCACATCTTTAAATCCAAGCATTTTGAGATTGAGTGCCGCGGGAATTGCCCGTGTCCCCGAGTGACACACGATCACAAGTCGCTTATCGGTCGGGATACGGTCTAGATTTTTTGTATCAAAGAGTCTATCAAGAGGAATTTCAAGCGTATGACCATAGCCTGTCTTGATAAAAGACTGCTCTTCTGGGGTTCTGATATCAATTATTACTATGGAGGGATCATTTTTGACTTCCTCCACAAATGCTTCCGGCTCGATTACAAGATTACTTTTTGAAAGCGGCTGAAAGGTCATATTTTTATAAAACTGATCCATCTTTTGCGCCAAATCCGCATCATATGCATTGAGAAAGGTCGTAGAGAGAGCAATAGCGGCTACTGCACTAAAAAGTTTTTGAGTCATAACGATAATTCCTTTTGGATGATGATTTTGGTAAATATACTCATTTTATAATTATATCGAAATACTTTTATAAATATATCAAATACATTCTCGGTGTTGTTCATTCGATATGGTCTCACACTATTGTCGAAGCCAAACAGAAAATATTGCTAAAGATTACAATCTCTCTCGTTTGTGCTTTTCTTGATGGTAGCGTATTCGTTTGGAAAGTGTAACGAGTGAAAAATGATAGCATTACCTGAACCCCTATGGTTCTCCTCCAAATCAAATTATAAAACTTTTTTATATTTCTTGACTTTTATAAGTTAATTTTGATATGGGGTGTAAAATTATAGATGAAAATAAAAGGATAAATATAGATAATGAAAAGATATCTTGCGCTCGCGGCATTGACAG
>DYNJ01000030.1 GCA_020721085.1 Sulfurovum sp. | reverse complement strand
TTCGTAGATATATTTTAGTATGGAATTTGCTGGAATCTATGTGCGAAAGTTGAGTTTATAATACAAACTATTTAAAATATAATGAATAGATCCGAAAATATGCGCCGAATAAAATCTAAAGAAACTTTAATAGAAATAAAATTAAGAAAGTTTCTTTGGAACAAAGGATATAGATACCGAAAAAATTGCAAAGACATATATGGTAAACCTGATATCTGTTTTAAAGGCAAAAAAATAGCTATTTTTTGTGACAGTGAGTTTTGGCATGGAAAATATTTTTATAATGGGAAAGACGGTGTAGATAGGCCAAAAACAAATGTTGAATTTTGGAAAAATAAAATTGCAAAAAATATTGCAAGAGATAAAGAAGTTAATGATTATTTAGAAAATGAAGGCTGGAGAGTCCTTCGTTTTTGGTCAAAGGATATCCTTCAAAATACACTTTGGTGTATTGAAATCATAGAAAATGCTTTAAAGAGCTAAACATCTTTTTCTCTTTTTCTGCAAAAACGAGAAAAAACATGAAGCAAATCATATTTATTATATCCTCTTTAAACTGCATTTAAAGGAGGTTTAAAGCAATGGGTATATTAGAGAGGCGCCCTTTAGTGTGGCCGGACGACAAGATAGCTTAAAGTGCAAAAAAGCGCCATAGCCAAAAAATACTTGACGGCTACGGCAGTAAAACTCACTACTTGACATCCCGTGCACGAAACCGATCTGTCGGCTTCGAATTTGGAATAGATGAGATATCCGATGATAAGCACAATGGATGCCGCCGTGGCAAAAATATCATAATGCCAAAACGACAGGAGCCGCTCTTGGCTTGCATGAAAAAGCGGAGCGAGCCATGTCAGGGCTTCAAAAAAAAGAAGTTTTGAAATGACACTTTTGAAATACTCCCTTTTTGATATCTTGGAAGTTGCATTGAATTGACCGTTAATACCCTGAGCAAAGAGCTTTTTTTCGACTCTTTGTCTATTCTTTTTGTCCAATCTGTTTGCCAGTGTACCGCCAAAGGTATAATCGATCTTCCGTTGGAGCAAACGGGCAAATTCCCCCTCGGCATTCAAGGAACGCTGCGTGCCGTATCTGTCTTGATAGATGAGCGTGATCTTTTCATAGCGCGGTATATCTTCGATGACATCGGGAAGATAGAGCGTGGATTCAGGCGAGAGGGATCTGTTTTTTGTTTTGATAATGCGGGGATTGATACACTCCACCCACTCTCCGTCGGGAGTTTTGGCGATAACAACCGATCTGGGTATTGCTATCTGTATGGCGGCAATGCCTTGGGCATGGTGAGCTTCGGCTGTATCTTTGAGATCATCGATCAGCTCCCAAAGTGTTTCGTCAAAATCCCGTATATCAGCAGATGCGATGTTGATGCGTTCGTCGGGGAAGCAGATAATTTCTTGGATCATGATGTGCAGTACTCTTGTTTGCGGATTGTTAAGATCAGCTTGCGGCCAGCCAGACCCAAGCAGATCAAGGGCGCCAGAGGTTTAGTGGTGGCTTTTGAGGATCAAAACTGTCATTTTCAGATTGATCATGACAAATCTGAATAACTGATAGATCACGCATGTTCTCAGCCATTTTTGAAATCCCAGCGGTATCATAGTACCGAATTGCGGAGTGTATGGATCGATATGTTGGAGATGCTTTGATGCCATTTTGTTGCTTCCTTTATATTAATTTCTTCTTTGGCTTGAGCAAAGCCCAAACCAAATTCATCTCACTAAAGCTTCGGCTTTGCCTCAGTCTCATTTCTTCTTTATTCCGGGATCAAAGTCCAGCCCGGTCTGAGTTTTGCCTTCCAAATAAAGACAAAATGCAAGATGTGTTTGACCCAGTGCGCTGCAAGTCCAAGTTCACCTGTGGTGCCGTTGAGGTTTCTGCCCGTTCCCGGATAGGTTTCAAAGTCAGGAACGATAGGATATACGGTCATCGCTGCCGCAGTACCGTTGAAGAGTCCCTTTCCTGCACTTGCGACGCAAGCCGCTCCCATCTCTGCCATACACGCTGTGTGTGTCGGCTCCGGCGCGCCTTTGATCATATCGACGATACTCATCGTGACTGCTTTGCCCATCATAGCGCTTGGCATACCCGTCCTTGGAGGAGTCGGGTTGATCGGTGTGCCGTTGGGTGAGCTCATAGGCTTGGAGATCAGATGCGGCGGTGCGAATGCAATGCCGGCCGCAAAGATATTTTTATAAGTCGGATTCTGCAAAGTTCTCGGCCAATCGGATGGTTTCCAGTTTTCATATGCACCGGCATTATAGTTGGCATCTACTTTCATGAAACCGTTCGGCGCGAAGAGTGTAGCGGTGATATCTGATCCGTCTTTGGCAAATGCTTTGAATCCTACTCCTGCAAAAGGAGGGATCAGCATCGCGAAATCAAATGTCTGCTCATCCATCGTTCCGTCGAGTGATTCATAGGTTACTTTGCCGGCTTCTACTTTGTTGACATGCGCGCCCAATATCCAGTCCATACCGCGCTCAGCATAGAGTGATTCGGCAAAGACTTTGCTCGACATCGCAAATCCGCCCATATTGAAGTGGATACCGCCCATCCCGAAGTCGCCCAGGAAGGATTCATTGGTGATGAAGATGATCTGCGCCATATCTCTTACACCGGCCTCCTTGAGAGTATGCTCAACATTGAAGATGTATTCAAATGCCGCACCCTGACATGTGCACATCCCGTGACCCGTACCGATAAGGAAGGTTTGTTTTTCACCCCTTTTCATCTTTTCGATACATTTTTGAAGCTCTGCGGCAGCGTGTTCTGCATGATCTGCGGTACATACGGATACTGTATGTTCACCGAGTCCGTTGGCATCGCCAAGCCCCGGCGTCGCAGCGAAATTGAGCTTTGGCCCCGTCGCATTGATCAGATAGTCATAAGTCAGCTCTTCGGTCTGACCCGGCTTGGTTTGATCTGTGTATTCGATCATGATATAAGGCGTATCACTGCCCTCTTTGCCTTCCGGGTGGATTGCCACCGCTTTGGCTTGTCTGTAATCAATACCGGCTTTTTTGTAAACAGGCGCCAAAGGAAATATAACCTCCTCTTTGCTCATACCGCCTACGCCTACCCAGATATTGGAGGGAATCCAGTTCCAGTTGCTGTTGGGTGTGACAACTACCACTTCATGTGCGCTGCCTAGCATCTTTTTTGCAAATGTCGCGGCAGTATGCCCTGCGACTCCGCCACCCATTACGACCAATCTTGCCATAACTATCCTTTCTTTATGAAATCTTTACTTCATATTGTATAATAAGCAATTTAAATATAAATTTAAATTTTACAAATTTTTTATCATTTATTTTAATATTATTATCATGATAATTTTCTATTATACATTCTTGTCTTTTCAATTTATGGTACAATCATTACCCAATCAAACCCTCAATCATCCAAGGAGTCTATTTTTGCGTTATCTCATTTTCATTTTATTATATAGCTGTTTTTCGTTCGCGCAAAGTACCCTTGAGCTCTCCATATCCTCTTCGCCTGCTCGGATCAATCCGCTTTTGGCGACAGATTCCGCAAGCGGCGAGGTGGCAGGCTGGATCTTTAACGGCTTGGTCAAATTTGACCAAAACGGCGCTATCATCGGTGATTTGGCAGAAAAGTTTTATTTTGAGAACAATACTACACTGATCTTCGAGCTGCGCAAAGGGGTGAAATGGCATGACGGCAAGCCATTCGGTGCAGATGATGTGATCTTCACCTATACAATGCTGATCTCCCCAAAGCTTCTAACGCCATATAAAGATGACTTCAAATCTGTCAAGGCAGTGAAAAAGCTTGATGAATATCGTGTAAAAGTGACATATCACAAGCCCTATTTCAAGGCGCTTTCGATCTGGATGATGGGAGTGCTTCCAAAACATCTTTGGGAGAAGGAGTTTGATCCCATGACGAGTCCGCTCAACAAACACCCCATCGGCACCGGTCCATATAAGATGGCCAAACCTTTCAAGGTCAATGAGCGCATTGTTTTGGAGTCAAACGAAGAGTATTATCCTCATGCGCCTTATATCAAAAAGATCAATCTGCACTACATAGGCGATCCCTCGACGCAATTTATCACGCTTCAGGCAAAAGAGCTGGATATGGGCGGGATCGATCCGCTCCAAGCCCAAAGACAGATAGATGATGAGTTCAGATCCCACTATCAGCTGATCGAACAGCCATCCTTTTCATATACATATATAGGATTTAACCTCAGGGATCCGAAATTTCAAGATAGGCGTGTCAGAGAAGCGATAGCTTATGCGATCGACAAACAAGAGATAATTGATCTGCTGTTTTTCTCACACGGCATAGCCTGTCACGGTCCTTTTATGCCCGGAAGCGATACCTATCCCAAGGATTTTGAGCCAAAGGGTTATCGCCCAAAACAGTCAGCCGTGCTGCTCAAAGAGCTGGGATATACCAAAGAGCATCCTTTGAGCTTCGAGGTGGTTACTGACGCAGGCAATCAAACACGCGTTTATGCAGCCCAGATCATACAGCATCAGCTCAGTAAAGTCGGAATAGAGATGAAGATCCGCACGATGGAGTGGCAGGCTTTTCTCAACACGGTCGTGATGCCGCATCAGTTCGAGGCGGTATTGCTGGGCTGGAGCCTCTCATTGATCCCGGATGCGTACAGTATATGGCATAGCGACGGGGACAAGGCGGGAGGATTTAACTTCGTCGGTTATCATAACTCTGAGGTTGATCGGCTGATCAATGTATCAGAAGAGACTATCGATACCAAAGCATTCGGTGAACAGTATCGAAAGATTTTCAGATTGATCGCTGATGACTATCCTTATATTTTTCTCTATATCCCCAACTCCATCACGGCAGTCAATAAAAATATAGAGGGGATCAAACCGGCTTTGATAGGCATACAGTACAATCAAATCGACTGGAACAAAACAGAAGCAGGAGTAGAGGATGCAAAGTAAGACGATCATACTTTTTGATCTTGACGGCACACTGATAGATTCTACGGAGGCGATACTGGAGAGTTTCAGTGTCTCGTATAAGCATTTTGGCACAGAAAGACCCGCAACAGAGAAGATCTTGGCTCAGATCGGCCATCCGCTTGACGGAATGTTCCGATCATTTGGGGTGCCTGAAGCACAGGTGTGGGAGTATGTCGCTGCGTACAAAGAGCATTATCGACAGATCAGCAAAGCAAAAACACTTCTGCTTGATGGAGCCAAAGAGGCGATTGAAGAAGCGTGCCGGATCGCCAGGCTTGGGATCGTGACGACCAAGACAGCCCGATATTCAGTCGAACTGCTCGAGCACATGGGCATCATGGATAGATTTGAAGTGTTGATAGGAAGGGAGGATGTGGAGTACCCCAAACCGCATCCGGAACCTATACTCAAAGCTCTTTTTAAGCTTAAGGCAGATACAAGTGACTGTTGGATGATCGGCGACACCTGCATGGATATGCTTTGCGCAAAAGCGGCGGGGGTCAAAGGAGTCGGCGTGACATGCGGTTATGGATCGAAAGAGCAGTTGACGGATTGCTGTTTGCTTTTGTCAGACGATACGGTTGGTGCCATTGATTTGATCAAAAAACATAAATAATGATAAATTTGCGATTGCAAAGCATTCTTTAAGAGTGGCGGTACTACAATTGAGAGAACACTAATTGAAGAGGAGTTTGAATGGTAGAAATTAGATGGCATAGCCGTGCCGGTCAAGGTGCGGTAACAGGTGCAAAAGGGCTTGGAGATGTAGTTTCAACGACTGGCAAACAGGTTCAGGCGTTTGCATTGTACGGTTCAGCAAAAAGAGGTGCAGCGATGCGTGCCTACAATAGAATTGATGATGAACAGATTATTAATCATGAAAAGTTTATGTATCCGGATTTTGTACTTGTTATTGACCCGGCTTTGGCTTTTACTGACAATATCACCGATAACGATAAAGCATCCACAAAATATATTATAACCACACACCTTTCAAAAGAGGATTTGATCGCACAGATCCCGTCTCTTCAGGAGAGAAAAGAGAGAGTTTTTGTCGTTGACTGTATGAAGATATCACTAGATACTATCGGAAGAGCGATACCCAATACACCTATGCTTGGCGCATTTGTAAAGATTTCCGGCATGTTTGAATTGGATTATTTCTTGGATAGAATGAAAAAAGTACTCTCCAAGTTTCCGCAGAAGATCATTGACTCCAATATGGATGCGATCACAACTGCATACAATACAGTGAAATAAGAGGGGGATTAGATGAGAGGCGCAGCAGCAACAGAAAAAAGAGGAATGAGAGAATTAGGTGCCGAGAAACTGGTCGGCTGGGATGAGGTGACACACGGTGTTGTGATCAACTCATTTGAAGGAGATGCGGCGAATATTGCATCGCTCACATCAGAAGAGAGAATCTATTCGGATTTCAATTCATATACGGCAACGGTAGCATCTTGGCGTGTTGTGAAGCCTGTTTACAATAGAGATATCTGTATAGATTGCCAAAATTGCTGGGTTTGGTGCCCGGACACTTCGATCATTTCCAGAGACAAGCAGATGCTGGGGATCGACTATGACCATTGTAAAGGATGCGGAGTGTGCGTAGAGGTATGCCCTACCAACCCGAAATCGCTTCTTATGTTTATAGAAGCAGAAGAGAATGACAGCGCGCTTTCGCAGTGGCCTGAAAAAAAGAAAAAAGAGAAAGAATAAAGGATTATTATGGCAGAAAAATATGAAATCAATCAAACAGAAGTTTGGGACGGAAACTATGCCGCTGCTCATGCTCTGAGACAGGCGCAAGTGGATGTTGTTTCGGCTTATCCGATCACGCCATCTACTCCGATCGTTGAAAATTACGGTAATTTTGTCTCAAACGGCTATATCGATGGCGAATTTGTCATGGTCGAATCCGAACATGCCGCGATGAGCGGATGTGTGGGTGCGGCGGCGGCGGGAGGTCGTGTGGCTACCGCTACATCATCGCAGGGTTTTGCGCTCATGGTAGAAGTACTGTATCAGGCAAGCGGCATGAGACTTCCTATAGTGCTTAATGTAGTAAACCGTGCTTTGGCGTCGCCTCTGAATGTTCGCGGCGATCATTCAGATATGTATCTCGGACGCGATGCGGGCTGGATCAATCTCGATGCTTTTAACGCGCAAGAGGCATATGATATGAATCTATGCGCCTTCAGGATCGGCGAGCATCTCGATGTAAGATTGCCGGTCATGGTGCACCAAGACGGCTTTATCACTTCGCATACAGCACAAAATATCAATCCGCTTCAAGATGAAGATGCTTATAAATTTGTGGGTGTCTATCAGCCGGTTGAAGAGATGCTGGATTTTTCCAAGCCTGTCACTTACGGTGCACAGACAGAGGAGGATTGGCATTATGAGCACAAGGCAAGACAGCATAGCGCACTGATGAGATCTACAAGAGTGATCGATGAGGTATTTGCTGATTTCAAGGCTTTAACAGGCAGAGAATACAAAAGAGTTGAAAGCTATATGATGGAAGATGCCGAGGTCGCTGTTGTAGCGCTTGGCACAACAGTAGAGACGCTGCGCCAGGCAGCCAAAGAGCTTAGAAAAGAGGGGCTCAAGGCAGGTGTCATCGCCCCAAGATGTTTCAGGCCGTTCCCGTTTGATCAGATTGCAGAAGTATGCGGCGATGCAAAAGCTGTCTGCGTGATGGACAGATCTGCCCCGGGCGGAGCAATGGGCGCGATGTTCAATGAAATCAGTGCGGCGATCTTGGCTACAGGCAAAAGACCGTTGGTCACCAACTACATTTACGGTCTTGGCGGACGGGACTTCTCAGTCGATGAGGCAAAAAGAATATTCAAAGAGCAAAAAGCACATGCCGATGCCGGACATATTACAACACAAATTCAACAATTCAGCGGTCTGAGAGGACCGCGACTCGGATTTTTCGAGTCAAAAAGGAGCTAAGAGATGGCAATCACATCAGTAAAAAACCTAAAAGAGTTTTCAACATCCAATGAAAGATTTGAGGGTGCACACCTTCTTTGTCCCGGTTGTGCGCACTCCATGATCGTCAGAGAGCTCATGAACTGTACGGATGACAATTTGGTGATCGCTACCAATACAGGGTGTCTTGAGGTTTCTACGGCTGTTTATCCTTACACTTCATGGGATACTTCATGGATACATATAGGATTTGAAAATGCGGCGACAGCCGCTTCCGGCGCCGAGGCTATGTATAAAGCCCGCAAAAGAAAAGGAACACTCAAAGATCCTGATGCTTCTGTGAAGTTCGTAGCTTTCGGAGGTGACGGATCGACTTATGATATCGGATTTCAGTGGCTCTCAGGCGCAGTTGAGAGAGGACATGATTTTACCTATATCTGTCTTGATAATGAAAACTACGCCAACACCGGCGGACAGCGCTCGTCATCGACGCCTATCGGCGCTACTACATCTACAGCGCAGGCGGGACGGGTCAGCTATGGCAAAAAAGAGAAGAAAAAAGATATGGTAGCCATCATGGCTGCACATGGGGCTCCTTATGTGGCTCAGCTCGCGCCGAACAAGTGGAAGATCATGGCGCAGGGTTTCCAAAAAGCGCTTGAGACCAAAGGGCCTTGCTTTATCAATACTGTTTCAGCATGTACTACGGAGTGGAAATTTGACCCCAAAGATACGATTCATCTGACAGATTTGGCGACAGACTCTTTGATGTTCCCTGTGTATGAGATCATCAACGGTCATGAGCTCAATATCCTCTACAGACCAAAGACAATCGTTCCTGTCGAAGAGTATTTGAATGCCCAAGGAAGATATAAACATCTTTTCAAGCCTGAAAACAAACATGTCATTGAAGAGATCAAAAAAGGCATCACTGAAACATGGGAGATGCTCCAGCGCAGAGAAGAAGCCCGCGTCTAACCAATTTTATTGCTCTGCCAATGAAATATGTGGATTCCCGCGTTTGTGGGTATGATACAATTATGTCATTCCGGACTTTGATCCGGAATCCAATCCTTTTTTATACCTTTCTTTTTAGTAAAGGGCGCCTCTAAAGAAAGTTACCCAACGAAATCAAGAAGTATCAATTATCTTTATCTATTCTAATTTTGTTATAATTCCACCAATTGAATCATCTGAACAATATTTGAGATCAGACCCTGAAATAAATTCAGGGCGACAGGGAATTAGGTCATCCCGAACTTGTTTCAGGATCAAAGTATTTTTATTTTCAAAGGAAAAAATATGCCATTAGTAGATAGTTTCGCGGTAGATCATACCCGTATGACCGCACCGGCGGTGAGAGTTGCCAAAAAGATGTCATCACCCAGCGGAGATCCGATAAGTGTCTTTGATCTGCGGTTTTGTAAGCCCAACGAAGGTATCCTCTCAGAAAGAGGTATCCATACGCTTGAGCATCTATTCGCAGGATTTATGAGAGATCATCTCAACAGCAAAAATGTAGAGATCATCGATATCTCTCCGATGGGGTGCCGTACAGGATTTTATATGTCGCTTTTGGGATCTCCGAGGAAAAAGGAGGTCGCTAAAGCATGGAAAAAGTCTATGGAAGATATCTTGGGAGTCGGATGCCAAGGCGATATACCTGAACTCAACCTCTACCAGTGCGGTACCTGCGAGATGCATTCACTCAAAGAGGCCAAAGAGATAGCTCATGATGTGCTCGAAAAAGGCATAGGGGTGATGGACAACAAAAAACTTTTGCTCTCCAAGAAATTTCTAAAAAGCCTGCATTAGCCATATCCTGCGAATACAAACAGAGGACACTGTGTATCAAGAAAGTTTGAGAGATCACAAAAAAAAAGTAGTGACCGACGACGGTTCTGTCACACTTTTTTCAACTAAATTCGGTGAAACTTACCACTCTACACAAGGCGGGGCGCTCCATGAATCGCTTGAGAAGCATGTGCTTCCTCTTTTTGGGTTCAAGCCGGACCGCCAAAAGCTGACTATTTTGGATATCTGTTTTGGACTTGGTTATAATACGCTCGCAACGCTCTATCATGTCGCCAAAGAGAATCTCTCTACCAAAATTCACATCATCTCTCCGGAATTTGATCAAAAACTTATCGTTAGTCTCTTCGAGTTTGACTACCCCGCCGAATTTGAGCCTTTCAAACCGATCATAGACCAATTGAGCAAAACATTTTTCTATGAAGATGAACAGTTCAAGATCGAGATTCTCATCGGCGATGCCCGACAAATACTTCCCGCCATAACCACCAAATTTGACGCTGTCTATCAAGATGCCTTCAGCCCCAAGCACAATCCTCTGCTTTGGACGCGGGAGTATTTCGCACAAATCAGATCACTTCTTGCGGACGATGCGCTTTTGACAACCTATTCGACAGCGGCATCAGTGAGGCTGGCGCTTCACGAAAACGGCTTTCATCTTTTTTTGCTCTCCAACGATATGATGCGAGACTCTCTGATAGCCTCATTAGCGATGCTGGAGATCGAACCTGTCGATATGGAACTCAAAATTCAGCGCAACCCGAGTGCCAGAAGCTTGAGAGATGCGTCGTTTTGCGAGGTGCGAAGATGAAGACTGAGAGCATTTACAGGATCAAAGGGTTTTTACCCTATATCGTAGTAATATTTCTCAATGCTTTTACCGATCTAGGACACAAGATCGTCATCCAAAACACTGTTTTCAAGATCTACGACGGCGAGACTCAGATCATCTTGACTGCTATCATAAATATGTTGATGCTGATTCCGTTTATCATGTTTTTTTCGCCATCGGGGTTTGTAGGGGATCGGTACAGCAAAAGTCTGGTGATGCGATGGCTGGCACTTGTGGCGATAGTGATTACGCTATTGATCACGCTTTGTTACTATCTGGGTCAGTTTGAACTGGCGTTTGGATTGACCTTTTTGTTAGCATTGCAAGCTACATTTTATTCTCCCGCCAAATACGGATATATCAAAGAACTCGTCGGCAATAGACATATCACCATGGGAAACGGGGTAGTTCAGGCTGTGACGACGACCTCGATCCTAGGTGGTATTTTCGTCTATTCTATATTGTTTGAACGATACCTCGAAGGGGTACATTATACCGATACGGCAGATATTTTGCGTAGTATTGCGCCGGTGGGATGGATGCTGGTATTTGGCTCTACAGTGGAGTTTTTGCTGGCTTATCGTATGCCGAATATCCCAAGAGGCAGCAAAAAAAGTTTCAGTGTTTCAAAGTATTATCGCTTTGAGTATCTTAAAGAAAATGTATCAACCTTGCGCCAAAATCATACTATTTTCGTCTCTATCATCGGGCTTTCGCTTTTTTGGGGTGTTTCGCAGGTGGTGCTTTCGGTATTTCCCGAATACGCGAAGGATAGCCTGGGTATCACCAATACGGTTTTGGTACAAGGTATGATGGCGATCGCAGGTCTCGGGATCATCGTCGGCTCGCTGCTGGCAGGCAAAGTTTCCCGACACTATATCGAGATAGGCACTATCCCTTTGGGTGCGATCGGTATCACGCTTTCGCTCTTTTTTGTCCCGCATCTTACAAATCCTGTGGCGCATATGTTCAATTTTTTTATCTTTGGTGTTGCATCGGGTCTTTTTATCGTTCCGCTCAATGCCATGATACAGTACCATAGCCTTGAGCATGAGCTCAGCACAGTGTTGGCGGGCAACAATTTCATGCAAAATATTGTGATGTTTGCCTTTTTGGTGCTGACAGTTCTTTTTGCACTCATGGGACTTAGAAGCGTGGGGCTTTTGTACCTGATGCTGTTATTTAGTTTAGCGGGATCACTCTATCTGCTTTGGAAAATCCCGCAATCATTGGTGCAGTTTTTGACACTTTCGCTTGTGTCTGTGCGTTTCAGACTGCAGGTTTTGGGATTGGATCATCTGCCGCCCGGCGGCGGTGTACTATTGCTTGGCAATCATATCTCTTGGGTGGATTGGGCGCTGGTGCAGATGGCATCACCCCGCCGTGTGCGTTTCGTGATGGAGCGGTCGATCTATGAGAAACGGTATTTGAAGCGATTTCTGGACTTTTTCGGTGTCATACCTGTCTCGGCACAGGCGATGAAGGAGGCAAAGTTTGTCGTAGAGAGATTACTCAAAGCCGGTGAAGTAGTCTGTATTTTTCCCGAAGGCACCATCAGCCGCAATGGTCATCTAGGAGAGTTTAAAAAGGGGTTTGAGCGTATGGTGGGTGATGCAGATGCTCTCATCGTCCCGTTTTATCTCAGAGGACTTTGGGGTGATCCGCTTTCCCGCTCTTCTGATAGGCTCAAAGAGCTCCGACGACGCCGGCGCAATGATGTGATGATCGCCTTTGGAGCCCCGATGCCTATCGACACCGATGCCAAGCAGATCAAGAAAAAACTTTTTGAACTCTCATATACATCTTGGGATCAATACACGCTCACGCTTCCAACCCTGCCCGAAGCATGGATCAAAACAGCGAAAAGTGTTTCGGCTCCATACTGTCTGGTTGATTGGGGGGGCGAAAAGCTCAGTTATACCGCAATGCTGGCTCAGACCCTGCTCTACTCCAAAAAAATCAAAGGCGAATCTTCACAAAGAGTCGGTATCCTGATGCCCTCAGGCGGCATGGGGACCATGATCAATATGGCAGTTTTGATGACGGGCAAAGAGGTAGTCAGTCTCAACTATATGCTATCGCCTGAGGAGTTTCATAGACAGCTGCACAAAAGCGGAGTTAAAACGATATATCTCTCTTCAATGTTTTTAGCTAAACTCAAATCCAAAGGTATTGATTTTGCGCCTCTGTTAGACGGGATCAAGGTCATCGACATCGAATCAGAAAACAAAAAGATAAGCAAAACAGCATGGATCGCCATGCTTGCGATCGCCCGTATTTTGCCGACTGCGCTTCTAAGGACTATTTATCTCAAGAAGCATTCCAACGAAGATACGGCAGTTTTGTTTTTTAGCAGCGGCACGGAGTGTGAGCCAAAAGGAGTGATGCTGACACACCGCAATATCATAGCAAATATCACACAAATGTTTGATCTGCTCAATATCAAAGAGGATGATGTGCTTCTTTCAATATTGCCGTATTATCATCCAATGGGTCTTGTGGAGGGTAGTTTGTTTGGGTTGCTTAGCGGTCTGCCTGTCGTCTGCTGTCCTGATCCGACCGACGATAGAAAAGTAGCAATGGCAGCAGCACGCCATAAGGCGACTATACTGTTCGCGACACCGAAACTGTATCAACTTTATGCAAATAGCCGCAAGATAGAACCGTTGATGTTTGGGTCGCTAAGGGTTGCCATATCCGGCATGGATAAGCTGGATTCTGATATCAAAAGCAATTTTGAAGAAACATACAAATTAGAGATTTTGGAGGGCTATGGCGCTACTGAGTCCACTTCTTTGGCAAGCGTCAATATACCTGATACACTTGAGACACAGAGTTTCACTGTACAGATCGGCAAAAAGAGAGGCACAGCCGGTATGCCGTTACCGGGTACCGCGTTTCGCATCGTTGATCCGAAGACGCTTGAAGAGCTGGAGAGCCAGCAAGAGGGGCAGATACTTATAGGAGGCGCCCAAGTGATGAAGGGATACCTAGATGAACCCGAACGCACTGCATCGGTGATCGTCTCACTTGACGGTTTGCGATGGTATAAGAGTGGAGACAGAGGATATATCGACAAAGAGGGCTTTTTGACTTTTGTCGATCGCTGCGCTCATTTTGACAAAGCGGAAGACCCCAAAGAAAGGAGTAAAAATGCCACTTAAAGAGTCTTTGGAACAAGAGGGAATATCTCTTGATAGCGGGATAGACAAGCTGGTGCGTTTCGCTCATCTGCTGGAGGAGTGGAACAAGGTGCATAATCTCACAGGAGCGAAGAATCTAAATGCGATCAATGACAATATCGTCGATGCGCTCTTTCCTTTAACCTTCATCAAAAAACCTCATAGTCTGCTTGATGTCGGCACCGGTGCAGGGTTCCCGGGACTGGCGTTGGCAACCGCTTTGCAGGGTACTGAGGTGACGCTTTGCGAACCGCTCAACAAGCGGGTTGCTTTCTTGAGATATGCCATCATGGATCTGGGACTGGAGAATGTGCGGGTAGAGGCAAAGCGGGTAGAAACACTCAAACATACGCCGTTTGAGCTGATAAGTTCGCGCGCTGTGACCAACACCAAACTGCTTTTGAAACTCACAGAAAATCTTAGCGACGACAAGACGGCTTATCTGTTTTACAAGGGTGAACGGGTATTTGATGAGATCAAAGAGGTGCAACATCAGCTCGATTATGATATAGTACAGAAAAATCATAGAAATTATCTTTATATAAAGAGTCGTGTATGTTAATTAAGTTAATATTGTTTGTTGTCGTTGCATTTGTTGTCTATAAAGTTTTTGGAGGTAAATTTCCTCAAATAGGCGACAACATCAAGCAAAAAGTTGCCAAAAAAGAAGAGACCAAAAAAGCAGAAGAGAATACGCTGGTGGAATGCAGGCAGTGCGGTACTTTTGTCACCCGCAAAGAGGCTCTTGAGTACAAAGATTGGAGTTACTGCTCCAAGGAGTGTGTCAATACTGCCAAAAAGGGACAAGAGTGAAGATCATAGGTCATCCTTGGATCCAAAGTGAGCGTTTCATCAGAGTTGATTCTGTCGAAGCGATCCGAAAGAGTCCAGCATCCTCTGTATTGTATTTTGAAATACTCTTGGCATCTGTCGATCTGATAACATATTGTCGCAATGAAGGATTACCGTTTGCCGTTTCGGTGACTGATATCAAAACCGCGATTTTGGCACATGGCATGGGCGCGCGGTATCTCGTGTGTGGCACTGACATCGTACAAAAGATCCAAAATGTCGCACAGCAGTATCTGTTTGACACAGAGATTTTGATACCCATATCAAGCGAAGACGAGATCGAAGTTTACGCGGCTATGGGGATCGACGGCGCGATCTTCATGTCTGCATTCCGATAGCCGTCAATAAGGCACGATCATGGGTCCCGGCAACTCTTCATATTTTACTGTCACCAATCTACTGATTGCTGTCAATCTGCTTGCTTATCTGATCTCCATGGTGATTTCAGGAAGTTTTGCCGATATACCGCCTCAAGACCTTGTCAGCCTGGGGGCGATCTATGGTCCTCTTGTGGTGCCGGGAGGGGAGTGGTGGCGTCTGGCTACGGCTATGTTTTTGCATGGCGGAGTGACGCATATCTTGATGAATCTCTACTCTTTGTATATTGTAGGCCGCCTTATGGAGCTTTATTTTGATGCCAAAAGCTATCTTGGCATCTATGCAGTGAGTGGACTGGCAGGCGGACTGGCGTCGCTCTATATACATCCGGAATCTGTCGCTATCGGCGCATCTGGAGCAATTTTTGGTATTTTTGGTGCGCTTGGCGGGTATTTTTTCTTTTTTCGCCACAAACTAAACATATATGCACAGCCTCTCATCAAAGATTTTGGAGTCATCATCGCCATCAATCTCATCTTGGGATTTGCCATACCCAATATCGATATGAGCGCGCATATCGGCGGTTTCGTCGTTGGAACGATCGGCGGTTTTTGGGTGGCGCGCTATCCAAAGCATTTGTATATATTTATTGTCAGTATGGCGCTTTTGATGATCGGAACCGCTTTTTATCTCCAAAGTTTATATTTATCACCGCTTTTCTGATGCGCAAATATATTTTTATCTTCTTTGGTTTGGTTGTGCTTGCGGGATGCAGTTACAAGGTGCCTGCAGACAGTTCACAAACCGAACAATCCATCAAATCACTTTATGCGTTGCTGGTACATCTTCCGGGCAGTCCAGACCCCAGAGAGGCAAAAGATCTGGCGCAGACCGCTGTGTTGGCTACCCAAAACCTGGCATGCGAATATGGTATCATCTCT
>DYNJ01000108.1 GCA_020721085.1 Sulfurovum sp. | reverse complement strand
GGTTGGCATAGGAGAGGCATAGATATGAGAGTCGTCAAAGAGTTTTCCAGATTTGCAAAAGATTATGACCGGCACAATATCATCCAAGCAGAAGTTGCCCGAAAGCTCATCTCCTCCCTTCCCCAAAAACAGTATCGGCATATTTTGGATATAGGGTGCGGGAGCGGAGAGATTTGGCGTACTTTGCAAACACAAGGAGTAGTGTTCGACTCTTTGACGGCATTTGATCTCTCTGCCGAAATGCTGGATTTGCATCCATGTACGGATACAATAATAGCAAGAGGCGATTTCAACAGACCTGAAGATTTGGCATCTCTTGCCAATACACACTATGATCTGATGCTTTCGGCATCCGCACTGCAGTGGAGCAGTGACCTGCGCTCCACGCTCCATGCGCTAAAACCGCTTGCCGACCGCTGCTTCTTTGCCATCTTCACCTCAGGAACATTCCGGACACTCCATGCTTGCGCGGGTATCTCCTCTCCTATACATAGCGAAGACTATCTGAGAGAGAAACTTGAAGAGTGTTTCGATGACGGCGCCTATGAAACCGTCCGATACAAACTCTATTTTGAGAGTGTGTATGCGATGCTTCGGTATATCAAAGAGAGCGGCACCAGCGGAGGTGAGCGTCGTTTGAGTTATCTCGAGACGAAAAGACTGCTCGATGAGTATCATCTTGATTACCTTGAATTTGAAGTTTTATTTGCAAAAGGCATGGTGAAATAGATGCAAATCCTCAATCTTTGCTGATATGCTCTGGCTGATATATTTTATAAGGGTGTTTTAATCTGTAATATATATACTTGCACAAATATCATCTAAAAAAAGGATTTATTGATGGCTTTGTATGAAAGAAATTATACACAAACACAGACACAGACACAGACACAAGAGGTTTCAAATGTCGCTTTTATGAAAAAGACTTACCAGCTTCTAGCAGCCAGTATGGTCGCTGCTGCGGCAGGAGCTTATGCTACTATGCCTTATGCCGAAACGATCATGAACTACAAGTGGCTGATTTTCGGATTTGAGCTCTTTATGCTCTTTTTTGGACTAAGAATGACACGCGAAAAGCCGGGACTCAACCTCGCTGCGCTCTTCGTCTTTACCTTTGTCACAGGCGTCTCTCTCGTGCCGATGCTCTCTTTCTTGATAGGTGCAGGCAATGGTGCAATGATAGGCAATGCCTTTTTGATGACCGCTGTACTTTTCGGCGCACTCAGCCTCTATGCGATCAACAGCAAGTCTGACTATTCGCACTGGGGCAAACCGCTTTTTATCACACTGATAGTCGTGATCGTCGCCTCTTTGGTCAACTACTTTTTGTTGCAAAGCCCTGTCATGCATCTGATCGTCACGGCTGGGGTTTTGCTTCTTTTCGGGATATTTACGATCTACGATACCCAAAATATCGCCAATGGCGCTTATGATTCGCCGGTCGATGCCGCCGTGTCGCTCTATCTGGATTTTCTAAATATGTTTACCTCCATTCTCCAGCTTCTAGGCATCTTTGGAAGCGATGACTAAACAAGGAACAACTGCCGGGATTGAGCGTCTCATCGATGCCAATCTCAACAGACTCAAAGAGGGCATCCGTGTCATAGAAGATGTCAATCGCTATATACATGATGATGCTCATATGACCTCCCGCCTCAAAGAACTTCGGCATCAGCTTCAAAGGGCCTACGATCCCGCCAGACTTCAGCATCGTGATATCGAAAACGATGTACAAAAAGAGTCGATCGCCAGTGAACTTAGCCGTGCAACATTTGATGATCTTGTGGTTGCAAATTTTTCACGAGCGCAAGAGTCCGCCAGGGTGCTTGAGGAGAGTTTTAAGCTGATTGATCTGGCTTTATCGGAGCTTTTCAAGCTGATAAGGTATGAGCTTTATGCACTGGAAAAAAGCTATTTTCATGGACTAAAGGGCACCTCTAAAATATGTCAAGGCCTCTGAGATTTTGCAATTAGGCCATGAAGCAAGTTCGGGGTGACTGTTTTCTAGTCGTTCTGAATTTATTACAGAATCTAAAAATATTTTTTAGAGGATTTGGGTTATTACATTTATGAGCATATTTCCGACATACACACATATTGTCAATCATAAGCTAAAACATGTCTATCTTACCTTTTCGCCAGAAGGTGAATTGATCATCAAGTCTCCCAAAATATCACAGTCTGCGCTTGAGAAGATATTGATCCGTAAATCGGCATGGATCACGAAAACAAGACAAAAGATAGAGTACAAAAAAGGCAAAGAACCCTCATTCGCAGGTAAAGATGACCTCTTTTTCCTCGGAATTGCCTATCCGTTGCATATGGAGCAAAACAGTGCACAGCGATGCCGGTTGAGTTTTTGTGAAATAGACGGTTTTTTGATAGAATACAGCGATTTTGATACTGAACTTTTTGGGCGATCGGTCGATCTCTTCTACAAAAAAGAAGCCAAGAAACATATATCCGCATTGGTCGATCGGTATGCCGCCACGATGGGGCTTTTCCCTTCAAAAATATCTTTTCGCAAAGCAAAAAGACGGTGGGGCAGCTGCAGCGGCGCCGATGCGATCAGCTTCAACTATCTAGCCATGAAGCTGCCGCATGATGTGATAGAGTATCTCGTCGTGCATGAGCTGGCGCACATACGGCACAAACACCACCAAAAAAGCTTCTGGAAGCTGGTCGAAACGCACACTCCGGAGTATCGCGAACGCGAAAAAGAGCTGAAAACATTTTTCTTATAAGGATTTATCATAGACACATTTTATCTTTTGCTATTTATGGCTATCGTGCTGATAGGCTCTGTGTTAAGCTATGTCTATTATCTCAAAGACAAAAAAGAGCAGCTTGACAGCATCAAGCGCGGATTTTGCCCCTTTTGTCATCAAAAGGAGATCGAGATCGTCGATCAGCGAAGCAGTGGCTGCTGCGGACCCAAATTGATCACCTTCAGATGTACACATTGCGGTTATGAAAATACTTTCAGCGTCGAAAATGGCAGCTGCGGGATGTAGGCATCGAGATACTCCGGATGACGAGATGATAAAACCGCGCTCATAAAAAACCTGAATAAGCTTCTCTGCCCACACCTCCTGCGCTCTGTCAGGGATGAAATAACTCTCCTTGTCTTTTGCCCACCTGGAAAGTGGGAGTTTCCACCTATCAAAAATCAATATAATAAACAGTATCCAGACCATCTGAAACCACTATTGGCGGGATATGTGCGTAAATCTCTTCCAACCCCTCCGAAACTCAAACCAAAACCCAAGGAGGACACTTAAAAATAACCACCGAAAAAACTACCATTTTTTAGTGAAATGCTCACACCAAACTGGTCATTTTTATCTGGCGCAGATGGTCATTTTTAAATGTCGCTTGACAATCAAGGAGCTAAAAGAGGGAATTAAGACATATATCCATAAATATGGGGAGGGTTACACCACAAGGGCTATTTTTATATGTTTATTTTGATTTTCCATTTTTATTCACCTCTATTTTTATAGCTTCTTCTTTTCGCAAGGCTATATTCATTTTTCCAACTTGCAATTCATAAGTACCTTTAAAATTGGTTGCATTAAGATATTTGATTGAAGCACCTTTGAGTATCCCAAAAGAGATAAGTCTTTGTCGTAAAGCTCCAGTTGTGTGGAGTTTTTTAACAACATAATTTTTACCCAGTTCACAATCGAGTATTGTTTTCATTTTTTTCCTTTTATGATAAATATAAAAATGATATTTATCATCAATATTTAAATTGATTACTTTGCCTTACCCCTTTATCCCATCAACTCTAGGACTCAATAAAAAATCTTTTGTTTTAAAAAAATAAATCATAAAAGGCACTATCCAAAACACCATCGAAAGCCCCATCATAGGATGGGTAAGATTTGGAAAAAATGGTATCAAGGCTCTACAAATCGTAGCAAGTATCAACATCATAACACCACTTGCTATCCACCAGTTTGATTTTAAAACTCTCCCTGTATGAACATATGCGATGATAACCATCACCATAAAAAAGCTTATTCCAAAAGCACCTGTACTTAAAAAGTGTCTAAAATGGTTCTCGTTGCCTATCCCTATCAAGTTTGCATACCCTAAAAATCCATATCCCAAAGCCATCATCACAACTATTGAACCCAGATAATAGATAAATGGCTCGTTTAAAAGGG
>DYNJ01000107.1 GCA_020721085.1 Sulfurovum sp. | reverse complement strand
ACTATCCAAAATGTAAATTCATCGCCAATTTCGAACCTGTTGACAAAAAATGTCCAAAATGCAACTATACAATGGGCAAAAAAACGCTCCGCGGCAAAGAGGTGTTTGAATGCTTCAAGTGCAAACATAGAGAAAATGATTAATACTTTATACCGATGAAACAGATATTTTTGTGCGCTATCAACAACATACTTTCCGGAACATGCAATGAAGATTGTCATTTTTGCACACAGAGTGTGCGCTACCATGCCGACATTGAGCGCTATAACTATAAACCGATAGACAGAATCGTCACTGAGGCAAAACAGGCAAAAATGCTCGGGGCTTTAGGGTACTGCCTTGTCACTGCCGGCAAGGGGTTGGATGATAAAAAAACAGACTTTGTCGCTCGCGCCGCGCAAGCGATCAAAAGTGAAGTTGAAGGGCTCAATCTGATCGCCTGTAACGGTACGGCGACCCTTGAACAGTTGAGATTTCTAAGATCACACGGCATAGACAGCTACAACCACAATCTTGAGAGTTCTGAAAACTACTATCCGCAAATCTGCACTACCCATGGATGGAGCGAACGCTATGCAACCTGCCAATATGTCAAATCCTCCGGTCTATCACTTTGCAGTGGGGGAATCTTCGGCATGGGAGAGGGTAGTCAAGATAGAGAAGATCTCCTTGTGGCTATTGCCTCTTTGGAGCCGGAGTCCGTACCTCTCAACTTCTATCATCCTAACCCTGCACTGCCAATAAGGACGCGCGATATCGAGCAAGATGAAGCAGTGGAGATCATCCGAAAAACGCGCAACCTCCTTGGCGGGGAGAGGCTTTTGATGGTAGCCGGCGGAAGAGAGCTTCTTTTTTCCACAGAAGAGATAAAGATGTTTGAAGCCGGAGCCAATGCGATCGTGCTGGGAAATTATCTGACAACCTCGGGAGAGGCTCCGGCAAAAGATCTTGCCATGCTTGCTCGTTTTGGTTATGAAGCTGCCACTCGCTGCAATAATTGATTAGATGGGGATCTCTATAGTTTTTGGGATTTTTTCTACTGCATACTCCGTATAGCATCTTCTAGCTCTTTGGACCTGATCTTTTTGACCTGCTGATCCAGCGTGGTACTCTTTTCGTTTGGCTGCGCACTTTGTTGTGGAGAATCAACAACTTCAGCGGCATTATCTATTTCATCTTTAAGTGTTTTATTATTGTTCGCAGGCGCTTCCATTTCGAATCCCTCGCGCGTATCGGCTTCAACTGAATCACTCGTATCTGCTTGCTTGATAGAGATATCATTTTTTGCCTCTTCGATCTTCTCCTCAGCTATTTTGATCTGCTTATCTACCTCTTCGATCTTTTTCTCTATCACTTCAACAGAGTCTTTGTTGGCGTCCGGAGCTTCTTTGGGCTCTGTTTCTGCCTGCTGAGGTGTTTTTGTTTTTTGTATATCTGGCAGAACTGCCGGAGCTGCACCCGGCTTCTTCTGATTTGCAATTGACAGATTAGTCTCATTAGGCTGTTGCAGATTGATCTTTATCTGTTCCACCAAGGATTTTGTAGCAGACTGATTGGTCTCTTTCGGCTCTTGAGCAGTATCTCCATGCTTGTCTATTGTTTTTATCTTTTTGTCCGCTTCCTCAACAGGTTTTATAGCTTCCGCTTCTATCTTTTTCTCCGACTCCATTTGAAGTGTCGGTTCTATCAGTTTGGGTGTTTCAACTTTTTGTACGACAGGAGCACTTATGGGAGCAGCGACTTCAAACTCTTCATTTTGTTCGGATAGACTATCCTTTTCCTTATTAAGTTTAGAAATAAGATCACTCTCCTCTTTTTCTATCTTTTGAAGATTTGTCTCTACGGCAAATGGATTTTCAGAAGCGTACATACTAGACAGGAGCGCCAATGCCATCAGACCTTTCTTGAATATCATAATGACTCCTTGCTTGGTTCTAGTTGTTTTAATTCAAAAAACTCTTTTTGAAGTTCTTGGTTTTCATTTTTCAATAGTTGTGCTTCTTCAAACAGCCTCATTTTGTCCTGCTTGAGACGGCTCAATACCACCAAAGAGTTTTCGCCGAAAAGCAAAACTCCCACATACACACCAAAAAGGATAATCACGCCTGCCGTAATCGCGATAACTTTCAGCGAGAGACCGAGAGTCTCTCCCTTTTTCCCAGCCTCTTTTGATGCCAAGCTATACTCTATACCAAATTATTAAAAAGCGATTCGCCTAGATACTCAAAACTTCCAAGCTCTCTTTCGATCTCAAGCAGTCTGTTATATTTGGCAATCCTATCACTTCTTGCCGTAGAACCGGTCTTGATCTCTCCCGTATTGAGAGCTACTGCAAAATCCGCGATAAAAGCATCTTCGCTTTCTCCTGATCTATGCGACATTACACATTTGTATCCTGATCGCTGCGCCAAACGGACAGTTTGCATCGTTTCAGAAACCGATCCGATTTGGTTTGGTTTGATAAGGATTGAATTGCCGATACCTTTTTCAATCCCCTCTGCCAATATTGCAACATTTGTTACAAACAGATCATCGCCGACTAGTTGTACTTTGTCGCCAAGTCTTTCTGTAAGCTCTTTCCATCCTGCCCAATCGTCTTCGCTCAATCCGTCTTCGATGGAAACGATCGGATATTTTGCGCACATTTGCTCATAATAACCGATAAGTTCCGAGCTTGTAAGCTCTCTATTTTCTGACTTGAGCATATACTTTCCTGATTCATTGATCAGCTCGCTTGCTGCTACATCCAGCGCGATTGCGATCTGCTCTCCGGCTTTGTATCCTGCTTTTTCGATCGCTTCGATGATGATCTGGACAGGCTCTTCATTGCTTTTGAGGTTTGGCGCAAATCCTCCCTCGTCACCCACTGCGGTACTCTCGCCCATTTTATCTATTATTTTTTTGAGATGGTGATAAACTTCGGCACACGCCCTGAGCCCGTCAGAAAATGCTTCAAAACCTATCGGCATAATCATATACTCTTGGAAATCAACTGAATTGTTAGCATGTTCGCCGCCGTTGATGATGTTGAGCATAGGAACCGGCATCGTCACCGCATTGGCTCCCCCCAAATATCTATAAAGAGGGATGCCCAGACTTTGTGCAGAAGCCCTTGCAACTGCCATCGAAACACCTAACACCGCATTTGCACCAAGATTGCTATAGTTTTCTGTCCCATCTAACTCTTTCATCACCATATCGACTTCAGCTTGATTGAAAGGACTAAGTCCGATCAATACATCTGCAATTTGAGTATTGACATTTTCGCACGCCTGCAAAACGCCTTTACCCATAAATCTAGCGCCGCCGTCTCGAAGCTCCAATGCTTCCCGCTTGCCGGTACTGGCGCCGCTTGGCACGATCGCATTTGCCGTAGTCCCGTCACTGAGGCGTACCGTAGCTCGAACAGTCGGATTGCCTCTGCTATCCATTACCTCATCAGCTATCACATCATCTATATAAATCATAAATTCCCCTTTTCTTGTAATATGCAATTATTTTAGCGAAATTAACCAAAATAATCATCAAATTAGGTTACTAAAAAGTAGCATATTTGCTAAATGCGAAGAAATGTATCTATATATAACCATTTGTGATACGCCTCTAAAAACTATTCATCATCACTTTGCGACTCTTCAGAACCCATTGTAAGCAAACCGCCCACTCCAAGCGCCTCTTTGATCTTGCCTTCGATCTCAGCACGAAGCGCCGGATTTTCTTTGAGCGCCGCTTTGGAGTTCTCTTTGCCCTGACCAAGTTTTTGTTCACCATAACTGAACCATGCGCCGGACTTGTCTATAATATCCAGCTTCACGCCATAGTCGATCAATTCTCCCTCCTGAGAGATTCCTTCGCCAAATATAATGTCAAATTCTGCCTGCCTAAAAGGGGGTGCGACTTTGTTTTTTACCACTTTTGCTTTGACTCTGTTACCTATCGAAGATTCACCCTGCTTCAATGTCGCGATACGGCGCACATCAATACGCACAGAGGCATAAAATTTCAAAGCATTCCCCCCTGTGGTCGTCTCTGGCGATCCATACCCCATCATGCCGATCTTCATACGGATCTGATTGATAAAGATAACCGTAGTGTTCATTTTGTGTAAAATACTTGTCAGTTTGCGTAACGCCTGCGACATCAAACGCGCCTGAAGCCCCACATGCTGATCTCCCATATCGCCTTCGATCTCATTTTTGGGCGTCAATGCGGCT
>DYNJ01000106.1 GCA_020721085.1 Sulfurovum sp. | reverse complement strand
AAGGAAAAAATTTATGAAAAAAACAGTCATCGTACTCATTCTGCTTGTAGCAGGAGTTGCCGGATACTACTTTGCTATCGGTTCAGACCAAGCGACTAATCTGCTTAAAACACAAGTTGACAGCCAGCTAAACATACTTCAGCAAAACGGCTTTGCTGTCGAAAATCGTAAAAAAGAGAAGACTAAGGAGTCTTTTGTGCTCCATTACGCCGATCCTGCCAAGATCAACTTTTATCTCCAACAGCACAATATCGATATATCCCCGGAAGATGCGCAAACCCTCAAGGGCTTCAAGATAGCAACGGAGCTCTCATATCAAGAAGGAGTTTATAGTGCTGTCTCGGCCGATATCTACCCGGTGGCTTTCCCTGATGCCGTCATGCAGGAGGCCACACCGCAAGATCGAAAGATGATGAAAAAGATACTTGATGAGAAAATTTTGCTTGCCCATGTCGATATAAATAAGATTTTTACCGCATTCAAAGGCTACCTTAAAGACATCAATACTACTTTTGAGAGTGAAGATCCGATAAGTGTAGTCAGCCAAGGCATCAGTTTCGACGGCACATTGGACGCAGGCACTGCTGCTGTCACATCTTCTCAAAATGCCGTCAAGCAGTTTGATTTGCAAACCAAGAGCGGGACCAAGTTTGCCGTTCGCGATCTTCGGGGTATGCATGAGCAAAAAGGTCCTACAGGGTATGATTTTGCTTCTGATTACAGCATAGGAGGAGTGACGATCTACGATGAAAAGGGGATAGGTGGCGAACTGACGCAACTAGCGGTCAAAACATACGGCAAAGTGCAGGGCGGCATAGCAACATCAGGATTGGCGATAGGTGTCGAAGATATGCAGATCACAGAAGCTCAAGGCAGACGGGGGTTAAAGTCATTATCGCTGCAAACAACACTTGAAAACCTTTCGGTAGCAGCACTTGACAAGATAGCAGCACTTGATGGACAACAAGACAAAGAGGCATTCAACACCGCAATCAAGGATCTCATATCAGGAGGGATCACTCTCAAGGTCGATAAACTCTCCGCACAAAATATTCTGGATACGCAAAGCGGGAAAATGATCGACGGATTTAATAGCAACGCGCTCTTTGCGATCGCAAAAAACGCCGACCCCAAAGCACTCTCACAAGACCCTTCTGCTCTGCTCGGCCTCGTCGATGCGAAGATGCATTTGGAGTTGTCAGACGCACTGTATCAAGCACTTCAGAGCGATCCTGAAATTGCAATGGGATTGATGTTTTTGCAGCCTGTCTCCAATAATGGAACCACGGTCTTCGATATCCTGTTCAAGCAAGGTGTCCTTACGGTCAACGGCAAACCGGTACTCTAAAACAGGGTCGGCTTGTCCACCCCTTTGATCTTAAAACTTTTGCGGTGAATGGCGCATCTGCCATGCTGCATGATCGCCTCTAGATGAGCTTTAGTGCCATACCCTTTGTGCCGGTCAAATCCATAGAGCGGGTAGTTTTGAGCATAGTCATCCATGATGCCGTCGCGCATGACCTTCGCTAGGATACTCGCCGCACTCACCGCGGGGATCGTCGTATCTGCTTTAACCATAGTCTCTATGCCATCTACGCCGAACGAGGTATTTCCGTCAAAGAGATAATGCGCCCCGCCCAATGTCTCCTTGATCGCGACCAGAGCCCCATTGAGACAGTGAGACAATCCGTCGGTATCTATCTGATCATGAGAGATGATAACGATATGGTACAAAGAGCCGTCGGTGATCTGCCGATACAATTCTTCTCGTTTTTTGGCGGTGAGTTTTTTGGAGTCTGCCAGCCCCTCTATGGTAATATCCGACAAGATCACTCCTGCTACCACAAGAGGTCCTGCCAGCGGTCCTCTGCCCGCCTCATCTATGCCGCACAGTCGCAAAGCGGCTTGAATGCCATCCATCATCATTTGATGCCTTGTATGATTTACTTCAAAAACAAAGAACTTGTTTTTGATATTTTTTACAACCCCTCAAATATTTTATCTAAGGCAGTGGCGATAAAATATTATATCTCATCATAATACCTAAATATGGTCAATTTCACATTTTTGTGTTACAATGCGTGAAAATTTACCAAAACAAGCAGTGTGTAGAATGAAAAATCTTATTATCGTAGAGTCACCGGCAAAAGCCAGGACTATCGGCAATTTTCTCGGCAAAGAGTACAAGGTAGTCGCATCCAAAGGACACATCAGGGATCTTCCCAAAAACAGTTTCGGTATCACGATCGATGAAAACGGTCAGTTTATACCCAGCTACTCCATCCCTCAAGATGCCAGCACTACCGTCAAAGAGCTCAAAAAACTTGCTAAAGAGGCCGAAACAGTCTTTATCGCGACAGATGAGGATCGCGAAGGTGAAGCAATCGGATTTCATATTGCTGTCTCCATAGATAAAGACCCTGCCGTGTTGCCGCGAATCGTATTTCACGAGATCACCAAAAATGCTATTTTCGAAGCACTAAAACATCCACGAAGACTTGATATGAACAACATCAATGCCCAGCAGACAAGACGGCTTCTTGACAGAATGGTAGGATATAAGCTTTCACCTCTGCTTGGAAGCAAAATCCAAAAGGGGCTATCAGCCGGCAGGGTACAAAGCTCGACACTCAAGATCGTAGTCGATCGCGAACGCGAGATACAAGCATTTAAGCCGGTAGAATACTGGAGCGTGGATGCTATTTTCAAGAGTGATATCGAGGCCTTGATCTATGAGTACAATGGCGACAAAATAGAAAAACTCACCATCGGCACACAGCAACTGGCTGACGAGATCGTAGCTGCTGCCAAGTCAGAACAGTTTAGTGTCGCCTCTGTCGAGCAAACCAAACGTAAAACTAAACCGGCTCCGCCATTTATGACTTCCACTTTACAGCAAAGTGCCTCGACACAATTGGGTTTTTCGCCCAAAAAAACCATGATTATAGCCCAAAAGCTCTATGAAGGGGTCAAGACAGACAAAGGTGTATCAGGAGTCATCACCTATATGAGAACCGACAGTCTCAATCTATCCAAAGAGGCGGTTTTCGGAGTACGGGATTTCATCCAGAAAATATATGGTGATGAGTATCTGCCTTCCAAGCCCAGAAACTATGTCACCAAAGCCAAATCCGCTCAAGAGGCGCACGAGGCGATCCGCCCTACTATGATCGAATTCACCCCAAAGGTTGCGGCTTCGTATCTTTTGCCTGATGAGCTCAAGCTGTATCGCCTTATATACAACCGTTTCCTGGCTTGCCAGATGGTAGATGCCGAATTTGAATCGCAAACGATCTTCTTCACGGGCGACAAAACTTCGTTCAAAGCAAGCGGAAGCAAGCTTCTCTTTGACGGCTTTTATAGAGCAGGCGGCTATAGCGAAAAAGACAAACTTCTCCCGGAACTTCAGCTTGGACAACTCATCGAACTTCAAAAGATCGGCGCCCAGCAGCACTTCACCGAGCCGCCTCCGCGCTATAACGAGGCAAGCCTGATCAAAAAACTCGAATCCATGGGGATAGGTCGTCCAAGCACCTATGCACCTACAATCACCATCCTGCAGACACGCCATTATATCGAGATCGAAAAGAAACAGATCCTTCCGACCGAAATTGCCTTTACAGTCACGGAGCTTTTGGAGCGCCATTTCACTGAGATTGTCGACAGCAGCTTTACATCCAAAATGGAAGATACACTTGATATGATTGGTGAGGGCAAAGAGGATTGGCAAAATGTACTTGCCGATTTCTATGGACCCTTTTTGCAACAAATAGAGGCAGGCAAAACAAATATCAAAAGCCTCAAAACAGCGATCGCCACAGGAGAAGTATGCCCTGAATGCGGAGGCGAACTGCTGCTTCGCAAAGGAAATTATGGTGAATTTATCGCTTGCGGTAACTTCCCAAAATGCAAATATACAAAAAATACAAATGCTGACAAACCAAAAGAGCAGGAAGAGACACAAGAGGTATGTGACAAATGCGGTGCACCGATGGTCATCAAAAGCAGCAAAAGAGGCAAATTTTTGGCATGCTCTGCATATCCTAAATGCAAAAATGCCAAACCGCTCACTCCGCCCAAAACACTCAGTGCCACCTGCCCTGAGTGTGGTGGAACGCTTCAAGAAAGAGATAGCAAAAGGGGTAAGTTTTTTGGATGCACCAACTATCCAAAATGTAAATTCATCGCCAATTTCGAACCTGTTGACAAAAAATGTCC
>DYNJ01000029.1 GCA_020721085.1 Sulfurovum sp. | reverse complement strand
CCGCCCCAACCCCGACAGCATGGGCAAGCGCTTCAATCTCTTCTGCAGTGTACTCCTCTTTGTCCTTGATCGCTTCTTTGGCACGCACAACCGCCTCATCCAAAAGATCTATCAGTCTGACCGTACCGCCTTCTCTGGTTTTGAAAGGCCTGCCGCTCTTGTCCATCATCGTCCCGAAAGCCACATGCTCCAGTATCACATCATCTGCCACCAATCCGCTCTCTTTGGCGGCACGAAAAACCTGTTTGAAGTGGGTCGCTTGGCGGGCATCTACCACATAGCAGATGCGTTTGGCACCCAATACTTCCGACCGATACCAAAGCGCAGCCAAATCAGTCGTAGCGTAGAGGTATCCGCCGTCGCCTTTTTGTACGATGATCGGGATATCTTCGCCTTCGAGAAAAACACATTTCGCCCCTTCGCTGATCCGAAGCCGATCTTGCGCTTCAAGCTTTTCTACTACCTGCGGCAACTGTGGGTTGTAAAAACTCTCTGCTCTGACATCCTCCCGCGTGAGCCCGACACCCAGTTTTTCATATATCTCTTCACAATGACCCAGCGAGATGTCGATGAACTTTTTCCATAATTGCAAACAGCCTTGATCGCCGCTTTGGATCTTGACTACATACTCTCTGGCTTTATCTGCAAAACCGCTATGTTCATCAAAACGCTTTTTGGCATCTTTGTAAAACTGCTCCAAATCCTTGAGATTTTCGCCTCCGCTGCCGCATCCCGTCTCTTCAAGAAATGCGACTAGCATCCCAAACTGCGTTCCCCAGTCACCGATATGATTTTGCCGAATCACCTCATCGCCGAGAAATGCCAGCAGATTGGAAAGTGTATCGCCGATGATCGTAGATCGAAGGTGTCCTACATGCATCTGCTTTGCCATATTGGGTCCAGAGTAGTCCATCACCACGGTTACAGGATCACTCTTTTTGGCTACGCCCGCGCGCTCATCTGACAGCATAATCTCAGCTTGTCTGGCGATCCATTTTGTATCAAGCCAAATATTGATAAACCCTGGTCCCGCTACTTCAACTTTTTCGATCAATCCTGCCGTATCTATATGACTGGCAACTTCGGCGGCCAAATCACGAGGGTTTTGTCGGAGCTGTTTTGCCAAAGACATGATGCCGTTGTATTGATAATCACCAAATTCCGGCTTGGACGCTTCGGCCACCATAGGCTGATCGGCTTTGACAGAAGCCTTGTTTAGCGCGTCTGATAATTGTTGGTTGATTTGTTGTTTGAGTTTCATGATTCTCTTTTGGCGGATATGTGAAAAATCCTGGAAGGAGAGCCATCAGTGTTGGCGGCTCTGTAATTTATGCGTTTTCGCTTTTTGTGGAAGTGGCAGCAGCTTTGGTCTCGTCTTTGCTTTCGATCTCTTTTGAGGTATGATTGCCGCTGGCAACCTCATCTTCTTCTTTTACAGCCTTTTTGAAATCCTTGATCCCCTGCCCGATTCCTTTTGCGAGATCAGGAATCTTTTTTGCCCCAAACAGAAGCACTATCACAGCCAATACAACCAGCCAATGCGCAATACTAAATGATCCCATTTATCATCCTTTGTTTCATTCGATTAAATTTGGTTTATTATACTTTAAAATCTTTAAAAAAGAGAGATCCGAAAAGCTTACTGCGCAATCCAATTTTCGATAAAAGCCTTCTTTTCGCCGCTGCCATACTTGAGTCTTGCCGCATTTGCAACATGTACAAATTCTGCAGCAGCTGACTCGATCGTGTCATTGATGATCAAAAAATCATATTCGCCTATCTCATGGATCTCGTTTATGGCATTGTGCAGCCGCCGCCGGATGACATCCATATCATCGCTGCCTCTGCTTGTCAGACGGCTTTCCAGCGTTTTAAGTGTCGGAGGGGTGATAAATACGGAAGTAGTGATATCTCCGAGCTTATCGCACACCAGCCGATGCCCTTGCACATCGATATCGAAGATGACCAGTTTGCCATCGTTCAAAGCTTCATTAACCGGTTTCAGCGATGTCCCGTAGTAGTTATCGTGAACCATCGCGTATTCGAGAAAATTTCCGGTTTTGATATCTGCCTCAAACTCCTCTTTGGTGATGAAATAGTACTCTTTGCCGTGCGTCTCACCTTCTCTGGGCGCTCTGGTGGTAGTGGATATAGAAAAATAGTAGCTTCCTATATAAGGTGAGGCGCTGGAGATGATAGTGCTTTTGCCCGCACCGCTTGGACCGGATAGCACCAAAACTGAGCCGGACATTTACGGTCTTTCCGTGAAATCGATCGTGATATGCACTTTAGCACCCTTGAGAAGCTTTTTGATCTTTTTGGGCTTCATGGCCAGCAGCGCCTTGAGCAGACGATCATCCGAAATATTTTTCTTCTCTTTGGGCTCAGACTTTAAAAACCTATCGTCACTGCGCTTGTCACAGACATCTGATATCTGCACTGCCGGCTGATCGCACACTCTCTTCTCTGTCTCTGTCTCATCCTTGTCAAAATCAATCTCCATTCCTTCTTCAAGCAGCATTTGCTTGATCCGATCGATCTCCATGCGATCCAGTACGGATGTCTGTCCGTACCCTATGCCTTCATCTGCTTCATCCGCATGACCTTCTTCGTCATCGAAACTGTCGCCGGCTACTTCATCCGCATACTGAGAAGCCGATGCGCCGTCAAACAAAGCAGCGATTGCCGACGGCAAAAAAGGCTTCGCTATAACCTGATCAAATCCTGCGAACCCCCCGCCTTTGCCCAAAAGGATCTTTTTGCCTGCCAGAACCCTCAGCAGAACCCTGCCGATCTCTTTGCCGGAACAACTGCCCTCATCCACAAAACAAAAATCAAAATAGTCATCTGTAACAACATCGCATTTACCGGTCTCAAGAAGATGAACATCGCTCTTATCCTTGACGCTCATAGAAAAAAGTCGGGAAACTACCGGATTGGAATTGATAAGGAGTATCTGCATCGACCACCTGCTTTTGTAAAATATGAATATGATTTGTCATTGTATAGTAATTTTGATTAATGGTGCGTGAAAGACAAATGCTTTGAGGTGGTACACCCAGCAGGATTCGAACCTGCGACCTCCGGTACCGCAAACCGATGCTCTATCCAGCTGAGCCATGGGTGCACAAATTTAAGAATGCAATGATATCGTATTTTTCCTTATACCCACCAAAAATTTATACAATCCTGATCAATGATGCCGCGCCAGCAGATCCATAGGGGCAAAAAGCTCCAGTGCTTTTGGAGAGGTGATAAATGTATGATTATAGGGATGTTCCAGCGTCACATCACGGTATCCTTCTGTATATCCCATTTTCCCCAGCGCCTTGGCGTGAGTGCCGAAAAGGATCAAAACCGGATCGCTTGTTTGCATCTCTTGGAGTACTTTTCTGATAAAAGGCTGCCACATTTTGATATGTTTATTGCTATCACTCTTGGCACTGAAAATAAGTGCAGTGTTGAGCAGAAGTACGCCGCTGCGTTCGAAATTGTCCTTTAGCTGACCGACTGTCTGGATAAGCGCCTCTTTGCCCAGTTGCGCGATCGCCTCCTGAGAAGTATCTTCTATAGTTAATACACCCTTGGCTACCAATGCCATTTTTATAAAATTTCTCAAACTGGTGGCGCGGTTGACATCTCTGCTCAGTCCGCGTTCGCCAAACAGACTCCCCACTTTTCCATCAATAAATGCATACCCGGTAGCGCTTTGTACCCTTGGATAGGGGTCTTGACCAAAAAGGATATAGCGCACATTTTCTTTGGGCAGTGTCGCGAAAGCATTGAAGCACTCAGGCATAGTCGGGAAGTAGCCATCGCCTTGTTCCAGATACTCCCTGTAAGCTTTGGGAAGTTCCTGATAAGCGCTGTCGATCGTCTCTTGCCAACTGCTATGGAGCATCGCTGTTTTTCATCTTGTCAAATCTCAGCGTCATCTCTACTTTGTTTTGCGGAATATGCAATTCATCTGCTATCGACTTTGGATCTTTGCCGTTTTTGGACATACTTATGACTTGATCATGTGTATAAAGCTGATTTGCCGGGGCCGGTTTGTATTCATTGTTTTGATGAAGTGTTTCGATCGTTTTTTGTTTTGCTTGATTGATCTCTTTGGCAAGCTCGATCTCTTTTTTGAGTTCTCTCTGCCGTTTTATAAAATACAAAATTGCGATCGCACCCAAAGCGATCACTGTTGTCACAAAAAATTTCATCAAATAACTCCTAAAATTATACATATCAAAAAGAGAAAGCCCAGATAGCCGTTGACAGTGAAAAATGCTTTGTCGATCTTGCTAAAGTCTTTTGCAACCAGGTAGTGTTCATAGCCAAGCATCGCCGCACTTGCGACAATTGCCACGATACCCCACAGACCAATATGTGCATCATAGACAAATAAAGCCCAAAAAACAATCGTCATAGCATGAAAAATACGAGCTGTCACCATCGTTTTTTGCAAGCCAAATCGAGAAGGGATGGAGTGAAGACCGTGGGCTTTGTCGAACTCCATGTCCTGCAAAGAGTAGAGCAGATCAAATCCCGCAACCCAAAACACCACACCGGCTGATAAATATACTGACCAAAGAGGCACAGCGCCCAGCACCGCAACAGCTCCCGCGATCGGTGCCAAGCCGAGACTTAAGCCCAAGACAAGATGAGCCATAGGACTGAAGCGTTTAATGAATGTATAGGAGGCCAGGACGATCAAGATAGGCACAGAGAGCCAAAATGCTAAGGTGTTGATCCAGTAGGCGACCAAGACAAAAAAAAGCGCATTTATGATGACAAAGAGGATCATGCCTCCGCGGCTGACCCGCCCGTCTACAGAGGGTCTATTGCGCGTGCGCGGGTTGAGCGCATCGAAAGAGCTGTCAAAATAGCGATTGACACCCATCGCATAATTGCGTGCCGTGACCGCTGCAAAGATGCCAAGCATGAGCAGCCTCCAGCCAAACCACCCCTGTGCTGCGACCACCATCGCGATCAAGATAAAAGGAAGCGAAAATACAGTGTGCTGAAACATCACAAGCTCTGAAAAATCCGACAGCTTCTGCCACAAACTGCTTTGCTGTGCTGCTTTGTTATCCAACGGTTTTGTTCTCGCTTTGCTTTTTATATCACGGATGGGGGATTTTGATCTTACTGTTGAGCGACCAAGCAGCAAGTGCCGCAAGTGCCGCTATCAGGTATGGATTGTCTATCACGCTGAATGTAAACAGCAGATAGAGCAGCCAAAGCAAAATCGCACCAAGCGGCGTAGGCACACCCACGAAATATTTGGCAACCTCACCTGCATCGGTCTTGAGGTTAAATTCGATCAATCTGCGCAATCCGCTGATCACATAAAAGATGAAAACAGCACCTATTGCCGCCTCTCCTGCGCCAAACAAATCACTGCCTCTGATCAAAGCATAATAGAGGAGAAAAGAGGGCATCAACACAAATGAGAGAAAATCGGCAAAGCTGTCAAGCTGTACGCCAAACTCCGTCGAAAGAGCAAATTTGCGCGCTACTTTGCCATCTATGATATCAAGCGCACCTGCGATCCATGCCAAGATGATCGCCGCCAAAAAATTGCCTTCTATTATAAAATAAATCGCGACAAGACCTGCCGTAATATTTCCAAAAGAGACTAGATTGGCGACATTAAAACGATTTTCTTTATCAAATAATCCCATAAATACCTCAATAATTCTTTTTATTTTACTCTTATTTGCTTATATTATACATAATTCACTGCCTATTTGCTATGATTAGGCCATGAACAATACATTAAGACAACTAGCCATCATTGGGCCGACAGCTTCTGGCAAAAGTGAACTCGCCATTGCCCTTGCCAAAAAAAGCAATGCAGTGATCCTCTCTTTGGATTCTCTGAGTATCTACAAAGAGATCGATATTGTTTCTGCAAAACCATCGCCATTAGAACAAGAGGGGATACCGCACCATGGCATAGATCTGCTTCTTCCTGATGAATCATTTGATGTGACTCTCTTCACTAAACTATACAAATCGATCTGCACTGAGGCTCTGACTCTTGACAAAGGTCTCATCATCGTCGGCGGAACGAGTTTTTATCTCAAAAGTATGATCGACGGCATCTCGACCCTGCCCTCTTTGGAGTCTTGGCAGATAGCAAAAATCAAAGAGGAGATGTCTGCTCCTGATAAAGTTTATCATAGGCTTAAGACACTTGACCCTCGCTATATGCAGCGGATCGAGCACAATGACCGTTATCGAACCGAAAAAGCGCTGTCGATACTTTATGCTACCGATATGATACCTACACGCTACTTTGAGGAGCATCCACCTATTCCCGCCATCAAATATCCTATTACAGTTTATAATATAGCCACTGACAAAACATTGTTGAGAGAAAGGATCATGAATCGAACCAAACGAATGATCACAGAGGGGCTGATTGACGAGGTTGCTTCTCTGGAATATCGATATTCCCGTGCACCCAACTGTATGAAAGCGATCGGCATCAAAGAGACTCTTGATTATCTTGACGGAAGATACGACAAACAAACATTGGAAGAGAAGATCGCTACAAATACCGCAAGGCTTGCAAAAAGACAGACTACATTCAATAGATCACAGTTTCAGGGTATCATCTCTGCTGATTTAGACAGTTTACGCAAAATGGTATTGGAAGATCGGATTTTTAAAAAGAGTTAGACTGCATATCAAGTACGCAGCGACACAAACAATTACCATTTTACAGTCGATAAACTTCTAAAAATACCGTTCTATATTTCGACAGGCTCAATATGAACGGATTTTGTCATCGTGTGCCATGGCGCACGGGAGAGGTTTTAGTATCCGCTTGCGCTGACCATATAGAAGATGTAGGAGATCAGCGGCTGCATGAAAAATACTGATCCTACAGTTGCAACAACTGCGATGCCTATCATCGACATCAGAGGTTTTGAGGTATTGTAATAGATCGTATCGTCATTGCCTTCCGGCTCTTTGAGAAACATATACACAACAAGTTTCAGGTAATAGTAAGCCGCGATTGCACTGTTGAGCCCCATCACCACAGCCAGCCAAACATATCCCGCATCCACGGCAGCGCTCATGATATAGATCTTGCCCCAGAAAACCGAGAATGGAGGAACTCCTGCGAGCGACAGCATGAATAGTGCCATCACCACGGCGCCCATAGGCATGATTTTGATCAATCCTGAAAATTTCTCATAGGGGTGGTCAAATCTCTTATGGAAGACTCTATTTTTATGCCTGCTTATCCAAAGCATCGCAAAAGCACCGAGATTGGTAAACATATAAAGTGCATAGTAGAGGAAGACCCCTGTATTGCCCTTTGTAGTATCAAGCGCGATCGCAGCCATTACAAAGCCTACATGTGAGATCGAGCTGTATGCCAGCATTCTTTTGACATCGTCTTGCACTAAAGCCATCATATTGGCCAATGTCATCGTCAAAACAGACAGAACCAAGATGGCGATCCGCACCCACTCTACACCAAGATCAATATATAGACCAAAAATACGCATTGCAACGACCAAGGCCGCTACTTTCGGCACTATTGACATATACCCTGCCAATGGGGCGCTGGCTCCTTCATATACATCCGGTGTCCATGTATGGAACGGAAAGAGAGAGAGCTTGAACGCAAAAGCGCCCAAAAGCAGAACAGATCCTCCGAGTACAGCGAGCATGACTGATGATTCACTGATACGGCTTTGCAATACTTCAGCAATCTGATAAAGCTCAACACTGCCTGTAAGAGCATAGATCACTGCCGAACCCATTGCGTAAAAGCCTGCTGCAAGAGCGCCCATCGTAAAGTATTTTACGGCGGCTTCATATGAGTTGTAACGATTGTGCAATGCGATCAAAGTATAAAGTGACAATGAAGCCGTCTCGATCCCTACAAAAATCAATATAAGGTTATCACTCGCCACCATAAACTGGAATCCGGCGATCATAAAGAGGAAGAGTGCGAAAAATTCAGGATAGGAATATTCATGAAATCTTTTAGAGGTCAATGCCAACGGGATAAACAGCATCGATGCGGCAAGGATCAATAGTTGCGAAATGATGGCGATACCGTCGATCAGCATCACATCAAAAAACCCTCGTTCATTGACATTTAACCCCATCACAGAACCAAAATCTACAAACAGAATCAAAATCGTCAACATGACATAAAGCGACTTATGAAGATCTCCTTTGATAAGATCGATAATCAAGAGTATCAATCCGCCGGCTACGGCAACAAGCATGGGCGCCAGTGTCACCAGATTTAGGGAAGCTAAACTTACACTGATTGGCTCTAACATTATTTTGCCTCCTTTATATTTTTGCTGAGAGTGATAATCTCTTTGACCTCAGTCGTTTGTGCCTTTTCGTGCATAAAGCCCAACAGTGCCTTCACACTGTTGTCGATCGGTCCCAAAACAGGTTTGGGATAGACTCCCAGCCAGATCACGATAACCACTAACGGCACCAAAGCAACCAGTTCTTTGGCATCCAAATCGGCAAGTTTTGAATTTTCTTCATTGGTTACAGGACCAAAGAAACTTTTTTTGTAAAGCGAGAGCATATAGATAGCGCCTACGATCACCGAAGTTCCTGCCAATATAGTGCCTATAACGGAAACTTTATAAAAACCAAGCAATACCAAAAATTCACCCACAAAACCGATAGTCAACGGAAGACCTACGGATGCCATCAGCATGATCCCAAAAATAAGAGCATATTTGGGCATCACGCTCGCCAATCCGCCAAACTCGCTCATCAGCTTTGTATGGCGCCGATCATAGATGACGCCCACGAGCATAAAGAGCGCTCCCGATACTATCCCGTGCGAAAGCATCAAAAAGATAGATCCGCCGATCCCCTCTGCGTTCATCGCAAAAATACCAAGCATTATTACACCCATATGAGATACAGAAGAGTATGCGATTACCTGTTTTATATCTTTTTGGGCATATGCCACCATAGCAGTATAGATGATCATAATGATAGAAAGTACCGCGATCGGCATAATCATCTGCGTAGAGGCATCCGGAAACATAGGAAGCGAAAATCTGACAAAACCGTAAGTACCCATCTTCAAAAGCACAGCGGCAAGTATGACCGAACCGATCGTAGGCGCTTGTCCGTGCGCATACGGAAGCCATGTATGAAAAGGAAACATTGGTACTTTGACCGCAAAACCGATGAAGAATGCCAAAAAGAGCCAAATCTGATAGTTCATCGGCAATACCAGCGCATACCAATCGGTGATCGAGAAGCTCCATACGCCGGAAATACTCTGGTAGAGATATGCCATAAAAAGCATACCTACCAGCATGATTAACGATCCGGAGAAGGTATAAAGGAAAAACTTGACTGAAGCATAGATCCTAAGCGGTCCGCCCCACGCACCGATGATATAAAGCATCGGCACCAAAGATAGCTCCCAAAAGAGATAGAACACTATCGCATCGAGCGCTACAAAGACACCTATCATCGTCATCTCAAGAAAGAGGAGTGAAATAACCATATTTTTGATATCTTTTTCGATATTCATGCTGATCATTCCAAGCATGGTCATCAAAGCAGCCATCACGACAATAAATAGGCTGATACCGTCTACGCCAACATAGTAGCTGATACCAAAATCAGGCACAAGAGGGATGATCTCTACAAACTGCATACCCGCATTGGTTCCGTCAAAGCTCATCCACAGCCACAAAGAGAGCAAAAACTCGACAACAGCTACGCTGATTCCATAGACTCTGGCGCTGTTTTTGTCCACCACAAAGCCCAGCAACCCCGCAACTGCCGGAAAGAATATCAAAACGCTTAAAATATTTTCCATTGATTCTGCTCCTTAACCTAACATCGGTGTGATTGCTGCTGCAATCAGTAGTATCACGACCCCGACACCCATCCAATTGAGATAATTTGAAAGGTTACCGGTCTGCATTTTTCTCGTACTGTCTCCGGTTGTGTGGATAGTTTTGGCAATAGCATCGACAGTCGCATCGACGATCTTCATATCTACCGACTTCCAGAATATTTCAGAGATCATCGCATATGGCTTCGATATAAATTCTGCATAAAATTGTGGGATATAGTATTGATTTTTTAACAATTTATAGAAAAATCCATTTTCGACCTTTTCATTTCGCTTCAGACCTTTGCCGTATTTGATCCAAGCCAGCGCGATACCGCCTACGGCAAAGACCAATACTACTGCACCCAAGATCATCGCGAGATGGTGCGTATGCTCACTCATCTCATAGTTGGGCAATAAGTCTGTTACAAAGCCTTGAAATGTTTTTTGGAAGAATCCTGCTATGACTGCCAAAATCCCGAGTGGCGCCAAAGCGATGAGTACAAATTTGTACATCTCGTGCGGGTGAATGCCAAACTCTTTATAACGCTCATCACCTTCAAATGTCAAGAATACCTGTCTGAAGCTGTAAAAAGCAGTCATTCCTGCCGTTACCACCAATATCGCCCACAAGATAAAAGTACCTTCATTGAACGCCGTTTCAATGATGGCATCCTTGGAGAAGAAACCGGCTAACGGTGGAATGCCCGCCAGCGCCAACGAGGCAACACCCATATAGATATATGTCCATCTCATCGCTTTTTTCAAACCGCCCATCTTGAAGATGTCCAGCTCATCGTGCATAGCGTGCATGACATTTCCTGCGCCCAAAAAGAGCAATGCTTTGAAAAATGCGTGTGCTGCCAGATGAAAGAGAGCGATCCAGTAAGCTCCAAGACCTGCAGCTGCGAACATATATCCTAGCTGTGAAAGAGTAGAATAGGCAATGATGCGCTTTAAATCTCTGTTTACCAATGCCATAGAAGCCGCAAAAATCGCTACAAAAGTACCTAATGAAGCGATGAAGTAACTCACTTCCGGTGTCATCATAAACAGCGGATGAGCTCTAATAACCAAGAAAACCCCGGCAGTTACCATGGTAGCGGCGTGGATCAGAGCAGATACAGGCGTAGGACCCTCCATCGCATCTGTCAGCCAAGTATGGAGCGGGAATTGCGCCGACTTGCCCATAGCTCCGATAAACAGAGCGATAGCCGCTGCGACCAGTACACCGTTTGCCAGATTTGGCAGTTCCGCGAAAACGACATCATACTGAAGCGACCCGACATTCCAATAAAGGATAAAGATACCGATCAGCATCCCAAGGTCAGCTATACGGTTGACGATAAATGCCTCATTTGCTGCCCAAGAAGGAGAGATGGAGGGATTGATCTCAGGAGATACATCAGGCTTGTGATACCAAAATCCGATCAGCAGCCACGAACAGACACCCACACCTTCCCATCCGATAAAGAGTCCGGCAAAGTTATCGCTCATGACCAGCACTAGCATCGAAAAGACGAATGCGGACAGGTAAGAGAAAAATCTATTGAAACTCTTGTCATGATCCATATATCCGATAGAGTAGATATGCACCACAGTCGATACAAGCGTCACTACAACCATCATCGAAACGCTGACTTGATCTACAATGAACCCAAACGGAATCTTCAAATCGCCGGCTCCGATCCAGTCCATCAAAGTTACATGGATGCCGGATCCCGTAAGATTGACATGATATGCCAATATGGCGGAAGCGACAAAAGAGCTTGCCAGCAATAGTGAAGCAATAACTCCTACAAACATTTTCTTGGGTGTCATCCCAAAAAGACCCGCAAAAAGCGAGCTAACCAGTGGTGCAAATAGTGCAATATAAACAAACTTTTCCATCACTATCCTTTCATTGTCGCCAGATCGTCTAGATCCAGTGTCCCTTGTTTTTTGTAAAGGACGATCAAAAGCCCCAGTCCCACTGCGACTTCACTGGCTGCAACAGCAACAATAAAAAATGCAAACATTTGCCCCGTAAGATCACCATAAAAGTGAGATGCGGCCGCAAATGCAATATTGGCAGCGTTGAGCATCACCTCAGTTGCAAAAAAAAGCATCAATAAATTCTTTCTTCTCAATACACCCACAAGACCAATCGAAAAAAGCAGTCCTGAGAGTATAAGGTAGTGATTAAGCCCTATCATTTTTTATCCTTCTGGAGAGTAACCTCTTCGTCATCCATCGTTGTTAAACTTTCATCCATCTTTTTTCCTGCCAAAACAATACCTGCGATCATAGCTACTAAAAGCATCACGGCCGCTACTTCAAACGGGATAAGGTATTTGGTGAACAGTACCAATCCGACCGCTTGTGGATTGGTAGCGCCAACTTCAGGAGGATATGAAGCTTGAATATTTTCACCCAAAATCGGTGCTGCGAACATCAAAACCAGCAACACCGCCATCAATCCGCCAAGCAAAAATACCAATGAACTGCTTGTATTTTTCTCTTTGATCTCTTTGGAAGCATCGAAAAACATCATCGCAAAAGCATAGAGTGCCATTACCGCTCCGACATATACTATCAACTGCACCACCCCGAGGAAATCCGCTCCCAACAAGAAGAAGAGTCCTGAGATCAGCACCATTCCGGCAGCCAATGAGGTCATTGCATAGAGAATGTTGCTACTCAAAACCGTCACCAGAAAAAGCCCTACAGTCAGAACTGAAAATAGATAAAAGGCTATTTGTTCATACATTAATCTCTCCTTTTAATACGCTAGAGGCGTCTTTTTGATATTTTCATCTGCGTTGGGGCTGATCGCACCAAAACCGTCGAACTCTTTTTGTTGTTTCAAAGCATCAATTGGCGTCAGCATATCTTCAAACAAAGAAAAGCTTGCCCGCTGCTCAGAAGCATTCTCATAACGGCCTCCATGAACGATTGCCAGCTCAGGACAAACCTCGGCACAGTAGCCACAAAATATACATCGTCCGAAGTTGATCGTATATTCACTGACCTCTTTGCGCTGATTTTCATCATAGCGCGTCTCCATCTTTATACAGTTAGAGATACAGATCTTTTCACAAAGTCCACAACCGATACAGCGATAATGACCGCTTTCAAGCAGTCTAAGCATATCATGGATCGCCCTATATCGAGGAGAAATGGGCATCTTCTCCAGAGGATACTTGAATGTGTGCATCTCTCCTTTAAAAAGCGCATTGATCATCTCTCTAAAGGTGACATACAGACCGACAAAAAGCTCACCCTTAAAAGTACGCTCGACCACTTGTGTAAACTTTTTTACTCCTGTTGACGGCGTAGGCTTCAGATCGACCATTTTATAGGTTTGCTGCCCTATGTTTCTATTTGATAGTTGTTCTAAATTCATTATATTTCCTCCTTATACCATCATCACAAGACCGGTGATGAGCACATTGATCACCGCGATCGGCATGAGTACTTTCCAGCACACCCACATCAGCTGATCAGGTCTGACATGAGGCCATGATGCCCTTGCCCATAACATAAAGAAGAAAAAGAAGGCAACCTTCATGATCATCACCAGCCATGCCGGCAAGAAGCCCCAATCATTATATCCCCCGATAAATATTACCGATGCCAAAATAGAAATTGTTACCATATTGGCATACTCACCAATAAAAAACAGTCCCCATCTCAAACCCGAATACTCAGTCACATATCCAGAAATAATCTCAGATTCATGTTCCAAAAGGTCAAACGGCGTCCTGTTGGTCTCGGCAAATCCTGCGATTAAAAAGAGCACAAACGCCACGGGCTGCTGCCAGACAAGCCAAGATGCGATACCTCCGGCCTGATGAGCGTTAAAATCAGCCAATGAGAGTGATCCAACCAGCATAATCGGCGCAAGCACGGACAGACCGGTGACTACTTCATAGCTAAGAAACTGGATCGCTGTTCTGGCAGAGCCGATGATACCCCACTTGTTTGACTGAGCCATACCCGCTAACAGCGGACCATAAAGTCCTGTAGCCATCATGCCCAGCACAAAAAGCAGACCGACATTGATATCTGCAGCTATAGACGGAACAAACACACCGCCCAAAAGAGGAATCCACTCAGGTATCGTAAAGTCCGGAAAGACAGGAACGGCTGACAGAGCGATAAACGCAGTCGCCGCCATAATAACCGGTGCGATCATAAAAATCAACCTATTGGCATGTTGCGGTATGATATCTTCTTTGGTAAAGAGCTTGATACCATCCGCTACAAGCTGCAAAAGTCCATAAGGACCGACATGTGTCGGCCCCAGTCTTCGCTGCATAAATGCCAAAACTTTTCGTTCGATATAGGTGCCGAATCCTGCAATCGCCGCAATCACTGCCAAGATAATAATCGCTTTGATCGCCACCCCTATACTGGTTACTTCAGGTAATACTGCTGCTTCCATACTTACACCTTTTTAATGATTACATTTTTAAATCTGTCTCTGCCAAAAAGACTATAGACATCTTCCGCGCTTTTAAAGTCAGGAATTTTCACAATATCGCCTTCCATTCTTTCGTCCGACACAACACCAAGTCTCATTATACCCGCACCAAAATCGACCTCTACGCTATCTCCAAGCTCTTCTGCCCTCTTTGGACTGGCATACAAAGAGAAACTTTCAAAGATTTGATGCGCCTTGTCGCTGAAATCATTGAATTGCCGTTGAGGATTGCATCGATAGGCAATCACGCCTTCTAAAGCGATAGCCTTATCGAACTTATCCGGCACACTCTCTTTGGCAGGAGTTTGTGCCGGATTGTCGATCTCATAACCTCTCTGCTCTATGCCTGCGTTGGTATATCCGTTAGAAAGAGTATCGAATGCTACAGTTTGGAAGCCTTTTTTGTCTCCAAGCTGCGGTGTCCAATCGATTGTAAGCCGTTTGCCACAATCTAGGGCAACCATGAGATCATTGAGTTCATAACCCTGATATGCCAATGCTGCATTGGTCGGAACCAATCTTTTATTCATATTGACCAGCGTGCCCTCTTGCTGATTGAGCGCCGGCATATCCAGATCACCGTCTCCCAATGCGCTAAGTCTGAAATCTCCAGGTTCATTATATCCGACTACAAAACCGTCTGCACTCTCGTCCAAGTCACAGATGAGCGCCACACCCAAAGAGTTGGTTTTGGGCGGTATCATGACTACCTCCATGGCGCATGTCTGTTCGATCAATGCGACCAGTTTTGCAAGGTTTTCAGCTTTGGGGTGAAAATAGAGATCTTCGCCGACTATTAGCGAAAAAGACTCTTTTTTTGCCATCATCTTTGCGAACAGTTCACCAAAATCATCGCCTTGACCAAGTAATTCTGCCAAAGCATTATGATCAACCTCAACCTCTCTGGAGACTGTTTTAGGGACTTTTTTGGTCACCTTCTTCTCTTCTCCTGTCTCTGGATCTATGACGGTTTCTGAGACATCCTCTATAACCTTCTCTTCAATAGTCTTGATTGAAATCGTGTGAAACGCCTGAAGATATCTCTTGGTCTCATCCGGCAATTTCTCCTTATCCGCAAAAAGATCAAGTACCAAATAGAGCGCTGCCTCTTCGAGTCCCGGCTTATGCACAACAGATGTGACAGACTTGCCAAGTCCTTCGATAAGCAGATCTTTGACCGGATGGAAATAGAGTCCGGCACCCTTGTTGAGCTTCTGGATATTATTGAAAGCATATCTTGCATTTGGATTGTCGTTTCGCAATGCCGTCCCTATGCTTACCACAAAATCTGTCTGCATCACCTTCTTGAAATCGCTGCCATATAGAAGTTTGCCGGCAGAAGCACTATAAGCTGTAAGGAATTTTTGAAATGCATAGGCATCAGGATTGACCAATTTGATACCCATCTTCTCTTTGAGCGTCTGGAGCATAAGCGCCTCTTCGTTGGTGATCACAGAGTTAAAGCGGATCGTACCGGCCTTCTTGAGCGCTTCAACGGCTTTGGCAAATACCGTGCTGTCTTTGCCCTCGACTCTGTTTTCAAAGTCATACCCGAAGCGTCCTGCACCGCAAAGCGAAACATAGTTCCACTCATTGGTCACGCGGTAAATCTTTTCAGAGGAATCTTGGACAGAGTGGTGTTTTGTCTCATAATATATCTGACATCCGCTGCTGCAATGTGCGCATGTGGCTGGAGTCTTTTTGAGCTCCCAAGCATTTGATGTATAGACAAAATCGCGGCTGACCAATGCGCCGACCGGACATACCGCGACACATTCGCCACAGTCGCTGCAGTTGGTCGTTTGGGTGCCGTTGCTTGGGACGATGAC
>DYNJ01000137.1 GCA_020721085.1 Sulfurovum sp. | reverse complement strand
ATGCGGACACCCTTAGCATGTTCCCGCCAACCACCTGAATGAGGGGCAATATAATCACAGCGCTGTATGGGTTTTGTATATATCTATCCGATTCCTCTATAGTATCGGTTGTATCAAGTATATTTGAAAATGATCGCGATACCTCTGCCTGAAATAGCCGGCGAGCCTCCTCTTCGCTTGTATGGGAGGAGAGTTTGATGATTAGATCGTAGAGTGTCGTAGCCGATATGGGGATACGAATGCTTTTTGCAGCCAATTTTTCTCTCAGTTGCGGGAAGAAATATGCCGTTGCTTCAGCGGCTGTACTCTGCAGCGGTATGATATTTTGCGTTGCGCTGCGGGTTCTGCGGATATCTGATGAGTAGTGTCCGCTGTCGAGAAGATGCTGATAGTTTGTGTAGCTGTGATACATGCTCATCCCGGCGCTCTCTACCCCAAACAAACTGTCTGCGATCTTCAGGATCGGCACGATCGCGTTTGCTGAACAGCTTGAGTTTGAGATGATACTCTCCTGTTGGTAGTGCATGTGGTTGATACCGAACATATATACAGGCATGGTATCTTTCGGCGGGGTAGAGATGATCACCTTTTTTGCGCCGCTATCCATAAACGGCCGGTTGGACGCTGCCGTCAAAAAAACGCCCGAACACTCTAGGACGGTATCGATATCCATAGCCCCGAGATCTATATTGGATGGATCGTTCTCTCTAAAGAGTTTGATTGTCTCGCCTTTGACCAAAAGCCTGTTGCCATCCAAGCGGATTTTGTGGTGACAGGTATGATATACCGAATCGTATCGGAGCAGATACGCTATCTGCTCAAAGCTATAAAGATCGTTGATCCCGACAAGCTCCATACTCTCATCATCCAAAATGATACGCGCCGCACTCCTGCCGATGCGACCGAAGCCATTGATAAAAATACGAATTTTCTTTTTTCCCATCATTGCATTGTAAACCAGATCGGATGGATATGAATTGATGTAAATCAACAAAGCCTCTGTTTGGCTCATTTGTGGTGATCACGAAAATGTTAAATTTGTGTTAAATTATTTCAAAAAGTTGATTCAGGTCAACTCTCTTGCAAATAGAAATACTTATAATACTTTGAACGCGATATTATAAAATTGTTATTTAATAGTATCGCGAGGATGTCAGAGAGCTGTTTTGAGTTTCGATATTTTTAAATCAAAAGGAGTAAAAATGAGTCGTAGAATGAATAGACTTCCTGC
>DYNJ01000028.1:8730-16392 GCA_020721085.1 Sulfurovum sp. | reverse complement strand
CTTTATTTATGTCTCTAGTTTCGACACCATATAGCTGTGCTATATCGCTATCTACTAGAACATACTCATCTTTGTATCGAATAAGCCTGTTTTCTAAATCACCGAATTTGATAATACTCATCGATTCTCCTCCTCTTGCTTCATGCCCGGTGGTACTCATCCTCGATTCTCACAATATCATCTTCGCCTGTATATTCGCCTACCTGCGCCTCGATCAATACCACCGGGATCTTGCCCTCATTGGCAAGACGATGGATTTCTCCCATCTTGATATAGGTGCTTTCATTGGGCCGTACCAGTCTCGTCTCTTCTCCTACGGTGACCGTGGCTGTACCGCTGACGACGATCCAGTGTTCGCTGCGGTGAAAGTGCTTTTGGAGACTCAACCGTTTGCCCGGCTTGACGACGATCCGCTTGATCTTGTATCCGGGGGTATTTTCAAGCACTGTATATGTTCCCCACGGACGGTGCGCCGTACGATGGATATGGGTGAGTTCCGGATCGGTCTGTTTGTGCATACCTACGATCTCTTTGACCTTTTGGCTGGAGCCTTTTTTGGAGATCAGCAATGCATCGTCCGTATCGACAATGATCATATCCTCTATATCGATCAGGCTCACGGTCTTGTCGGAAATGATAAGATTGTTATGCTCATCGTTGGGCAATTCCAGCGCCAGGGCATCGAAGCTGCCCACATCGCTCCAGTCGATGTCGCTGGCTACGACTTTGACGCGGCCGCTTTTTTCCATCACTGCATAATCAATACTGTCTTCAGGGATTGCCATCATAAATTCGTGAGTAATGCGTAATTGGTTATCAGCTATTGTCTGTTTATTGTCATAAGCTATTTTTGAAGACTCATAAATCTCAGGCGAGTATTTGGCGAGTTCTTCAAGAAATACCCCTGCTTTAAAACAAAACATTCCGGAGTTCCAATAATAATTTCCTGCCTCAAGATACGAAGCAGCTGTTTGCAGGTCCGGCTTTTCATGAAATGCTTTGACCTCTTCACCATCGGCTTCGATATAGCCAAAGCCTGTTTCGGGACAAGATGGGGTGATGCCGAATGTCACCAAACAGTTTTCTGATGCAAGTTTCTCGGCACGCTCCAAAACTTTTTCATAAGCAGCTTGGTTTTTGATCAGATGATCGGAAGGGGTCACGAGGACGATCTCATCGGGATCCGATGCCATACAGGTCAGAGCGATAGCCGGAGCCGTGTTGCGGCCTATCGGCTCAAGCAAAAATGTGGAATTTTCGATACTGAATGACAAATCCTCTTCGAGCTGATCGACAGCAAGAAAGTATTGTTCGGCATTTGAAACCACGAAGTTTCTGTCGCATACTTTTGAGTTTCGCTCAACCGTCAGCTGAAACAATGATCTGTCGCCAAATAACTTTACAAACTGTTTGGGCATGAGGGTACGGCTGATCGGCCAAAGGCGTGTACCGCTGCCGCCGCAAAGGATGATGTTGGTCATAGAGTGCCTTTTGATAATAAATTACTTTTTTTGTGATGAGCGCCTAGGTGTATGATATATTTTTATCTCTTGTCCCTTTGAGCCGTTCAATGATCATGACCAAAAACAGCGCCAGCGCCAAACCGCTGATCAGTGACAGGACGAGGATGAGCTGTGTTTGCGGCCAGATCGGATAGTCAAGCGTCTCAATCCCGCCGATGATATGTACCGGCTTGATCATAAGCGGGCTGAGAGAGAGTTTGAGCTGTTCTGTGTTTTTTTGGAGTGATGAGCTGTGGTTTTGGAGCGCAAAGATGCGGTCCTGTTTTTGTTCTATCTGCAGCCCGTAAGCGCCGGCTAGAGGCGCTTCATCTGCTTTCAGCGAACTAAATTTATGTTTAAGTTCTCCAAGCTCTTTTTGGAGTTCAGAGATTGTATTTTCTGTCTGCTGAACCTCTTTGGAGTTGAGCGCGATGAGTTCGTTTTGGCTCTTTTGGTAGGCTTGGATTTTGTCTTGATTGTCTGTGCTTATTTTGTTCAGCACAGTTTCGATCATAGCTGCCGCATCTTTGTCGCTGTAGGCTACGCTTTTGAGTTCAAACAGATTTTTGGACTTTTTGGGGAGCAGAACGCTGCTGATGCGCGGAGGTTTGTTTTTCTTCTCAGGAGTATTGACATGATAGGCGTATTCAAGCTTTTGTTTGAGCGTCTCTACATCCTCAAACGGTATTTTGTCGATCAGCGCTATCTCAACCATCCCTTTGGCTTCGTAAAGAGGCTTTGTCGTCAAGCAGTAGATCAGCGCTGACAAAACAGTCAATGCAGTGACTGAAAAAATCAATAATTTGTGTTTTTTGAGAATGGCAAAAATATCTCTGATGTCGATAGCATCTTTAGTAGCGGTCAGGGTATCGGTAGTAGGGCGCATAAAGGTCAATCCTTCTAAAAACTTGTGTTTATGATTATAGCATACATTCGGGCTTATCTGTTGGGCATATGGTGAAACTCAGGCACGATCTCTTTGAGTTTGGCGATCAGATCTTTGGATTCTGTCATAGCTACCAATGATGAGATATCCTCATTCAGTTTGTCGATATCATAATGTGTCGGAGCCGCAACCGTGATCGATCGGTATTGCGTGTGCATATCGCTCTCGTCGATCAGCAGCTCTTCGTAGAGTTTCTCTCCGGGTCTCAGTCCTGTATAGACGATCTCGATATCATCTCTGCCGCTCAGCTCGATCATCTTTTTTGCCAGGTCCACGATCTTGATGGGTTTGCCCATATCCAGGATGAAGATCTCACCGCCTTTGCCGATAGCGCCTGCCTGCAAGACCAATTCGCATGCTTCCGGGATCAGCATGAAGTAGCGTGTGATCTCCGGATGTGTGACGGTGATAGGTCCGCCGGCATCGATCTGGGTTTTGAATTTGGGTATCACGGAACCGCTGCTGCCTAAAACATTGCCGAAACGCACTGCCACTATCTCTGTGGATTTACTCCGGACATTTTGGGCATAAAGCTCGCAAATCCTTTTGGTGGTACCCATCACATTGGTAGGCCGTACCGCTTTGTCGGTACTGATGAGTATAAATTTTTCAACGCCGCTTTGTATCGCGGCATCAATGCAGTTTTTGGTTCCCATAATGTTTGTGTGTATGGCTGATTCGGGGTTGGCTTCGACCATGGGCACATGCTTATATGCAGCCGCATGGATGACGATCTGTGGTTTATAAGCCGCAAATGTTTTAAACAATCTCTCCCTGTTTACTATGGTATGAAGTATCGGAACTATACTCGTTTTTCCTTCTGTCTCTTGGTCTATCTGATAAAGATTGAATTCGCTGTGGTCGAGCAAAATGATCTGTTTGGCTTCAAACTGGATACATTGCCGTACGATTTCGCTGCCGATACTTCCGCCTGCACCGGTGATCAAGATAATTTTGTCTTTGATGAAGGATGAAATTTTCTCTTTGTCAAGATCTTGAGGGTGTCTTGCGAGCAGATCTGCTACGGAGACATCTTTGAGCTGGCCGGCGAATGGCTGGTCTCGCAAAATAGTGTGAATAGGGGGCAGTACCTGAATCTCGTCAAAGTAGTCATGGAGCCTGTCATAGACTGCTTTGACTCGGGTAGGGGGCGCTGAGGGCATCGCTATGACAAGCAGATCAAGTTTCTTGTTTTTGATCTTTTGTTTGAATTCATCTTTGGAGATGATCCGTATCCCGTCGATACTGCGATTTTGCAATGCGGTGTCATCATCGATAAAGTATCTGATCTTATACGCACTGTCACCGAACTCCTCTTTCAGCTTGAGTCCTGCTTTGCCAGCACCATAGATGACTACCTCTTTGGTCTTTGTAACGGTGCTTCTATTTGCAAAAAAATAGTAGCTGTACATCAAAAAATTAATACTGAACAGGTAGATAAAGAGTTCACTGACAAAAAACGAGATAGGGATTTTGCCGTAATAAAAAGGTATATAGATCACAAAAGCAGCTAAATAAACAGCACCTTTGATCAAAAATGTCTTTTGGGTTGCCTTGCTCCAAGAAGAGGAGAAGTCGTTGAGTATGAGCGTCGATGCAAGCATCCGCGCTGCTATCACAAAAGCAACCACTTGAGTGAAATCTTCCGGATGGAAGCGTTTGTTTTTGTTAAAATCAAATATCCAATAGGTCCACGCAAAAGTAAGCAGCGTCAGAGCAATGATCGTGAAGTAGTTCTGGATCTTTTTGTTCATCGGCATTGTTCTTTGATGATCCGGGCTACTCTGTGCACATCATTTTTTGTCATCATGGTGCCGCTGGGCAGACAAAGTCCTTTGTCAAAGAGCGCTTCGCTGACACCGTTTAACCAAGCGGCGCATCCTTGGAAAAGAGGCTGCATATGCATCGGCTTCCATAGAGGGCGGCTTTCGATATTGTGGCGTTCAAGCGCCTCCATAATGGGTCGATAGTCACTTTGCTCAAAGGTCAGAGTTGTCAGCCATCTGTTGCCTCTGGCGCCTGCGATCTCTGGCATCCAGCGGATCTCTTCCACATCGCTTAGAAGCTCTTGGTACCATCCAAAAATCTCTCTTTTTTTGATCACGCGATCTTCTATGACCTCCATCTGTCCCACTCCTATAGCGGCCAAGACATTGCTCATGCGGTAGTTGTAGCCATATTCTCTGTGTTCATAGTGAATAAAGGGTTCTCTGGCTTGGGTGCTGTAAAATTTCGCTTTTTCGATCCATTCATGATTGTCGCTCACCAGCATGCCCCCGCCGCTGGTGGTGATAATCTTGTTGCCGTTGAAGCTGTAGATCCCAAAATCCCCGAAGGTGCCGGTTTGTTTGCCGTCGAATGTGGCGCCGAGGGATTCGGCTGCGTCTTCTATGAGATAGACGCCGTGCGCTTTGCAGATCGAAGCTAAATGCTCAATGTCGGCGCACTGTCCGTACAGATGGGTGACGATCAGGGCTTTTGGCTTGCGCACGCAAGAGTCAAGATAACTCTCCAAAAGAGCAGGCGACAGGTTCCAGCTCTCCAGATCACTGTCGATGAAAACGGGCTTTGCTCCTTGATACAGTATAGCATTGACCGAGCCGATGAAGGTGAATGTGGAAGCCAGTACCTCGTCGCCTTCGCCTATGCCAAGTATCCTAAGCGCCAAGTGGATCGCAGCGGTTCCGCTGGAGAGTGCAAGCGCGTGAGGTGTATGGGTATAATCCTTGATAGATGCTTCAAAGCGGTTGACGAACTCCCCAAGCGGTGCGATGTAGTTGCTTTCAAAAACCTTCCCGATATAATCAAGTTCATGGCCGCCCATATGAGGCGGTGATAAAAAAAGTTTTGGATTCATCTATTCAGATCCTTTATAATTTTGCATGGGTTTCCGTACGCCAATACATGGCTTGGGATATCTCGAACTACCGCGGAGCCCGCGCCGATCATGCTTTTTTGACCGATAGTTATACCCTGGATGATACAGCTTCCGATACCTATATGCGTGTAGGCTCCGATCGTCACATCGCCGGCACAGGCAACCTGCGGTGAGATGTGGACAAAGTCGCCTATATGGTTGTCGTGCTCAATGACGCTTGCCGTGTTGAGTATGCATCCCCGTCCTATCGCTGCGCCTGTGTTGGCTACGACACCTGCCATCACCACTGTCCCCTTGCCGATAAATACACCTTCCGCGATAACAGCATTCGGATGGATAAGCGTCGTAATCTTGAGGTGATGATCAATGCACTGTTGATAGAGTTTGGCACGCGTATAGTTGTTGCCCACACCTATGATCACAGGTACTTTGTTATATTTGTGCAGAAACTCTTCAAATGATATCGATCCGCTGTACTCTTTGTCATCGATGAGTATAATATCGCGGTATCCATCCAATTTGGCTATATCGGCGATCACTTTGCCGTGTCCGCTTGCTCCGTAGATAGCGATCTGTTTCATTGTGCGTTGCCTTTGAATTTTTCCATTGTCACCGATGTGTCGGAGCTGATATCGCTTCGTTTGACTACTTTGAGGAAGGTCATCCAGAGTATTTTCATATCCAGCCAAAAAGACCGGTGATCTACATACCATACATCATATGCAAATTTCTGCCCCCAAGTGATGGCATTGCGCCCGTTGACCTGCGCCCATCCGGTGATACCGGGCAGAACATCGTGTCTTCTTAGCTGCTCTGCGTTATACAATTCCAGATACTCTACCAGCAGGGGCCTGGGTCCCACAAAACTCATCTCTCCTTTGAGTACATTGAGCAGTTGCGGCAGTTCATCTAGGCTGGTACTGCGGATGAATCTGCCTATGCCTATCAGTCTTTGATCATCCGGCAGCAGTGTTCCGTCGGAGTCTTTTTCGTTGGTCATCGTGCGAAATTTGTAGATCCCGAACAGTTCGCCGTGATAACCGGGCCTGATCTGGCGAAACAGGATTGGCCGCCCCATCTTGATCCATATCAGCAAGCCTATCATGATGATGACCGGAGCAAAAAGCAAAAGCAGCAAAAGCGCCAATGTCTTGTCAAACACTATTTTACACACCCAAAACCTTTCGAAAAACCTCTTCTAGCTTGTCAACCAGCACCCCGATCGTATAATATTTCTGGATATAACGATATCCGTTATTGCCATACTGATCGAGTTTTTCGTGTGACATTATACTAAAATCTGCAATCGTATCGGCTATGGTTTGTATGTCATCTTCCCGGATGACTATCCCCGCCTTGGCTTGCAGGACAATATTGTCTTCTATCGCGCTGACAAAAAGAATAGGTTTTTTCGCTCCCATATAGTCAAAAATTTTGTTCATGCTCATCCCGAAGCGGTACAAAGGGAGATTTTTTAGCCCTACATAGAGCAGGTCAGAGCTTTTGAGATAATGTATCACCTCTTTTTTGGGGACAGAAGACAAAAATGTCACAGTATCGAGACCCAAATTTTTGCTTTTGTCGATCAACGCCTCCTTGGAGGGACCGTCACCAATGAGTGTGAAGTGTATCCTCTTCTCATCTTTGAGTCTGTTCGCCGCATCGATAAGTACCTCAAGGTTGTTCGCCAATCCGTGCGTCCCCATATAGAGTACATTGAACTTTTGAGGGTCTAGGCGTTGTTGGTATGCTTGATCGAATGCCCCTAGGTTTACACCGTTGGAGATCCAGCGGATTTTGTCGCGCGGGACATACTGCCCGATATAACGATAGGCAAAGGGCAGGTTGGTGATGATCTCGTCGGCGCGTCTGTAGAGGTAGCGTTCAACCATGCCAAGCAGTATGATAAACGGATGCCACTTTGATATCCCCATATCGATGAGCGTCTGCGGCCAAAGATCTCTGACTTCCATGATGAATGGAGTGCGGTACTGCTTTGAGAGGCGATAAGCGGCGTAAACGGCAAATAGATGTACCGATGATCCGATGATGATATCAGGTTTCGCAAGATCCAGCGCGGGTACGGTTTGGATGGTCTGCTGCATAAAGCTGAGCATGCTTTTGACCCTCCCTAAACCGTTGCCGCGATACGGAGGCGTCTGTATCCAGACAAAATCGATCCCGTCTATTTGCTCGATCAGATAATTTTGACCCACCGGATAACATCGCATCTCTTCGTATTTGGCATAGTGAAAACTAGAAGCTATGATCGTGACACGGTAGCCTCTGGCGACTAGCTCCCTGGCAAAATCATAATGGCGTGTACCGCCGCTCAT
>DYNJ01000028.1:0-8630 GCA_020721085.1 Sulfurovum sp. | reverse complement strand
ATTTTGTACTCCTCAACTATCTTTCGCATCTCCGGCAGATCAGAGACGATCATGGGGATCTCCGCCATGATAAATTCAAACATTTTATTTGGCAGACAGTAGTAGTAGTTCAGACAGCTGTTCTCTATCGTAGAGATACCGAAATCCGCACTGCAGGTATAGTCAAGCAGGACATTGGGCGGTACAGCAGGATAAAAATAGATAGTATTATGGCTTTTGGCACTCTGCTTGATCGTCTCTTCAAGCGCACCGTAGCCCATAAAGACAATGACGCTTTTGTCACTGCTAAGCTGCTTGAATGCCTCGATCAATATCTCTACGCCTCTGCCTTTGCCGAGTCTGCCTTGATACAAATAGATATCCTGGTCTTCTCGGATTCCCAACTCTTCCCGAAAGATATTTTTCTTTTCGATCGCCTTGAAATGGGGGGTATTGAGCACTAGGGCTGGTCTGGCGATATCGTATAGCCTTGCATACTCATCGGCAATACACCCGCCTACCGTAATCATCTGATCGGCATAGCGTATCAGAAACTTTTCGAACAGCTTGGTAAGACTCTTTTGGATACCGTGCAGTCCGTTGACCTCGGTTTCGTACTCATGGGCGTCGTAGATGATCTTGATCTTCGGATTATATAACTTCTTGATGATAAATCCTATAGGCAGTGCGTTGAGATCGTTGCAGTGGACTATCTCAAAATCCTTGGCATAGTTTACGGTTTGTCTGATGTAGCTGAAATAGGCTTTGAGTTTGCCTATTTTGCCTTGGGTCTGTTGTCTGTCTAGATAGGCCAGTCTGACTACTTTGATGCCTTGGATAATCTGTTTGCTTTTAAGGTGCTTGTCCCCATGCGCAACAACTCTGACATCATATCCGTTGTTTTGCAGGGAAAGCGCCTCTTTGAGCACTCTGCTGTCGTTTGTGAAGGGATTGAACACAAGCATCGCTACTTTTTTGACCGCCATTTTATTCCTTTTTGGTTTCAATGTTTGTCGCCGGCGAACTATAAAGATAGATAATAACAAGTGCGACGATGAGCCCATGTGTAAAAAACGAAGTCGGCAGATCTGCGCTGGTCAATGCCGCCAGAATAGGTATCAAAACAATAGAGTTGACCTGCCATTCGGGCAGTCGGCTAAACTGCTGGACAAGATTGACATAAATAGCAAAAAGAGCCATATAAATGATGATCCCTATCAATCCGAAATGCATATAGCCTGAGCCGAAAATACCTGTATTGGCCGCCAGATCCGGAAATCCCATATAATCTCCGATCACGAAAGATGACGGCCTATCGTATGGGTAGGTTATGAAATAATCCTTCAATACACTGCTGTTGGACCAGTAGAGATAGTCATAAGAGGAGAAATAGTCAAAATAGATGTAGTTGAGGTCAGTCGGGACGAAAAATGCCCGTCGGATCAGGATGGATGGCAGCATATAATCATGTACCAGATAGTGATAAAGCAACATGAGCGATACTATGCCGACCATGCTGTAGATGATAAGTATGGCATGGTGTTTGAGCTTGTCAAAGATATAAAGCCCTATGACGAGTGCCACAGAAAATAGTACCGCCTTGTGACCGGAGAAGGCAAAAAACATCACCTGTACGGCGATAAAAACAAGCGCGAGAAGGTATCTGCGGTGAAGCAGAGCAACCGAAATCAAAAATGCATTAAATACCTTCACTGTCCAATGATTCAGATAGCCAAAAATACCGGCATAGCTCGCTATCGCTTCAGGGCTTGCGCGCAGCTCATACACATCACTGAAACTAAAATTGATATTTTTTATGCCAACGGTGATATAAAAATGGTAAAGCACTATCCCTACCATCAGCAATGATATGGAGATTGCTATCTCTTTGCCGTATGGTATATAGTAGAGTTGCACCTTTTTGGCGGTGATGACAAGCAGCATAGCAAGATATGGAAGCATCATGCCGTAAAAAGAGTATGCTGTCTCATTTTTGAGCGCATAAAGGGTGATCGTAGGGGTGATTATCAATAAAAAAGAGATCAAAAGCGTCATATACAGTACATGATCTTTGAGGCGGCGCAAAGCCAGGAAAAGGATCAGATAGGCTATCCAGCTTTCAAAATATTTGATCAGCTGAAAGTCCAGCGTAAAACCCATATATTCAAAATATGCGGCCACAAAAATCACATATGAGTAGTCGAGAGCTATTTTGAAAAGAATGATCCCGATAAGTTCCCAGATCATAATTTTTTCTAACAGATAGGATTTCATGGCTGACTCTTTGAAAGTATGGGTTTGATGAAATAGAGTGTCATTGCCGCCAATATCGCTATAGCAAACACCAAAGAGAGCGGATTGTCTTCAGTCAATACTGATAATAATAAAAAAAATCCCAATGCAACCAAAATAGATACAGTGTTGTATGCCTTATTGTAATAGCCGTCTATGATGCCTCTCATAGCGACATAAAATGGATAAAATAGCCCTCCCCACATCACTATTTTGCTTATTTCTACCAATTTGGGGTCCGTATTTCCAAGATAAAGCGTAAGCAGCTCCTTGGTAAAAATCTGATACAAGAGCGTACCCGTAATTGATATCGCCACAAATAAGAGTGCAAATCTTTTGGTATAGTGTGCAATCAAAGCAAAATTTTGTTCTCCCATCAGGTGGCTGATCTTGGGAAGCATAACAAGAGCGATAGGCGCTGCAGCTTGTCCGCTGAGGCTAAGCAGAGAAATAGAAAAGGCGATAAATCCTGCCTCCATGACACTCATCGTATGAGCAGCAAAGATGGCAGGCAGCGCCAGAAGCGACGCCAAACCAAAATCAGCCGGCAGTCTATGGATGCCATAGGCAAAGAGTTTGGGTAAAAAAATATCCAAATGGGTATTTTTGTAGTGAAGTGTAATCAGTATTTTTGCCAAAGCTATGCCGCTCACTGCCAACATGATAAGTCCTGAGTACAAAAACAGTTCTGTGTTGTTTTTGGAAAAGAGGAAAACCACAAGCGGAACCAGTCCAAGATTGATAATCTGAATAAAAACGGCATAGCCAAAATTTATCCTACCCCTATAATAATCATATACAATGCTATGGAGACAAAGCCCCAATATAGAGACAAAGAAAGCAAAAAGAAATGAGGCATACTGCGCATCGCCAAACAGTGCAAATGCGATCTTCTCGCCAAAAACAAAAAATGCAATGGCTGCTATGGTCAATGAGACCGCCAAAATCAAAAGTCCGGATAGAAAGACGCTGCTCTCATTGTCAGATTTTTTCCCTCGCTCCATCGCAATAAATTTTGGGATTGCTACTCCAAGACCCAGCAAAATCAACGCATTGAGATAGGCTGAATTTCTTTTTGCGATAGAAAATTCAGCAAATCCGGCTGTACCAAAATGCATCATTGCCAATTTATAGACGGCAAGACCACTGAAGAGTATCAGCATCTGTGCACCAAAAGTAAAAAGCAGCTCTTTTTTCATACATTATGCAGTGAGGTGTTGTGCAATATAAGCGGTCTCTTCATCGCTCACATAGGGATTCATAGGCAGGCTCATGATCTCATCGGCGACTGCTTCAGAGATCGGGAAGTCGCCTTTTTTGTTCCCCAGATAGCCGAAAGCTTCCTGAAGATGCAGAGGCACAGGGTAATGCACCGCCGTAGGGATGCCCGCTTCTTTGAGCTTCTCTTGCACTGCGTCTCTCTCTTTGACTCTGATAGAATACTGTGCCCAAGAGGAGGTTCTGTCGGCTTTGACGACGGGCAGTATGAACTCCTTGTTCTCAAGTGCCTCTGTATACTTTTGGGCTACCTCTTGGCGCAGTGCCAAATCTTGCGGGTAATGCTTCAATTTGACATTGAGCACGGCTGCCTGCATCGTATCGAGCCTGCCGCCCATACCGATATATTTGTGATAATATCTTTTTGTCTGTCCATGGATCCTCAATGATCTCATTATGTCGGCATATTGATCATCATTGGTAAACACTGCTCCGCCGTCGCCGTAGCACCCCAGGGGCTTTGCCGGGAAAAATGATGTTGTAGAGATATCCCCCAGATTGCTGTCGCTTATGCCTTTGTAGGTGCTGCCGAAGCTCTGTGCACCGTCAACAATGACCTTCAGGTTATGTTTTTTGCCTATTGCTAAAATCTCCTCCATGTCAGCGGGCTGTCCATAGAGGGATACGGGGATGACCGCCTTTGTCTTTGGGGTAATAGCCGCTTCGATCTTTGCCGGATCGATGTTGTAAGTTGCTTCATCGATATCGACAAATACAGGCTTGGCGCCCAAAAAAGCGATAGTCTCTGCCGTGGCTATGAAAGTAAACGGCGTAGTGATCACCTCGTCACCGGGTTTGATACCGATAGCCATCATCGCAAGGAGCAGCGCATCTGTGCCGTTGCTGCAGGCGATGGCATGTTTGGCTCCTGTAAATTGCTCCAAAGTGTGTTCAAGCTCGGTGATCTCTTCGCCCATGATGAAGTTGCACTTGTGCATCACATCCAAAACAGCCTGCTCGATCTCATCTTTATAGAGTTCGTGTTGGTATTGTAAGTTGGCAAAATCTATCTTCATTTTTCAGTCACTTTTATATTGTTATTTTCTATCATATAAAACGCAAATCCGTCTTCGGCACAGTTGTCTGTGAAACGGAGCGTCTCCCCTGAGATACCGACCCACCCGATCCGGCGCGCAGGCACACCGACCATCAGCGCATAAGGAGGGACATCTTTGACGACCACCGCGCCGCTTCCTATAAGTGCGTACTCTCCGATGGTCACGCCGCATACGATCGTGGCATTGGCGCCGATGGAACAGCCTTTTTTGAGAAGCGTCTTTTTAAACTCATCTTTTCTTTGGATAAAAGCTCTGGGATTGATCACATTGGTAAAAACCATTGATGGACCCAAAAAGACATCATCCTCGCACTCTACACCTTCATAAATGCTGACATTATTTTGCACCTTCACACCATTGCCGATCGTGACTTTAGGACCCACGACACAGTTTTGTCCGAATGAGCAGTTTTCGCCTATGACTGAACCGCTCAAGATATGCGAGAAATGCCAGATCTTTGTCTGTCCGCCGATAGAGACATTGTCGTCAATATAGGCGCTTTCATGGGAAAAATAGGGTTGAGGCATTATCCCAACACCTTTTTGCAAAACGGATGATACTCTCCTTGAAGTCCGAGAGGAGTAAGTTTTCTGATCGTTGAGACGATATTGATCGAGTTGCGAGCCTCTTCAAGCCCAAAACCTCCACCGCTCAATATATCTTTGTAGCTGATGGTATGGAGATCGGTAAACCCTTCGCTAAACTCGAACTCTTCACCGTCAACTTTAATGCTTCTGTATGTTGTTTTGCCGGTTGCTTTGATCTCATCCGGAATATAGTTGTAGTTTACGCTCAAAAACCATCTGACATTGGCATGTTTGAGTTTCATAAATCCCGCGTTGGCATCTGCCTGTTTGAGGTGGACGATGTTCTCTTCGATAGGACCAAAAATCCAGCTGAGCATATCGAAGAAATGCACTCCTATATTTGAAGCGATACCACCGCTTTTCGACTCATCTCCTTTCCAGCTGATGAAATACCACTTGCCTCTGCTGGTCAGGTAGGTAAGATCAAGATCATAAACTTTGTTTGGATTGGCTTCCAGCTCTTTGGCGATCCTGTTTTTGAGCGCGATGATCGAGTCATGCAGCCTGAGCTGGAGGATATTGTACACCTTCTGACCGGTCTCTTGCTCTATGATCTTGAGCTGGTCGATATTCCATGGATTGAGCACGAGAGGTTTTTCGCAGATCGCGTCAGCACCGCTTTTGAGCGCAAATCTGATATGGCTGTCATGGAGATAATTGGGCGAGCAGATAGAGACATAATCGATCTTTTTGCCTGTACTTCTGCGCCATTTATCGACAAATCGGTCAAACCGCTCAAACTCTGTAAAAAATTCCGCATCTGGAAAATTGCTGTCCATGATGCCGATGCCGTCGTATGGGTCGAGTGCAGCTACGAGAGTATTGCCGGTCTCTTTGATGGCTTTCATGTGGCGAGGGGCGATATAGCCGGCCGCTCCGATAAGTGCAAAATTTTTCATCTTTGTTCCTTTTGTTGATCTTTTTTAGATTTTTATCTTCAAAGTATTACAGCCTCCAGCTCGGGTTCTTGACCACCCCTTTTACATCGATGATGACTGCTTCGCCGTCTGTGCTGATGCGCTGATAGTCGCTCTCTGTCAAGTTCAAAAACTGATGGTGCGCCACTGCTGCGATGACAGCATCGTATTTTTTGTCTGCCTTGAAAGGATCATGCTCTAAGCAGGCATGTGGAAAATGGTGTTTTGCCTCTTCAAGATCGATCCAAGGGTCATAGGCATCCACGATACAGCCATAATCTTTGAGTTCGCTGATGATATCGGATACTTTGGTATTGCGGATATCGGGACAGTTTTCTTTGAATGTTATGCCAAGTACCAGAATATTGGCCTTACGGATCTTTTTATCGTGGGCAATGAGCTCTTTAACCGTTCTTTCTGCAAGATATTTTGCCATGCCGTTGTTGATCTGTCTGGCACCCAGGATCAGGTTTGGTTTGTATCCCAGCTCTTCGGCTTTGAAGGTCAAATAGTATGGATCTACACCGATGCAGTGACCCCCTACCAGTCCCGGGCGGAGTTTGATAAAGTTCCATTTGGTTCCGGCTGCCTCGATCACCTCGTTGGTATCGATACCCATTGTGTTGAAGATAAGGGCAAGCTCATTGATCAATGCGATGTTGACATCCCGCTGGGTATTTTCAATGACCTTGGAGGCTTCTGCGACTTTGATGGATGACGCCATATGCGTACCGGCAGTGATAATGGAGTTATACAGCGCATCGACCTTTTTCGCGATCTCGGGTGTTGATCCTGATGTTACCTTGAGGATCTTTTTGACGGTATGCTCTTTGTCGCCCGGATTGATCCGCTCAGGAGAGTAGCCGGCAAAAAAATCTTTGTTGAATGTCAGGCCAGATACTTTTTCGAGGATCGGCACACAGACCTCTTCTGTTACACCGGGATAGACGGTCGATTCATAAATGACTATATCATCTTTTTTGAGAACATTGCCCACACTTTCGGATGATTTGACAAGCGGTGTCAGATCGGGGCGGTTGCTGTTGTCTATCGGTGTTGGAACCGTAACAATATATATATTGCACGCTTTGATCCCGTCAAGATCGGTTGTATAACTGATATTGTTTTTAACATCTGCCAACTGCTCTTTGCTCAACTCCTGTGTTCTGTCAAATCCGCTGTTGAGTTCCTCTACCCGCTGCATGTTGATGTCAAAGCCGACGACTTGGTATTTTTCTGCGAAAGCTGCTGCAAGGGGGAGTCCTACATAGCCTAACCCGACGATAGCTATTTTTTGATCCATGACGAAAAGTTCCTTTAAAATTTAATCTGTAATTATATCCAAATTAGAACTATCTTTTAATTAGGTTGTGAAACTATTTTTGGTAAAAGTAGTTTGTTGCCTCTACAAAGCCGTCTATTGACCCGCAGTCAAACCGTTTGCCTTTAAATCTATAGGCTATGACATTGCCTTTTTTGGCCTGTGCAAGCAGTGCATCGGTGATCTGTATCTCGCCTCCTTTGCCCGGCTTGGTGTTCTTGAGAATCTCAAAGATATCAGGCGTGAGGATATACCGTCCTATAATGGCGAGATTGGAAGGAGCATCTTGGGGATCCGGCTTTTCTACCATATCGCTGACACGGTAAATGTCATCATGCCCTGCGATGAGTTCACACTTGACAATACCGTATTTACCGGTCTGTTCTTTGGGGACCTCCTCGATAGCTACTATGGAGCAGCGATATTCTCTATAGACCTCTATCATTTGCTTGATTACGCCGTTACCATCATGTGTACAGAGGTCATCGGCGAGTATAACGGCAAAGGGTTCGTTTCCGATCAGTGTCTCTCCGGTAAGGATCGCGTGTCCCAAGCCTTTCATCTCCTTTTGTCTAGTATAGGAAAAGGTGCAGCAGTCGATGATATGGCGGATATCGGCAAGCTGTTTTTCCTTGGGAGTTCCCCAGATCTGATGTTCCAGTTCATAGCTGATATCGAAATGGTCTTCGATAGCCCTTTTGCCTCTGCCGGTGACGATCGCCATCGTGTGGATACCGGACCCCATTGCCTCTTCAACGCCATATTGGATCAGCGGTTTGGTGAGTATCGGCAGCATCTCTTTGGGTGTTGCTTTGGTCGCAGGAAGAAATCTGGTCCCGTATCCGGCAGCGGGGAAAAGGCATTTGGAGATGGGCGGAGCTTCTTTTGTGGATGTTTGTTTTGGTGTTTCCATGTGGTTTCCTTTGCAAGATAATAGTTTATGAATGATCGGCTGAATTTATCTGTATTGCTTGGGTGATCAGGTTGTTGATCTGCTGTTCATACTCTTGTGCCAGCGCCAAATCTGTAGATTCAAAACGGGTTACCAAGATTGGCGTTGTGTTGCTTGCCCGTACGAGTCCCCAGCCATGCTCAAAGTGGATTCTGACACCGTCCACCTCAATGATCTCAAGAATTTTTGGGAAATCGCTCGGCGGATTTTTGAGCAGCTCTTTGATCTTGTCGATGATGGCAAATT
>DYNJ01000136.1 GCA_020721085.1 Sulfurovum sp. | reverse complement strand
TATCCTACCAGATTTTCCAATGCTCATCCTCTTATTTTGGCGAAACTAAAGTTATCTTACAACAGGCTTTGAATATGGCATGTTAGGAATCAGCCTTTTTGGAGCCGCCTATGGCATGGAGAAGATCGGCTATATAGCTGTGGCTGATCTGGGACATGAGATATTCATCTGGTTTGTGTTTCTGCCTCTCCTTTTGATCAAGCGTGATGGCGCGCAAAATCCCAAAGATGTGGTCAAGTCTTTCTTATCCGCGCCAGTCGTTATCGCTATTCTAGCCAGTATTTTTTTCAACGTCATGGGATGGCAAGACTTGCTTTATCAGTTGCCCCTCATAGGTGCTGGGATGAGCGCTCTTGAATTTTTGAGCAATCTTACAGTCCCTATGATCTTGATTATTGTAGGGTATAGCATCAGATTTGACCGTGTCGATTTGAAGGATGCTTTGCTGGTGGTAGCAATTCGTTTAGGTATTTTGATCCCACTGGTTTTGATTGTAAATAACTATTTGATCCGGGGCCTATTGCAGTTGGAGCGGTCGTTTGAGGTGGCTTTGTTCACACTACTTGTTCTGCCGCCGCCATTTATCATTCCCCTCTATACGGGTCCAGACTTGAATACTGAAGAAAAACAATACATCAATAATCAGTACTTCACGAAACAGATTTGAAATTGCGCCTTTAGCACGGCGGCGAAAAGTCGAGATTTCGACCACCATATCTGGCGGTTAAAGGCAAGAGAGACACCAGATATGGGTAAAAATTTGAATATTGGACACTGGAAATCATGGCAACCAAGCAACTAAGGATTTCACTGCGTTTTCGTGATCTACTGATAATGTACTGATGTTACACACAGTAATTTCAGTAGCCATCTTTGTTGTATATTTTATAATGAATCCTGCGATATAAAGGCGAAAGTCGCAAGATTAATGCAAAAGCCCGCACTTTATGACCGTGGGTAGCACTCCATTAAAGTGTGGAGGAGTAAAGAAACATTTGTCAGATTGGTTGTCCCAAAAATAAGAACTGTATCTCTGGCTTCGAGTTTTCTCTGCTCCCAAGCAGAGTCCACGCCCGCCCACTGTCCACTGCGCAAACCGTTGGTACACCCCTTGCAAAAAAGCGCTTGAAAAATCCTGCAAAAGGGTGTATCTTTGTTGTAGAAACAGACAGGAGATAACCTTATGCTCACAAAAATTCAAAAATGGGGCAATAGTCTTGCCCTCCGAATACCAAAAGCCTTTGCGGTTGA
>DYNJ01000105.1 GCA_020721085.1 Sulfurovum sp. | reverse complement strand
TAAGAGGGTGTAGGTGAAGGGGATACTTCAAGCCGTTTGGAATTTTCGTTTTTTCATACTCTCCTCCATCAAAACGGAGTTTCGTTCCCGTTTTGTGCGAAGTAAATTTGGCGGTTTATGGATTATACTTCATCCATTGGCACAAGTATTGATCTATGCGCTGGTTCTCTCACAGATTATGCAAGCCAAACTTCCGGGAGTCGAAAACCAATATGCATATCCTATTTATCTGCTTGCCGGCATGCTGGGATGGACACTCTTCTCGGAGTTGTTCGGTCGTCTTCTAACAGTATTTATTGATAACGGCAATCTGCTCAAAAAGATGGCATTCCCAAAACTAGCGCTTCCTTTGATCGCGATAGGAAACGCTTTGGTCAATTCCGCACTCATGCTGCTCATTATGTTTGTGGTTTTTTTCTTTTTGGGGCACATACCTTTTCATGCTCTCCCCTGGCTTCTTCCTCTCTTTCTCATAACAGTAGGTCTGGCAGTGGGTCTAGGTCTGATTCTTGGAACAATCAATGTTTTCATCCGTGATATCGGACAAGTGATGACAATTGTGCTTCAATTTTGGTTTTGGCTGACTCCCGTCGTCTATATGCCCTCCATTATCCCCCAAAAGTATCATGCGCTCTTGATGCTCAATCCCATGACCGGTGTTATTATGGGCTATCAAAATGTTTTAGTCTATGACAAAGCCCCCGATGCAGGACTGCTCATATACCCGGGTGTACTTGCAGTTATTACGATGGCATTGGCAATGGTGATTTTCAAAAAAGCAAACGCAGAGATGGCGGATGTGCTATGAATAGCGTTCTCACAGTCAACAATATCAGCAAATCATTCAAAGACTATAGCAGCGAATGGAAACGAATTTTGTCTTGGTTTGGACTTGGATTCAAGCCTACAGAAGAGCACCATATTTTAAAACATATCAACTTCTCTATCGCTCCGGGAGAAGCAGTAGGCATCGTTGGACAAAATGGCGCGGGCAAGAGCACACTCCTCAAGATCATCAGCGGCACACTCAAGCCTTCGCAAGGAAGCATCCATATTGATGGCCGTATCTCTGCCATACTTGAACTAGGAATGGGGTTCCATCCCGATTTGACCGGTCGGCAAAATGTCTATCACTCTGCCGGATTGATGGGTTTTACATATGAACAGATTGATGCAGTCATCGATGAGATCAAAGCATTTACCGAGATCGGCGACTATTTTGATCAGCCTGTACGCACCTACTCCAGCGGTATGCAGCTGCGAGTAGCTTTCGGTGTAGTGACAGCCTATAGACCTGAGATCCTCATCATAGACGAAGCGCTCTCCGTAGGCGATGCCTACTTTCAGCACAAAAGCTTAAATCGTGTACGGGAGTTTCAAAAACAGGGCACGACACTGCTTCTAGTTTCTCACGACCGCGGCGCGATTCAGGCTATTTGCGACAGAGCAATTTTGCTTGAAAAAGGCTCTTTGCTTATGGATGGGAACCCTCAAGAGGTTATGGATTTTTACAATGCCCTTATTGCGGAGAAAGAAAACAGTAAAATTACACAGACCACAAACGAGAATGGAAAAGTAGAGACTATTTCAGGTACCGGCGAAGCAACCGTTGAAAAGATTGCACTTTATAACACCAAAGGCGAGTCGGTAGAGTATGTGGGCGTTGGAGATCAAGTCAAGTTGCAAATAGAGGTCAAAGTACTTCAAGATATCGACTCATTAGTATTGGGGTATGGTATCAAAAACCGCTTAGGGCAAGTGATGTACGGGACCAATACTTGGCATACCGATCAGGCGATCGCATATCCGACCGCAGGAAGTATCTATAAATTTACGATCTCTTTTCCTGTAAATCTCGGAGTTGGAAACTACTCTATCCAGACAGCACTGGTGGATCGTGATACACATTTGACCTCCAACTATGAGTGGCGAGATTTGGCGTTTGTTTTCGATGTTGTCAACATAGACAAAAAACAATTTGACGGATCTCTCTGGATAGAACCGAATATCGAGGTGGTACAAATATGAGTTTTATCTCTTATGCGCAAAATTTTGAAGATGTTATGCTTTGGCGCGCACTCAAACATATTGAAAACGGATTTTATATCGATGTTGGAGCAAACCACCCCCTAGATGACTCTGTCACAAAAGCATTTTACAACTATGGCTGGAATGGTATCAATATCGAGCCGGAAGAGAAATTTTTTGAGATGTTACAATTGGACAGAAAAAGAGATATCAATCTTGATGTCGCTGTCAGCAACCGATCCGAAGATATCACATTATATATTTTTGAAATTAGGGGCTGGACGACCAATGACCTGAATGTCGCCAAGCAGCACAAAGCAGAAGGTCATAAGTATAAAACCAAAACCATAAAAACCAAATCACTTGATCAAATTTGCAAAGAGAACAGTGTCGCAGAGGTTCATTTTTTAAAAATCGATGTTGAAGGGGTCGAAAAGGATGTTCTCGAAAGTTTTTCTCTCCAAGAGACTAGACCCTGGATTATCGTTATCGAAGCAACAAAACCCAATACGGCTATCGATGTATCGCACAACTGGGAATATATTCTGCTTGAGCAAAGTTATCAATTTGCATATTTTGACGGCATCAATAAATTCTATGTCGCAAAAGAGCGCTCCGAACTACTGAATGCCTTTCATAATCCTCCAAATGCTTTTGATGATTTTATCTCTATCAACCAATACAACGCGCAGATCAGCCATCAAATATGTGAAACGAAATTGAAAAAAACGATTTTACAGACAGAGCAGACACACCACTCTATAGAAAATCTGCAGCACCATTATCAAGCAATTCTTGATAGTAACTCCTGGAAAATAACAAAACCGATGCGTCTCCTCTCCGATATACTGCATCGATCCAAAATTGGCATAAGCAATCATATCAAACAAGAGAAAAAACAGCTTCTTGTAGATGTTTCCCAAATCTATTTTGATGACAATCAAACCGGTATCCAACGCGTCATTCACAATATTCTTTTTGAACTTTCTGCTCTCTCCTTAGATAGATATGATCTCCTGCCGGTCTATGCCACAAAGGGGGAGACATACCGTTATACCGATAAGTTTCACCAACACAATATGCTATTGTCCAAACTAAACGAAAAAGTTGTTACGGTACAAAAAGGAGATATCTTTTTGGGGCTTGATCTCACTGCCCATCTTTTTCCTCATATCGAAACAACTCTCGAAGAGTACCGGCAAAACGGTGCATCGATCAACTATATTGTGTATGACATTATTCCTCTGCTCTACCCGCAATATACCACGGAAGGAATGGATGAATATTTCAGAGTATGGCTGGGCGGTCTTGTGAAGTGCGCTGATCGCCTCATCTGTATCTCCCACAGCGTCGCTCTTGAGCTTCAGCGCTATATTGAGGAGCACTCTCCTTCATCCGAACATTTACCGAAAATTACCTCTTTTCATTTGGGCGCAGGTATTGATATCAATAGCGGACTGCAAGGATTGAGAGCCGAAGAGACATCCCTGCTTCAAAGAATAAAAATGAAACCGACCTTTTTGATGGTGGGAACAGTAGAACCAAGAAAAGGCTGCTATCAGACTCTATTGGCATTCGAGGAGCTCTGGGCAAAAGGGATGGATATCAATCTTGTTATTATAGGAAAAAGCGGATGGATGGTGGAGGGGCTGCTTCTTAGATTGGACACCCATCCCCAATCTAGCCGCCATCTCTTCTGGCTTCAGGGGGTCAGTGATGATTTTCTATGCGAAATCTACACATCAAGCAGCTGCCTGATCGCGGCAAGCAAAACAGAGGGTTTTGGTCTTCCGCTGATTGAGGCGGCAAAATACAATCTTCCTCTCATTGCTCGAAATATACCGGTATTTAAAGAGATAGCACAGGAGTATGCTTTTTATTTTGATGACAACGACCAAGCAGATACGATCGCCAAAGCTGTTACCGATTGGCTGGAACAATACAAATCCGACACCTACCCACACTCCAAAGATATCTCTTGGCTCACCTGGAAAGAGAGCGCTTTGCAGCTTATGGAGTCTTTAGATTCTGCCAAAGCAAGTCATCAAGAATAATATCACAGCGCTAGGAGACAAAATTGCATCATTATACAAACAAAAATACAATACGACACTTTCACCCCACAGGAAAAATCCAAAGCAATATACAGTTGCTGACAAAAAAAAATATCGAACTTGAAAAGCGTTTAACTGCCCTTGAAGCAACTACAAATCAACTAGAAAGCAAGGTCTTTGAAGCAAGCGCCAGAGTCTCCCAGGCAGAACTCCGGGCAGGTCGTTTTGATACAAGAGCGGCAGAAGCTTCTCGAAGGGCCGCACAAGCCGAAGAGAGAGCAGCAGAAGCGATGGCTGCACAAGAG
>DYNJ01000104.1 GCA_020721085.1 Sulfurovum sp. | reverse complement strand
TGATGATGCCTTGCTTGGCATAATACATTTGAGTTCTTACTTCGTCATTTTTCCGATTTTTAAGCCATTCTTTTCTCATTTTTCATCCTCCTATGCATTGGAGTTATACCCATCAAATCTTAATTTATTATTAAATATTGGCCAAATTAAGAGAATTTTTCTCTCAATTACACCAAAAGTGCAAGCAGTTGAAATTCTTGGGAAACAAAAATTCAAAAAATTCAATAATTTATATGCGGATATAGCAAATTTATGTTATGATGGATTGCATTAAAAGCCATCCCTGTCGTGAGGCAGGTGCGGAAAGCCAAGGGTCTGGGATCAGACAGCCGGTTGCTTAATAAAAAAAGGAGGTATTACTGAATGGAAACAAAGGAAGAGAAAAAGGTTTTGGAAGTGAAGGAAGAGGTTGCTCGTCGTTCATTTTTGAAAAAGGCAATATATGCGGTACCTACACTGATAGTGATGGGTCAGTTGGCACGACCGACGAAGTCAGACGCGATCGGTCCTCCGCAAAGTCAGCCGTAATAAGGTGAATTCACATCCAAAGTGAATACTTTGACTAAAAAGTGGATGTGGGTATCTAAGTTCTTCAAGACTAAAATAAACATAAAGGAGAAAGAATGAAGTTTTATACCAAAAAATGGATGAAAAGCGTATTGGCTCTGTCGCTGCTGAGTGGCGCGACTTTGCTTCAGGCTGATCTGGTGGTGCAGGAGCAAATTCTTGCAACCACAGGATTTGGGGGTAACGACGAAAAGACCGGTGGGTATGGAGTTGAGATTGACGGAGATTGGGCTTTCGTAGGAAATTCTATTGGATGTCAGGTAGCTGTATTTAAATATAATTACCTTACGAATCTATGGGATAATGGTGCCGGTGACACAACCAAAGCCTATGTTGATCTTGTAAATGGCGGTGGTGCTTGTACTGCTGCGGGTATTGGTGGTTTTGGTAAATCAATATCATCAAGCAATGGACTTGTGGTTGTGGGTGCACCGGATGCGAAAGATGGCGGAAGCGAGAGATATGGGAAAATACATTTCTTTACCTATGATGACGCTCAAAAATCTTGCGATACCGACACATGCCGAAAAGGATGGGTACTCAGAACGACCATCGGCTGGCCGCAAGATCGTGATGCAAGTAACAATATAGTCGATGACAGACAACCTGATGCCGAATACGGTACATCCGTATCGGTAGAATATAATTCTGCAACTGGAATTGCTATTCTTGCCATCGGTGCTCCGGGTTATGACAGTACTACAAATGGAACAGATACAGGGAAGGTCTATGTGTACGAGTGGGACAATGCCAATGGTACTGCTACATTGATCAATGGGGAAGAGGGACAAAACGCAGGAGACAGGGTTGGTACTGCGATCACAAGCAACGGTGATGAACTGATCGCCGGTGCTCCTGGATATGGCGCCAACGATACCGGTGCTGTGTATCTGTTTGATTACAACACAGCAGATTATACATTTACACTTGAGCACAGACTTGAGAGTGGAGTTGGTATTATTCCTGCTCTGGCAAACGGTTTTCACATGGGCGCATCACTATCATATCTTGATACTACGATCATCTTGGGAGGAGCTGATGCTTTAGTACTTGAGCACAATCATTCCGCCGGAATTTTAAATTTCAAGCAAACAATATCAAATACCAATGAAGGGGATGTTTCTCAGAGCGGCAGCTTTGTGGATATTGCCAGGAAGGGTACGGCTTCCGTGGCCGGTCAAACAAGAATTTGGTTTGACAAAACCAATATAGATCCGTCTAATCCACAATTTTCATATTTAAAGTCAGAGGAAGACTACGGCAGAGATGTCAGCTTGAGCCTGCCGCGACTTATGGTAAATGGGAATTATGCAAACGGGACGGGTTCAAATGACCACGGTGTCGCCTACGCCTACTATCCTACCTGTGGTGTGGGCGGACAATTGAAAGCCGGTGTGTGGCAGGTGATCGGTCTTCAGTGTGATGCGTATCAAGCCGGCGGCACAACCAAAGCGACTATCGCAGATATATTCGATCCTTCACTAGGAACATACGATACGGACTGGGTCATGTATGCGCGCAAAGCTCCCAACTATGACGGACGCTCTAACAGTTATGTAAAACTGCTGCCCACGGATACGCTGGAGGTGGGTGTGGGATACTGGATCGTCTCTATGCAAGACGGGGCTTTTGCGGTCAATACACCGCTCGAAGGGCATACCATACCAAAAATCAATGATCCTTTGGTTCCGGCTAGAGCCACTATAGGGGCGACCACCAATAAAGATATCAAAGCGATGATGATGGCAAACGGTACTCCTTACGGCAGAGACGGGGTAGGAAGTACTTCTGACTTCCGTGTATTGTTCGCCAATCCTCTGACGATCCCTACACTATGGTCGGATGCGGTTATTGGTCGTAATACCACTCATTATACTGTCGATAGCTATAATAGTGTGTTTGAAGGTAGTCAAGCGACGGCCTTTACCTATAATCCGGTGTCAAACTGGTGGACGGCGATCTCCGGTGTACCGGGACTGAGCAATATCATCGCTCCGGGTCAGGGATTCTCTGTCAAAATGAGCAATAGTTATTTTACTGATGTTTTGACCAATTCAGGTGTAACAACAAGCACTTTGAACCTAGCCGAACAAAAATATTAGGAGTGAAGAGATGAAAACGATCAATAATAAAATAATTTTGTCATTGGCCGCGGTTCTTGTGATGGGAGGCTTTAGCACGCTCCTAGCAAGAGACAACAAGCCATCAGTACCCAAGAACAGCAAAGAGTGGTATATGAGTACCAGAGTTTCCGTCTATGACCGAGCTAGCGACACCACACACAACGGCACCAACCCGGCGGTGTTCGGCAAACTCTCGGTCAGCAGGGACGGATATGATGTCAATGATGTCCTCGCATTCGGTTCCGCCGCGAATCTCAAAGCAGAAGTGGTCTTCGTGCAGAGCAGCTGGGGTGAGAGGACAGGCGAGTATGTGAGTGATTATCACGATACCAATGGCGGGAAAAAAGACAGTTGGACTATGACAGTCTTCTCTTCCGTGCCAAACGCGGAAGTGACGCTCACTTGGGACGGTCTCTACGAGCTCCAGTCCAAAAAGGGTCAATCAGGCTGGGATGAAGCAAAAAACCTCCAGAGCGATAATCTGGAAAATCTGGTACTTGTCGATACCGAGACAGGAAAGAAAATCGATGCCGTTACGAACGGCGAGCTGGGCACTTATAGTTTCACAATGGGTGCAGGAGGCAGCAGGACTCTCGCTTGGCAAGAAGAGTCGGCTTCTAACGCAAGACCACCAAAAAGCCTAGAAACTTACATCAAAGTAAAACAGAAAGAAGAGAAACAAAAAGCTGAAAATGCGGCAAAAGAGGCGGCAAAAGTAAGCAAGAACAATAATTTCGGTCTTCCGCCGATGTAGAAACTATAGGCAGCCGCCTCGGCTGCCTTCTCTTCATACCCTTCCAAATTTATCTCACCCATCAAAGAGAGCGGAATGATCTATCACTATCATATCGATTTCAAAGACGAAACAACACTGCAAACAACACCTCAAAAAGAGATTCGCGGCATCGTCCCCATCATAGAAGATCGCCAAATGGATCTCGCTCGTATCTTTCCCGTCGCTTCTGATTGGCGGCCAATGGGCGGAACCGTGGCGAGATACCATAGTCATATCCCTTTTTCGCAAGAACATAGCGACAGATCATGGGGGTTGGAGGTCAAGGATATCCTCTCCCTGCTCTACTCTAGCGAGGGAGATACGATCTATTATCGCAAAGACAAGGCGTATAGACCTGATCGTTTGCGTTTTTGGGTCTATCACACCTTTTTCCCTATCTCTTTGGAGCGAAGAGGGATCTACCATATCCTCCATGTCGGCTCGGTAGAGGTAGCAGGCAGACCTATACTCTTTTCCGCTCCATCCTTCGGCGGCAAATCAACGATGACCGACTATTTTATCCGCCGCGGTCATACAATGCTCAGTGATGACGCACTGGGTATCGAACAAAGAGGAGAGGAGTATTACGCTATCGCTTCATACCCCTTCCATCGCCCCTATAGAGAACCCGAAGTGCTCGGCTATCCTGTCGAAAATTTCGCGACCGAGGCGAAACCTCTGCATACCGTCTATATCTTGAACAAATCGGATGAGACAGATGAGATAGCGATCCGAGAAATCAAAGGGATAGAAAAGTTCAAAGCGTTTCATTTTAGCAGTTTTGTTACCTTCAACTATATGAAAGAGGAACGATTTGGATTTTTTACCCAAATGGCAACAAAAATCCCTATGGTTGAAGTTACCTACCCCCACGATCTATCGAGATTGCCTGAAGTCTATGAAGCGATCATTGCGCAAGAAGAGAGCAGACTGAGCTAATATATAGGCACCTCTAAAAAC
>DYNJ01000027.1 GCA_020721085.1 Sulfurovum sp. | reverse complement strand
GACTATGCAAAGAGTCTTGGAGTCGATGGGAAATCATATTGAGGAAAAAATCGCAGTTTATGAAGAGCTCCAAGCGCTCTACCCGAGCAGCAAAGAGCTTTTTGTACCCAAGATCGAAAAGGCACAAAAAACCATACGCTCCTTCCCCAAGATTATAAGGGAGTATTTTGAGTGAGTTGAATATCAATATTGCTGCTTTTCGAGTGTTCGGGCAGCATGATTTGATGGATGACTCTTTCTGCAATATAACAATATAATAATCCGTTTGTGGCGAGCTCTATCAAATCATGAATACACAATCTGGAGAATCGCAGTGAGAAAAATATATAGATTCCGTATCGTTGCCACGGAATGATTATATGGGTTTAACGCATTTTTAACAAAAACTGACTAAAATCGTAAAAAAAGGAGGTTTTATGAAAAATCTTGTTTTATTATCCGTTGTTTTCGCCGCATTTATCTTTGCAGGTTGCGCTGGCAATACAGTATCCCCGGCAGATGCCAATCAGCCGCGCTTCCAGACCGTTAAGCCGGAGCAGGCTGTATTGCTTCAAAAAGGAAAAGATAACCAATCATGCAAAATCTGCGGGATGAACCTCGTGACATTTTATAAAACAAACCATGCAGCCAGAGCCAAAGACGGCATGAGGCAGTATTGTTCACTCCATTGTGTAGTTGAAGATAATGAGATCAACAAAACAGACCTTGCCGATCTGCAGGTTGTGGATGCCAAATCGTTGAAATTCATCCCTGCTGATAGGGCATTTTATGTCGTCGGAAGCTCTAAGCCCGGCACTATGACCAAGGTGAGCCAATACGCATTTGCACAAAAAGCCGATGCCCAAGCTTTTACCAAAGAAAACGGCGGGAAGATCATGAAACTTGATGAGGCGTATGGCGCCTCAATGAAGGACTTCTCAAGAAGTCGATAGTAAATTTGTCTCCCTCTTGCTCCCGCTCAACGAAGGTGGAGTATTGTTAGTCCATGGATTATTTGTTGGATAGAATGTGTTCCCGCTCAGGTGAATAAGCGAGAAAATACAATAGAGGGCAAAGGTAAAAATGAAACAATACAATCTTTTGTTAGGTATAACCATTGTTGCTATAAGTTTAACTGCAATTACATGCTTTGCTGCGCTTGCCGATGGTGTCGAAGGTGTCGATGGTGTTGTTCATGATGGTTTTACGCCATCCAAAGGTACGCATATGCGTAAAGAGATTTTGGAGGCTCTTAGAAAAGAAGTTAAGGGGATGCATAAAAATGATGTCATATTTGTTGTAGAGTATTTAAAAGTTCTCGATGGCTGGGCATGGATACATACACTTCCCAGGTCAGGTGACGGAACAAGCAGATATGAAGATATTTCAGCACTGCTGGAATTGCAAAATAACAAATGGAAAGTCATAGAATTGCCTTGTGTAGAGGTGGACAATCCGGAATGTATAGATGATCCGGCATATTTCATCAAACTCAAAAAACGCTATCCAAAAATTCCAAATCAGATATTGCCCGAAGAGTAAAGATCACCTCCAAAAATCCCTCTGAACAAGAATATTGGCAAGTCGTCTCAAAATCGATATAATGATAAAATCATTCATTAGACCATACGAAAGTAAACGATGTCCAAAGCCGATCTGAAAACCTATATCGAACTTGACGAATTGATGCGTACACTGACAACAACGCATGAAGCCAACCGCCGTTTTGGATTGGCGCATCCAAAACTAATTGGCGATCCAATGCGCCTGCTAGGTCTTTGGGTCGCGAAACAGCGTCACCTGTTACAAGCTCCGAAAGCCTCTGAGCATTTCGAGTCGATGCTCTCTCAGGTCACGGCGTTACTGCTGCTCTTGGCTGTTGTACTGGGGTTTTTTACTGGAGCAGGATTGCTTCAATATCATGGTGACAGACCCATCAATGTGCTTTATTTTTTCGGCGCGGTTTTTGTATTGCCGATGGCTACAATGCCGCTGCCGCTGATAGCTATGTGGCGGGCTGGACGGTCTGAGAGTATGCTGGTTCATCTTTTGCCGGCATATTGGATGGAACAGATCGTACGATTCGCAAGACGAGATATGCAGATGATGCCAAAAATTGCCCCTTTGGTAGTTAATCGGATGATGATCAAGCGTTCCCAAGAGCTTGGAGCGGCATTTTACCTCGGGCTTTTGGTCGCACTGATAGGTATGGTGGCAAGCAGAGATATCGCTTTTGGCTGGAACAGTACACTTCAGATCACATCAGAGGAGTTCCATCGTTTTACATCTGCAGTAGCCATACCATGGAAAGCATGTGTACCACAGGCTGTCCCGTCTTTTGAGCTGATTGAAAAGAGCCGTTACTTCAGGCTGGGAGGCGGGCTTGATGAGCAAATGATACGAGATGCCGCTTTGCTTGGTGAGTGGTGGAAGTTTTTGGCGATGACAACGCTGGTCTATGCGCTGTTGACGCGACTTGTGCTTTTTGTGCTTGCATCATTTGGATATTCAAGGGCGATTTACGGTTCTATGTTGGCTATTGACGGTGTGCGTGAGTTGCTCCATCAGATCCAAGAGCCTCTCATCAAGACGCAGTCACCGACTACAGAAGAGCCCTTTGTCATAATTGACGCAGAAGGGATGAATATCGTAGATGCGTCACAGTTGCACTATCAGACCGTGATAGGATGGGCGCTTGATAAAGATACTGTTGCATTGTACAATGAACGGGAAGGTATTACTGCTTCAATTGTTTTGGAAGCCGGAGGCCTGCAATCGCTTGAGGATGATCGTAAGGCTACAGAGGATGTTTCCGGAAATATTTTGCTCTATGTCAAATCATGGGAGCCCCCTACGATGGATTTCATCGATTTTCTCGACATGCTGTGTGCGCACACCAAGGAGTCGATAACGATATATCCTGTCGGAATTGCGCAGCGTGGGTATCGTGCTGCAGAAGCGGAGTTTGATGTGTGGGCGAAGAGGATTGGAGTGTTGGCAAAGAGTCAGATCAGGATGAAGAGATGAGCAGGGATTATCCAAGATTTGCGGTAGTAGGGCATCCCAACAAAGGGAAAAGCAGTATCGTATCGACATTGGCTCTCGATGAGAGTGTGCATATATCCTCTACACCTGGCACGACTACCAGTCAGCGCGCTTTTCCGCTCAAGATCGACGGTAAACTTTTGTACGAACTTTATGATACCCCTGGATTCCAGCGTGCGCGAGAAGTGCTGGAGTGGCTAAAGAGAGAAGATATAGGAGCAGATCAAAAAACAGGGCGGGTGAAGCTTTTTGTTGATACTTTTCGTAATGATCCTCGTTTTCATGATGAGATAGAATTGCTCAGTCCGATACTTGGCGGAGCGGGGATCATCTATGTGGTAGATGGCTCCAAGCCTTACGGAGTCGAATACGAAGCCGAGATGGAGATACTGCGCTGGTGTGGACAGCCATCTATGGCGCTGATCAATCTGATCGATGAGACCGACCATGTAGAGGAGTGGAAACGCGCACTTGGGCACTATTTTCGTCTGGTAAGAGTATTTAGCCCGATGGAGGCAAATTTCTCACAGCATCGCGTGCTTTTTGAGGCGATAGCACAGCTAAAAGAGGAGTGGACGGCTTCCGTGAACCATTCTATGGAGCTGTTTGCGCTTTATCGCCGGCAAAATATATCTCAAAGCGCAGAGTTGATCGCTTCACTTTTAGCCGGTGTATTGAGTCATAAAGTATCACAGCCCATCACCTCTGAGGCTGTCAGCGAACAAGAGCGGACACAATTGTCAGAGCGCTACAAAAAAGAGATCAGAGCGCTTGAAGAGCAGGCTATGCGCAAGATCGCAGCGCTTTGGAGCCACTCTGAGATAGAAAAAGAGGATTCATTGAACCATTTTCTGGATGTGGATCTTTTCTCCAAAGAGAGCGAATCGATTTTTGGACTGAGCAAAAAGGAGCTGGCGACTATGGCATCAGTAGCCGGCGGGGCGACCGGCGCCGGAGTGGATCTGATGTTGGGAGGCAGCAGTATGATGCTGGGCGCTTTGATAGGAGGATTGGTCGGCGGTGCAGGCGCGATGTTCGGCTTCGATGAGGCGGCACAGATCAAGGTGCTTGGCCAAAAGCTTGGGAGCAGGAGGCTTGAAGCTGGACCGATGAAGAACCCAAATTTTCCATATATTTTACTTAGAAGAGTTCTTTATTATGCGATCGAAGTTGCCAACCGCCCCCATGCCAACCGCAAGAAGATCCAAATGGATCAAGAGAGGATTTTGAGCTGTGAGTGGATAGATGGCAAGACCAAGAGAAGCTTAGAGGCATTTCATTATCGATTTCGGCAAGATGTGGCTGTCGATGAGAAGCAATTAGAAGGGTACCGTGATTTGATCCAATCGATCTTAATGGAGCATATCAGTAACTAAAGAGGCCATTAAAGCAGTTTTTCCAATCCAAGCAAAATGACCACGGTCAAAAATCCCCCTGCGAAACCTGCCAATATGTCATCTCCTATAGTACCGAGACCACCTTGGATATTGCGATGGATCCAGCCTATCGTCGATGGTTTCCATTGACTGAGCAATAAAAAAGAGGCAAAGCTCAAAAGTACTGCAAGCCACTGAGCATATGGATAGGTAAGAGAATGCGCTGCGGATACGGCTATCAACAGCGCGATCCAGATCCCCGCGACCTCGTCGATCACGACTTCAGGAAGATCATGCTGCTGCATTCGTTGTTCGTATTTATTGATCTCAAAGATGCCGATAATAGCAACTGCAAGGATGATCATAAAAAGGGTCTGCATGCCCATAGTGTTGATCAGTAGGATCCCAAATGCCAAAGCGGCAAGCTTGCTCAGTATCTTGGGATAGTTTGGACTCAGCCCAGTTCCTAAGAAGGTCAGAAAAAGTTTTTGTAGATTCATATAAGGATTCCTTTTTAGGTAAGCGCTGTCGTCTGATAGAGTTCCATCAGTTTGATATAAAACTGCTCTTCACTTCGCTGTTCAAGCAGTCCTGATCCGGGCATGATAGAGTAGTGCATTTCTTGCAGATTCTCGAAGCGGTTGGGGAAAAGGGCGGTGAGGATACTTGCGGATGCCTCTTTGCGTACTAAAATCGTAGGCGGGATGATGCCGCATTGGATAAGCTTCATGATGGAGTTGGAGTGGTAATGGATATGATGGTGTCGTCCGTGCGGGCATGTTTGGTCATTTACCAATGTTTTGCATATATCGCAATAGACATACTCGTCCACGATCCTGATAGAGATATTGAGGTTTTGGAAGTTATCAAAAATAGTATTAATGCGATTTTTGTCATAATAAAGTCCCAAGCCGGCGTGATTCTTTCCTACCACCAGTTCGCTGCATCCGTAATTTTTGGCCAGCAGCGCATCAAGTACGAGTTCATTGTAGCCGGCAAAGATGTAGGTGTTTTCAAACGGGACGATGATCACTTTGTTTTTGGGAAGATAGTGATCGACAAAGATGCTTAGTGCGTTGTAGCGTATATCAAAGCGCAAGCCATCAGATGTGAACGGTTTGCGCAGGAAGATCACGAGCATATCCGAAGAGCTGAGCGTCTCTCGAATGAGTCGTTCGTGCGCTCGGTTGATAGGATTGGCCGCCAGCATCATCGCAGACACTTTGACTGCGCCTGTGCTTTGAATCATGCTTTTGACGCGCTTGATGCTGTCCGGTATGATGGGATATTCGACACTATATTCTCCGCTGACTGCAAGATCGCCGAGTCTTGATAGAGTATTTCTCACTCCAGGATGCGAATGATCTACCGTACCGTAGATATTGAGAAGTCGTTCTTTGGGATCGATAATAAATGTCTCATCCACAATAATCTTGCCTACTTTGCTTCCATTGCAGATGAGGTCAAGTACCTCGCTTTTGGCTGCTGAGGCTAAAACCTCATGATTTCTTTTGCCTCTGGGCGCCAGGATAAAGGCAAACGGGAATAGAACACCCTTATAGATTTTGGTCTTATTGACCCTCTTCGCCTCTTCTTCACCCATAAGTCCTATTACAGGAGATATGAGCCCTGCTTGAACCAATGCAAGAGTAGAGAGCGCCTCTGCATCGATATGCAGTGATCTATTTTTTCTTGAAGATTCCATACTTTTTCCTTTTTTCCCATAAGCTTTTTCTCGAGATTCCCAGTTTGATGGAAAGTTCGGTATCCGGGTACTTGTGTTGGAACTTATTGACGACAAACTTGACATAGTCGTCGATCGTCATGATCTCGTTTTGATCATATAGTTTGTTTTCGCTTTTTAGCTCTATTTTTTTAAACGGCATCTCAAAATCTGAGTTGCTCACGATGATAAAATTCCTCTTTTTTATCAGCTCGAAAAGAGTCTCTCTGTCAGATTTTTTGAGAAGCTGAAGGTCTGTGATATAGAGCAAGAGATTGCGCTCGGCAGAGACGATCATCTCTCTCCACTCTTTTTCCGCCAGCGGGATTAAGAAGAGTGATTTGCCGTATGTTTGCGCATATGCGAAGACAATTCTGTCTGCTTGTCTGGGGTAGTTGGTTATGATCACAGCAGGAGGAGCAAGTTTCTTGATATTAAAATCAATGACGATGTCTCTAAAGAGATTCTTGGTGTACTCATTGAAGAAATTTCTTAGCTGACCTAGTTCTTGAAACTCTTTGTAGTGCTCTATTTTGCGTAACAACTCTTCCATCATAAACGGTTTGACGATATAGTCTTTTGCACCTTGTTTAAGCGGTTCGCTGACTGTGTCGTTGTTGATATAACTCACCATCAATATGATGATTTTGTCTTTAAATTTAGAGATCAACGGGGCGGCATTTTGTCCCGGGATGGTGGTCGAGAGGAGATAGGCATCTCCGCGGCTCTCTTTCGCTTCTTTGACAGAGCTGAAAATCTCAGTTTCGTGTCCGTTCTCGATCAATTTGGACGAGATACTCTGTGCCAGATAAAGTTCATTTTCAACAATAATAATTTTCATTTCTTAGTCCAATCAAAATAGGTCAGATTTGCCACAGCTTCTACTGCAACACCCTCTTTGCGTCCCAAAAAGCCCAATGACTCAGCGGTAGTGGCTTTGATGTTGACAAAATTGGCACGAATGCCGAGAAGTTGAGCGATCATGTGCCGCATAGCCTCTTTGTATGCTTGGAGTTTGGGTGCTTGTGCGATGATGGTCATATCTATATTGCATATCTCCAAACCGTAACTGTTGATTTTGCTGACTATGTCTTTGAGCAGTTTAGCAGAGTCGATACCAGCATACTGTATATCTGTATCAGGATAAAATTCACCGATATCCCCAAGTCCTGCCGCACCCAAAAGAGCATCTATCAGAGCATGGATCGCTACATCACCATCGCTGTGCGCTTTAAATCCATAAGGAACATCGACAGGGATACCGCACAAAACCATAGGTTTGCCCTCCTCGAATGCATGGATATCGACACCAAACCCCACCAGTGTTTTGGCAGCTGGGCTTTTGAGACATCCAAGTTTGGGTAGATCGGCAACCGTGGTAAGCTTGTGCGCATTTTCGGAGCCTTCTACAAACAGTATCTTTGCACTTATAGCGCTCAAGGCGCTACTTTCGTCCGTATATTCATCCCCCATAAAGAGAGATTTTTTGAGCAAGGCTGTATCGCTAAGCTGTGGGGTTTGTATCCGTTTGGCGTTTGTGCGTTCCGCAGGTTTCCCGCCGGTATAGAGTGTATCAATCATGTCAAGCGCAGGTACAATGCAGTCTGCGCGTCCTTTCGCATCAAGTACACGCCCTATCATCTCAGCATCTAGGCAGCATCGCGCTATATCACTGACTAAAACAAAAGGTGTCGTTACATGGCTTAGGGCATTTTGGAGCGATGCTTGTCTGCTGCTGCCGCCTTCGACATACCGGTATGGTGCAAAAAATTGCATCACCCTGATCTCTTCAGATGAAGAGACGATGATCACTTCGGCAAAATCATAGAGCGAGGAGAACTCATCGGCTACTTGTAGCCAAAGAGGCCTATCGCCGCTGTAGAGCCACTGTTTTTTCAGCTTCATCGCAAATCTAGTGGCGCTTCCTGCTCCCAAAAGTATTAGTGTAATATCGGACAAACAGCTTCCTTTTGTGAAATGTTACGAAATTATACATTTCGATAGCTTGCGAAAATCTTTTTTGTGATAATATTGAATTTAGGGCACCTCTAATAACCCCTATACTGTCAAGGGGTTTTTAGAGGTGCCCTTTAAGTAATTGTTTGTAAAATAAGATTAATTTTATCCGAATTAAATAAAATTTAAGATTCAATTGGTATAACTCTAGCAAGCGAGGTATAATATGAGAACTAAATGGTTAGAAAAGCGAATAAATGACAAGGTCAGAACACAGATGTATTATGCTAAGCAAGGCATTGTGACCGAAGAAATGGCTTGTGTCGCCAAGATAGAGAAGATAGACCCTGAACTTTTGCGTTCGGAGATAGCCAGAGGGCGGTGCATTATCCCTGCCAATGTCAATCACCCTCATCTTAAACCCATGGCAATCGGGATGGTCTCCACTTGCAAAATCAATGCAAACATTGGCTCTTCGGCATTGGCTTCCGATGTCGAAGGAGAGATCGAGAAGGTAAATGTCTGCCTCCGATACGGCGCAGATACGATCATGGATCTTAGTACCGGCGGAGATCTTGACAAGATCAGAGAGGCGGTCATTTCGCACTCTACTGTGCCAATAGGTACGGTGCCGATGTATCAAATACTCCATGATTGTAATGACAAGATAGAAGATTTGACGATAGAATCGATGCTCGCAATTCTTGAGAAGCAGGCGCAGCAGGGAGTGAGCTATTTCACAATACATGCAGGATTTTTGCTGCGATTTATGCCGCATGTCGCCAAGCGCAAGATGGGGATTGTCTCAAGAGGCGGTTCGCTGATGGCTGCATGGATGATGCACTATCACAAAGAAAATCCATTTTTTGATGCGTACGATCAGATACTTGATATTTGCCGAAGATATGATGTCGCCCTCTCGCTAGGAGACAGCCTCAGACCGGGATGCCTGTATGATGCCAGCGATGACGCACAACTCTCTGAACTCAAGATATTGGGTGATTTGACGCTTCGGGCGTGGGAGAAGGATGTGCAGGTGATGATCGAAGGACCGGGACATGTGCCGCTCAATCAGATCGAGCGCAATATGAAGATCGAGCGCGAATATTGCCATGAAGCGCCATTTTATATATTGGGACCATTGGTGACCGATATCGCCGCCGGATATGATCATATCTCATCAGCTATCGGAGCGGCGGTTGGTGGTTGGCATGGCGCCAGTATGCTTTGCTATGTGACACCCAAAGAACATCTCGGACTGCCAAATGCCGCCGATGTAAGAGAGGGGATCATTGCTTACAAGATCGCGGCTCACGCGGCAGATATAGCCAGAGGTCGTCCTGACGCGCGCAAGATAGACGATGAGATGAGTGACGCGCGGTATGGATTTGACTGGAACAGACAGTTTGAACTCTGTCTTGATCCGGATCGTGCCAGAGAATACCATGACGAGACACTCCCGCAGGATGTCTTTAAAGAGGCGGAATTTTGCTCTATGTGCGGACCGAAATTTTGCTCTTACAAGATCACGCAAAATATCGTAGCCAAACACGGCGAAGCGATGGCGGCAGAACCGCAATAATAATTTAAAATTAAATTTAGGAGAAATTAATGAATAAAGAACAAGTAATAAATGCGTTAAAAAATGTCACCTATCCAGGGTTTACGAAAGATATCGTCTCTTTTGGGTTTGTAAAGGATGTTGTTGTAGATGGCGAAAATGTTTTTTTGACAGTGGATATCACATCCAGTGCCCAGGAGGTCAAAGAGCAGCTTGATAAAGAGATCAAGACTCAGCTCGAATTGCTGGGAGCTAAGAGGGTAGAGGTCAATATCCTCCAGCCAAAAATGCCTAGAGAAATGAGCAACTCTACGAGCGGCAAAAATATCGCCCCTCAAGTCAAAAACTTCGTGATGGTCAGTTCTGGCAAAGGTGGTGTGGGCAAATCCACTACCTCTGTCAACCTCGCGATTGCGCTTGCGATGCAGGGCAAAAAAGTTGGACTTCTTGATGCTGATATCTATGGACCCAATATCCCTAGGATGATGGGACTTTCAGATCAAAGACCGGAGATACAAGGCAACAAGGTGCTGCCGCTCAAGGCATACGGCGTGGAGGTTATGAGTATGGGTTCATTGATGGAGCCGGGGCAATCGCTCATCTGGAGAGGAGCTATGATCATGAAGGCGATCGAGCAGTTTCTCAGAGATATCCTCTGGTCGGAGCTGGATGTTTTAGTGATCGATATGCCTCCGGGCACAGGTGATGCGCAGCTGACTTTGGCTCAGTCCGTGCCGGTCACCGCAGGCATCACGGTCACAACGCCGCAAGAGGTTTCGCTGGACGACAGCAGAAGATCTTTGGATATGTTCCGCAAACTGCACATTCCTACGGCTGGCGTGATCGAAAATATGAGCGGATTTATCTGTCCGTCTTGTGAAACAGAGTCAGACATCTTCGGTATGGGTACAGCAGCGCCTGTCGCACTAGAGTATGACACCGACCTTATCGGCCGAATACCTATCGAGCCTGCGATCAGAATAGGAGGAGATACCGGTATGCCTATAGTCTATCATAAGCCGTCCAGCGAAACAGCCAAGCGATTCCATGAAGCTGCAAGCAAGCTTTGGGTATTTATCGATAAGGTCAATGAAGAAGGCGGGGTTAGCAATCAAGAGATCCAACCTACTACGCCTCCTGGTGTGAGCGCATGCAGCACACAATCAGCGCCGGCTCCCAACAATGAGAGCAGCAGCGGTTGCGGTTGTCACTAAGTTTCGGTATAGTCAAATCCTCTTTGTGCCGCATCATCCGTCACCCTGAATTTATTTCAGGGTCTAATATTTAAACGAGAATCATCCGTTTGTGAGATCCACACTCCAGAAAAAGTCTATCCAGCACTCCGCCTCTTGCGCATACCAGTCGGGCCGGATGAGGGCTGATGGTTTATAAAAAAGCACAGCTGTACGAAATTTGACTTGTGGAAATTTATCATTTAAAACATCCAAAACTGCTACCATCGTATCTCCACTATCTATGATATCATCAACTATTAGCACACTTTTGGCATGAATCAAATCAGGGATATTAAATACTCTTACGCTATCGAGCTTGCAAGTATCATCATAGCCTATTGTATTGATGGCATACACTTCTCTGATACCATAATATTCACCAAGAAAATGCCCAAGCGTCAATCCACCCCGTGAGATTGGAAGGATAGCATCAAATCCAACATTTATCTGTTCTGCCAAACTATTCACATCTGTGATAAATTCTGTATATGAGTAGTATTTTTTGATCATGCTAAAACTTTTTATCAAAATTATACATTATTTGTTGAGAAGAACACAATCTATTTTTTTGATTGCTTCATTATATCAGATGGCTGACGAAAAATCTTTAGTCCGCTTATATTTGGTAATAAATCGGTCTTGAACTCAAAACCTAAACAACACCTAAACAACACATTGTATAATATCACCAAATAATACTCACAAAGAGCTACTATGGTACTAATGATAGATAATTATGACAGTTTTACCTACAATATTGTCCAATATTGTCGAGAGTTGGGCGCAGATATCCAGGTGATACGAAACGACGAGATGAGTATTGATCAGATCAAAGCGCTCAGCCCTGAGAAGATCATTCTCTCTCCGGGACCAGCCACTCCGGATGATGCCGGAGTGACGCTGGATGTCATACGTGAATTTGCCGATACGACGCCTATCTTTGGGATATGTTTGGGGCATCAGAGTATTGCACAGGCTTTTGGAGGCAAGGTAGTGCGGGCAAGCAGGATGATGCACGGAAAGACATCTCAGGTGTCTGTCGATCACGAGAGCCCTATTTTTGCCCATATCCCTTCAGAATTCAGGGCGACTCGCTATCATTCGCTGATCGTCAGTCCCCAGCAGCTTCCCTCAGTTATTGTGCCCACTGCGCACAGCCTGGATGATCATGAGATCATGGCTTTGCAGATCAAAGACAAGGCGATCTACGGTGTGCAGTTCCACCCGGAATCCATCATGAGTGAATATGGATATGAGATGCTGGATAACTTTCTTAAGCTCTAAGAGTGGGAGTTGAACTCTCTGGACAATTCGATGATCAGATCCCAAAAACAAGTTCATGTGACAGATGATTTGTCATTCCGAACCCGTTTCGGAATCTAAAAAATATTTAATCAGAGGTCTCAATCCATAAATGCGAAAAACACTCTTTTATCCTTTTTTGGCGGTGTATGTTGCCATACTTGTTTACCTTGCGTGGAGTACGCCCATCAGTCCTCATGAGGCAAAAATATTGTATGCAGAAGACGGAGGGATAGTCACTTTGTTGGTGCAGTCCGGTCACGATCTGCTTGATGGATTGATCGGTTTGCGACTCTTTTCACTGGTTGCAGGGCTGCTTAGTATCGTTCTTTATCATCGTATGACCGGATACTATTTGACGGGAGAAGATGATCGCCGTTTTGCAACTGCTGTCTTTATGCTTTTGCCGGGCATCATAACCGCTTTTGTACTAGCCAATCACTCTGTTTTGGTCATCCCTCTTGTGCTTCTTTTTGTGATATCTCATGAGCGCGGATGGCTTTGGGTTCAAGCTCTTTTGATGCTTTGCTTATTGGTGCTCCATGAAGCGTCTATCGTCTTTTTTGGTGCCGTCTTCATCTATGCTGTAGCTAAAAAAGAGGTACCCATGGGAGTTCTTTCGGGGTTTTTTATCTTTTTGGCTGTCATGATCGAACAAGGTGTAGAAGTTGGAGGAAAGCCTGCCGGTCATTTTGCAGAGATGTTCGGTCTATATGCAGCACTCTTTTCACCGGCGTTGTTTATCTATTTTTTTTATACGCTGTATCGCATCTTTCTTCGAGAAGAAAAAGATATACTTTGGTACATCTCATTTATCGCCTTGATCGCCTCTTTTGTTCTCTCTCTTAGGCAACGTATCGTCTTGACGGACTTCGCTCCTTATGTCATGACAGGTGTCGTTTTGGCATTGAGCCTTTTTATCCGTACGCTTCGTGTCCGCTTGCCGCAATACCGAAAACCATATAAAATAGGACTTTGGGCAGTGATGGCCATTTTGATATCCAGCTCTTTAGCTATTGTGCTGCATCGCCCGCTTTTCTTGTTGCTTGATGACCCTAAAGACCATTTTGCCTATAGGCTATATGAGCCCTACTGGCTGGCGCAAAAGCTTCATAAGTCGCATATAGAATGCTACGATACAGCTAATCAAACTATGGCTCTTCAGTTGCGTTTTTATGGGATAGATGCATGCCATTAAGATTTTTCTGTTTCTAAAATACACAAATTTTCTATTATCAGGATATTGTCTATAGCTTATACTAAAGTTCAAACTTCCTAATGTTAAAATAACATAACCTCACTAAAGAAAAGGAGAACTTGGTAATGGCTCAAAAGGCAATCAGAGAATATGATGCAAAGTCAATTTTGGCGAAGCATTGGGATCAATATTTCCCGGATTTTACATATGCATATGAAACTATCATGGTAAAAAACGGTACGGAACTCAAGGAAGCAGCAAAAACAAAAGCATGGCTCAACGAAAAGGCATTGGTTGCAAAACCGGATATGCTATTTGGAAAAAGAGGAAAGAACGGTTTGGTTTTGTTTAGAGATTCCAAACCGGGCGATGTCTCTTTGGTAAAAGCTGCATCTTGGATAGATGAGAAGTCTAGCTCAAAGCAATCAGTTTATTTTTCATTTCATGGTGATACGCCAAACGGTTCAGCAAAAACAGATATGCTGACAGAATTTATCGTAGAGCCGTTTACCCCGCACGCACAAGCAGAAGAGTACTATATCAGCGCTACATGTGTGGGTGATGAAGATGTGCTTTATATGTCTGCCGAAGGCGGTATGGAAGTAGAAGAAAATTGGGACAAAGTGCTAGAAGTGTCATTCCCTATTACTGCTACAGAAGAGGAGATTGCGCAAAAGATCAGAGCCAATATCCCGGCTGATGTTGCTCAAAAAGACAAAGAGGGATTTGCAAATTTCGCGATCGGATTTTTTAAGGCATACAGAGAGTTAAACTTTGCCTATCTTGAGATCAATCCGTTTGTGATGCAGGGCAACAAAATAGAGCTTTTGGATATGGTTGCCAAGCTTGATGATACAGCTGCGTTTATGATGACCGAGCAGTGGGGAGATATAGAGTTCCCGACATCTTTTGGCATGGAAGAGAAATCTCCGGAAGTACTTGCGATCGAAGAGGCAGATGCCAAATCGGGTGCATCATTGAAGCTGACTATCCTTAAGCCGGAAGCTAGGATATGGACTATGGTAGCAGGCGGCGGAGCATCTGTAGTTTATGCTGATACGATCGCGGATTTGGCCGGCATTGATGACCTTGCCAACTATGGAGAATACAGCGGTAATCCTACGACAGGCGAGACACAGTTTTATGCTGAGACGATAATAGATTTGATGACGCGGCAAAAAGATCCTCAAGGCAGAGGCAAGGTACTGATCATAGGTGGCGCTATTGCCAACTTTACCGATGTTGCCAAGACATTTACCGGTATTATTTTTGCATTAGAAAAATATGCAGCAAAGATGAGAGATATAGGAGTTAAAATCTATGTCAGAAGAGGCGGACCAAATTATGAAAAAGGTCTCAAAGACATTAAGGAAGCTGCTGATAGATTAGGAATTTGGATTGATGTGTATGGACCGGAAACACATCTTACGGACATTGTCAGAATGGCAGTAGGTAAATAAGGAGAAGAGATGGCAGCACTATTTACAAAAGAGACACAAGCTATTTTTTGGAACAACAACGCAGGTGCAATTCAAAGAATGCTGGATTATGACTATGTTATTGGAAGAAAAACACCGTCTATAGCAGCAATCGTTGCTCCGACCGGTGAGAGCAAATTCCAAAAGTTTTTCTGGGGTCCGGATGAGATCATGATCAATCTGTACAAAAATACATCTCAAGCCAAAAAAGATCACCCAAATGCAGATGTATTGCTTAACTTTGGATCTTTTAGAACGGCATATGATGTCACTATGGAAGCACTCAATTTGGGCGGTTTCAAGACTATCATGGTCACTGCTGAGGGTATCCCGGAACGGCTCTCAAGAAAAATGATCGCTGAGGCAAAAGCCAAAAATGTAACAGTGATAGGACCGGCTACAGTCGGCGGTATTGTCCCAGGAGCTTTTAAAATAGCAAACCTCGGCGGAACGATCGAAAACATCATCAACTCAAAACTCCATCGCGCCGGAAGCTGCGGTCTTGTGACACGAAGCGGCGGATTGTTCAATGAATTGGCAAATATCATCGCTCTCAATGCAGACGGTATCGCTGAAGGTGTGGCAATAGGCGGGGATAGATTTGTTGGATCAGTCTTTATCGACAATCTCCTCAGAATGCAGGAAAATCCGGAAGTCAAATACATGCTCTTGCTGGGTGAGGTTGGAGGCGCTGAAGAGTATAAGGTTATTGAGGCTATCAAATCAGGCAAGCTTACTAAGCCGATTATTGCCTGGTGTATCGGCACAATTGCCAAATATTATAGCAGCGGAGTGCAGTTCGGACATGCCGGAGCCAGCGCCAATGCTGAGCGAGAGACAGCAGAAGCCAAAAATATCGCGATGGCCGAAGCCGGTATCCATGTGCCTTCATCATTCAATGATCTTCCTCGCCTGATCGCTCAGGTATATGGGGAGCTGAAAGCAAAAGGGGTGATCAAGGATATTGTTGAGCCGGAACTTAAAACCGTGCCAAAAATACGACGCAAAAAAGAATTCATCTGTACGATTTCTGACGATAGAGGCGACGAGGCAACATACGCCGGCTTCCCGATCTCTAGTGTAGCTACGCCTGACACAGGCAAAGGTATCGGCGATGTTATCTCACTGCTTTGGTTCAAGAAACAGTATCCGAAATGGGCGACAGACTTTATCGAAACAGTGATCAAAACAGTTGCAGACCACGGTCCGGCAGTTTCTGGAGCACATAATGCAAAAGTTACCGCCCGTGCCGGAAAATCTGTTGTTGAATCGTTGGTCACAGGACTTCTTACAATCGGACCAAGATTTGGCGGTGCGATAGACGGTGCTGCTGAGCATTTCAAATATGCTTATGACAACAACCTCACACCTGCAGAGTTCTTGAACCATATGAAAAAACTAGGTATCCCAATCCCGGGTATCGGCCACAGGATCAAATCTTTGAGAAATCCGGATTTGAGGGTTGTCGGACTCAAGAAATTTGCAGCCGAATATTTCCCGAGTACGCCACTCTTGGATTATGCGCTTACAGTTGAACAGCTCACTACAAGCAAAAAAGACAACCTTATACTCAATGTTGACGGTACGATAGGTATTTTGATGGTTGATATGTGGAGAGCCTTAGGGTATAGCGAAGATGAGATCAATGAGTTCATCTCCAGCGGCACGCTCAATGCATTCTTTATCGCAGGTAGAACGATCGGATTTATCGGACATGTTCTTGATGAAAAAAGATTGGCTATGCCGATGTACAGACATCCGTTTGAAGATATCTTGTATCAAGTCGATATGGCGGAAGATATTCGATAGATATTTGCTTCCTTTTTGGTCGTGACACACTGTATCGACCAAATCATTAATCCTCGATCCTTGGGTCGAGGAGCTTCATTATAATCTATCAAAAAGAGAATCTTGCTTTGTGATGCAAGGCTGATAACGGTTCATAAATCCATTTATCACCTAATTTTAGACAATTAGCATTATATTTTTGATTTTGTTTGAGGGTAAGTTTGGTCTCGTTGTCACACACTTTTAGTATATGTTTTATTTTGGTTTTGAACATTTTATGTTCATATCTTTTGTTATATTATTAATCATTTTATCAAATATATCGTCTATCTTTTTCTCTTTAGCATAAAACCATCCGAGCTCACTGCTAGTCTCTTCAAAGCTTCTAAATATCTGATTTTTATACCCGGCTTTGAGTTCCCACTTTGCTTTGGTC
>DYNJ01000026.1 GCA_020721085.1 Sulfurovum sp. | reverse complement strand
CGTCTCATGATGATGACGAAAAGATATCTCAAGAGATGATTTTCGTAGCCAGAGACGAAGTGGTCAAAGTCCAAAGCTCCCAAACTATCATCAACTACATCGTTGATCTTGTTTTTGCGACGCGGTATCCGGAACACTATAGCGATGAGCTCGCATCCCTGATCGACATCGGGGTGAGTCCGCGTGCTTCTTTGTCGCTTGATCAGTGCTCTCGGGTCTATGCCTGGCTGCAAGGGAGGGATTTTGTGACGCCTGAAGATATCAGGGCGGTGGTGCATGATGTGTTTCGTCATCGCATTACCCCAAGCTATGAAGCCCAATCGCAAAAGATCAGCACCGATGAAATCGTCGATAGAGTGCTTCAGCTGGTTGCGTTGCCGGCATAAACTATGAAAAGAGATGAGAATGGTGTCTATGTGACACTTGATGAGCTTTTAAAGTTCGCCTACAGCGCCAAAGGGTTTAGCTTCTTGCCGTCACAGCCTGTACGCTCGATCCTCAGCGGGCGTCACAGCTCCAAGGTACGCGGGCGGGGGATGGACTTTAATGAGATGAAGCAGTATGTACAGGGTGATGATACTCACAATATAGACTGGAAAGCGACTCGCCGAACGGGCAAATCCTATATACGCGTGTATAACGAAGAGCGCGACCGCAATGTCTGGCTGGTAATCTCTCAGCGCAACTCGATGTTTTTTGGCAGTAAAATGATGATGAAGTCTGTGGCTGCGGCACATCTGGCTGCAGTTTCGGCTTTTCGTGTGCTTGAATCAGGAGACCGTGTAGGCGCAGTGATTTACAATGATGAAGAGTTGAAGTTTTTCAAGGCAAGCAGAAGTAAGCAGGGGCTGATGCAGATATTTGCAGAACTGGTAAGGCAAAACCGTTTGCTCAAAAGTTCCAACATAGCCAATAACGGCGAACAACTCGCAGAAGCCCTCAAGGTTATAAGCGCCACGGCAAAGCATGATGATTTGATCATCCTCATAGGTGACGGGCGTGCTTTAGATAAGAATACCACACACTATATCACACTGCTCAATACCCATAATGATGTGATTGCTGCTTTAGTGTATGATCCGATGGAGAAGATGATACCGCCATCAGGATCACTCTTTTTGAGTGACGGTTTGGAAGTAACGGATGTGGACAGCAGCAGCAAAAATTTTCAAGAGGCATATGTCAAAAATATTGAAAAACGCGCCGAAAATCTCATAAATCTCTCCAAAAAGAACACTATACCACTTTTGAAGATAGCCACCGATAGACCGGTACTTGATCAAATACAAGAACAGCTTGGTGCGGCAGTTTCAGCAAAGAGGAAAGCGTGATGGAAAGCAATGCGACATCAGGTGCCTCGTTGGATTTGCTTCATGATATTGTGATCCCTCCGGCTGTTTCTGCCTTGCCACCGGCTCCGGGATGGTTTGTTTTGATGCTTCTTGGTTTGGCTTTTGGGATTCATGTCGGGATGCGATACTACGCAGCATACTCCAAAAACCTCTACCGCCGTGAAGCGCTCAAAGAGCTCTCAGTGATCAAGAGTTCCAAAGAGCCTGACGCACAGGTCAAAGCCATACTCTCGCTGATGAAGAGAGTCGCCATGCAGTGCTATGGCCGCGAGAAGATAGCATCTCTTGGCGATACGATGTGGTGGGAATTTGTTGAGAACCATTCAAAAGCAAAAATTGACAGACAAAGTCGTGAACTTGCTCAAAAAGTTCTTTACACAATGGATGACAATCCCAAGAGAGAAGAGGTGGACGCTTTTGTAAATATTGCAAAAGTGTGGATCGCGACACATGAGGGGCAGCAATGATAGAGTTTGCCTATCCGTGGCTATTTCTTTTGCTATTTGCCCCACTGTTAATCATATATTCGAACTTGCGATATCTTAGCAGACGCAGCGCATTGCGTGTAAGCTTCATGGAGGATATCCGTAGTGTCCAAGGTGATAAGCTGCATGAGAGCGGCATCTCAAGAGCAACGCTAACTCAAAAGCTTATGATCGCGCTGGTGTGGTTGGTAATAATTGTGGCTTTAGCAAAACCACAGCTCATCGGTGAGCCAATCACCAAAGAGCTTTCACAGCGAGAGATACTCATAGCTGTCGATCTCTCCGGATCAATGTCAACACGGGATTTTGAGGGAGTTGATGGCAAAAAAATAGATCGTCTTGAAGCAGTCAAAATGGTGCTTGATGATTTTTTTGCAAAACGAAAAGGTGAGAAGATAGGATTAATTCTTTTTGGAAATGCTGCTTTTGTGCAGTCACCCTTTACGCAGGATTTAGAAGCGTTGAAGCATTTGCTTTCTGAGCTGCAAGTAGGGATGGCAGGACCCCAGACGATGATCGGTGACGGGATCGCGCTTGGCGTGAAGGTATTTCAGGAGAGCAATGTCACAGATCGCATGCTCATACTGATGAGTGACGGAGATGATACCGGCTCGAAAGTGCCGCCAAAAACGGCTGCAAAACTCGCTGCCCAGAATGGAGTGACGATACACGCCATCGCCGTGGGTGATCCGCAAAATGCAGGAGAACACCCGATGGATACCCTGACGCTCAAAGAGATAGCAGAGAAAACAGGTGGGAAATTCTACTATGCATGGAACAGGAAGGAGCTGGAGGAGATCTATCAAGAGATAGACAAGCTGACGCCCAAAAAAGTCGAAGAGCTCAGCTACCGTCCGGTCGAAGAGCTGTTTTTCTACCCATTAGGAGCGGGATTGCTGTTGATGTTTTTTTATACGATAGGATTGATGTTTCACAAAGAGCAGGACGGTGAGAGATGAGCGCATTGGAACTTTTTCATTTTCTCAGACCTTGGCTGCTGCTTTTGATCCTTCCTAGCTGGCTGATGGTATGGTGGCTGCTGCGCCATCAAAACGACATGTTGCGCTGGAAGAAGTTAGTGGATTCCAAGCTCCTCGCCCACCTTTTGATAACGCCCGAACAAAATCCTTCGAAGATTCAAGCTCCTATCCATTTGGGAATAGTGTGGACGCTGATCGTGGTCGCACTTGCCGGTCCGGCATGGCAGCTCAAGCCTCCCGCATTTACGCAGGATGAGGCGCAGATCGTTTTTGTCGTGAAGGTAACTCAAAGTATGCAGACCAAAGACCTCACCCCCAGCCGCCTCAAACGCGCCCAACTCAAGATGAAAGACTTGATGGATCTTCGCCCTGATATAAAAACAGCATTGGTCGCATATAGCGGAAGTGCCCATCTCGTGCTTCCGCTGACCCATGACCATGCAGTCCTGACGACATTTGCCCAATCCCTAGCTCCTGATATTATGCCTGAAGAGGGAGATAGGCCGGATAGCGCTTTGATTTTGGCTGCCAAACAGTTTGAAAGCGGAGGCGGAACGATCATCGTACTTTCTGACAGCGCCGATCCTTCACAATTTCAGGAGGTAGCCAAGAGCGGACTTCCAAACGATCCTAAGGTCCTCTTTTTTGCGGTTGTCTCTAAAGAGCTGCTGAATCAAAAAACATTTGAACAGAGCGCATCAGCATTGAAGGGCGAGTATCAGCCGATCACAGCCGATGAGTATGATGTGAGCAAGCTCTCTTCGATGATCAATCAAGCATTCAAAGGGGCAAGTGCCAAAGAGGATACACGCTATGAGGACGGTGGCTATATGTTCATTCCGATTATTGTGTTGTGGATGCTGTTGTGGTTTAGGCGTGGGTTCATTGCAGAAGCATGGAGGGTTTCATGAGAGAATTTTTCCATCAGCACCGTACCTTGCTGCCGTTTTATTTTGTTGTGACACTTATACTGCTGTGGCTGTTGTTTGTTTATAGAGGCAGCTGGCAGGAGCTTTGGATTACTAATGATCAAAAAGGATATAGACTTTTTGAGTCTGCAAAATACCTTGAAGCCACTCAGGCTTTTGAAGACCCTTTATTTAAAGGAGCGGCGTATTACAAAGCCGGAGAGTTCAAAAAGGCTCAAGCGATCTATCTGAGCGATAGTTCCAAGCAGAGCAAATACAATTTGGGTAACTGTTATATCATGCAGGGAAAATATCAAGAGGCGATCGAAGCGTATGAGATCGCGCTCAAGATCGATCCGGGCTTCACCCTGGCAAGAGAAAACATACAGCTTGCAAAAGCCAGACAAGCTACACTGCAGATAGAAAACGATGGGAAGCAAGGCGTTGGCATGTTGGGTGCGGATGAGATCGTCTATGACAACAAAGAGGGCAAGGGAGAGGATGTGACCGACGAAGGCGGGCAGGCGAATAGTGAGAAAAACGGCGCTCATTGGCTTGATCGTATTCAGACAGGTCCGCAGGAATTTTTGAAGAATAAATTCTCTTACCAGTATCGCATACAAAAGGATGAGCATGAGTAGAATGCTGTGGCTCTTTGTTGTGATGACACTTGGGGTTTTTGGTATAGATGGGGCAGTTTCGGTCGGGATGAAAGGCGATAAGCAGATTTATGTCAGCCAAGAGGTGACCATCGCAGTCGATCTCAAGACGGATGCTTTTAGTATCACGGAGGCAAAGATTGACCTGCAAAGTACGCAAGATTTTATCATAAGCGCGCCCCAAAGTGCCGCTTTTACGCAAACAATTGATATGAATGGCAGCGATTGGCAGATGGTGCGCTATGAGTACAAACTCTATCCGTTGCATTCCGGGAAGATCTCCATCGATCCATTCAAGGTAAACTTCAAGGCATCGATGGGCTACGGACAACCTGTAAAGGATTTCACACTCAATGCGGATATGATCGAGCTGAATGTCAGCGTGCCTCAAGGAGTAGCAAAGGAGAGCTTTCTCCTTGTAACACCACACTATACGCTTCAAACCCGGTTCAATCCAAAGCCAGAGTTACTCAAGGTAGGAGACGCATTTGAACTGAATATCACCCAAGAGGCGAGAAGTGTGCCTGATATTTTGCTGCGACCGATCCGTTTTGCCAAGAATGAACATCTGAAGATTTATACACAAGAACCAACACTCACCACCAAAGAGAGCGGTGCTGATATGGCAGCTTCCCGTATCGATAGTTTCACTTTTGTAGCCAAAAAAGAGGGCAATCTCACTCTTCCTTCCCAAGAGTTACTATGGTGGAATCCCACAACACAAACACTTCATACCGAAAAGATACCCGAGATACATTTGACGATTTTGCCCGCCCCAATAGAGCAGTCAAGTACCTCCCCATCTATCGAAGAGGATGGCAAGAGCAGGGTGTGGCTTTGGACTCTTTTTATGCTTGTGATGTTGATTTTGCTTTATAAGGCTTTTCCAGCGGTTTCAAGATGGATCAATACTCACAAACTAGCCTATCAAGAAAGTGAAGAGGGGCGCTTCAAAAAGCTTTTGGAAAGCACAAAAAGTGATGATCCTCGTGAACTCTATCAGGCGTTTTATCACTGGCTGGATATGACTGATCCTAAGCTTTCAAGAGAGGGTTTCAAGGGTATTGGTAAATTTTATCCACCGATCTCTGATCCTCTTTTGGAACTCGAGGAGGTGCTAGCGAACCCAAAAGAGTTATTTGAAAGTAAAAAACTTGTCAATGAACTTGAAAAGCTTCGTAAAGTATTACTAAGTAAAAAACAAACAAAGCAAAATAGTTTGCCCAAAACTATCAATCCCGATTATGATACCAATGTCTAAATAGGAGAGAGAGGACTCTTTGTTTGGGGGGTCTTGATAATTTTAATAATTTGGATGAAAATCGCTCTTGACAAAAACTCCCAAGAGTGATGAGAGGACGGTGATCAGAAAAAAGAGCAGCGAAAAGGCTACCGCTGATGTCGTATCGCCCCCCCCTCTTTCCCTCACCCCCATCGGCTACATTTCTACTTACTATACACATCCCCCTGCTTAAGAACGATATAAACCAAGCAAAATGGTAACATTTTTGTTATTGCATTGTTGCACTATTGATGTATACTATATTTTTCGAAAAGGTCAGTAGATGCAGTGGTATGAACCGGAAGTTTTGGAGCTCGAAAAGAGGATTAAAAATGGTGAGATCGGCAAAGGTGCCAACCTTTTTTATGGCAGTTCCTCTTTGAGGCAGTGGGAAAATATTCAAAAGGACTTTTCTCCGTATCAAGTTGAAAATATTGCTTTTGGCGGATCGACGCTAGAGGCGTGTGTCTATTTTTTCGAGCGGCTAGTGGTGCCTTGTGAGCCGAAATCAATTATTTTTTACGCCGGAGACAACGATGTCGGCAATGGCGTGTACCACTCTGATATTATGGCTCGTTTTGAGTCACTCTTGACCAAGCGTACAAAACTGTTAAGTGGGATCAAATTTACTTTTATCTCGGTCAAACCTTCTCCTGCCCGTCACGCGCTGCTTTACAGAATTCGCCTGCTCAACAGCTATGTCAAAACACGCCTTGACGAGCTTGAAAATACACACTACATCGACATTCATACGCCGATGTATACTTCGGGCGGAATACCAAATCCTGAGTTATTTTGTGAAGATGGCTTGCATATGAATGCCAATGGCTATGCCATTTGGCGAGAAATCTTGCTTGAAAATGCCCCAAAAATTTTTTATACAGCATGAATCGCGAATATCATAAGTGGCATAGCGTAAATTTGAACAGAACCATGGAGATGTTGGTATTTGGCCATAGCGGTGCTCGGGTGATCGTCTTTCCGACACGCGTAGGCCGCTTTTTTGATTATGAAAATTGGGGTATCGTCTCTTCTGTGCGAGCAAAGGTCGAGAATGGAGATATTCAGCTTTTTTGTGTGGATAGCGTAGATGAAGAGAGTTTTTACTGTGAATGGTGTCATCCATCCGGGCGCATACACCGTCATATGCGATACGAACGCTATATCCTAGAAGAGGTAATACCCTTTACTCAAGCAAAAAACGGCAATCAATTTCTGATCGCGCACGGCTGTTCACTTGGCGCGTACCACGCACTCAATATTGCTTTGCGCCACCCGACCATCTTTGATAAAGTAGTGAGTTTCAGCGGACGCTACAATATCAGCACTGCGCTTGGCTCTTATCGTGACCTTTTTGATCACTATTATGATGAAAATATTTATTTCAATAATCCACACCACTATCTTCCCAATATCCATGATTCTGAACTTTTGGACAAGATCCGCGCCCTTGAAATCATCATCGTTACAGGGCGTGATGATACCTTGCTTCAGAGTAATATCCAATTGAGCCAAGAGCTGCACAAGCAGGGCATTTGGCATCAGTTTCATATTTGGGACGAAGAGGCCCACAGAGCACGCTACTGGCGTCAAATGGCATACCATTATCTGTAGGGTGTCAAGTGCGTAACCAAAAAGGAACGAGGCTACTTTTGCCATGATATATGAAGCTCAGTAAACAGACAAGCACCGCTCTACTTTTAGTACCGTTGGCTATTGAAACCAATGCAAAGTGGCTTACCAGAAAATATTATAGATTGGGATAATTTGGTACAATTACAAAGAGCTGAGGATGAAATTTCAGAGATTTTCTGACGCTAACATAGCAAAAAGTATGGATAAGATTAGATCGTATTTTATTCCACGGAAAAACTATACTACCTAAACTTAATATTTGGATAAAATACGGCAAACGATCTCCAAAGGTGTGCCTGTGAAACTCAATGAACTACAAGCAGTCGCGCAGCACCTCGGCAAATTCGACCGCATACAAGACGCTAGGCGGGTGGACGACAACACTATAGAGATTATCTTTGACAAAGAAAACAGCTATTTTTTCAACATGACACGCTCTCAAAGCTTTGTTTACAAAACCAAAACCAAGCCGCCCATCAAGAGCTACAATGCTCCTTTTGACACCCTATTGCATAGGCTTGCCGGCAACAGCAAAATCGTAAAGATAGAAATACCCCGACACGACCGCCTGCTTAGATTCACCCTCACGCCAAAGAGCAGCTATAAAGACCAAAAGATCATATTGCAGTTTGAATTTACAGGCAAAAACACCAATGCCATACTCATTGATGCTGACGAAACGGTGATTGAGGCACTCAGGCATATTGACGCAGACAGCTCGTTTAGGGTTGTGCGCCCAGGAGTAGCGCTGTTGTCTTTGCCCTTATATCAATCCAAAGAGAATTCAAGCCCCATCGAAGATATAGAGCATCTGCTCCAAGAGTATTGGATCAGCTTCGAAAACAGGCGCATCGAGGAGGTCAGGAGACAAAAAGTGTCAACTGTCAATAAAAAGATTGACACATTGTCAAAATCGCTTGACGCGCTTCCGGATGAAGGGAAGTTGCATACACGGGCAGATCAATGTCAAAATTACGGCAATATTGTACTTGCAAACCTATATCAGATCAAACCATACGACAAAGAGCTCAAAGCATATGATTTTGACGGCAGGGCACTTACTGTTGAGCTTCCAGGCGGGATAGCCCCAAACCGTATCAGTGAGTACTTTTTCAATCTTGCCAAGAGAGCTAGAAATAAAGCCAAAAATATCCACATCGAAAGAGAAAATCTAAGCAGCAAAATAGACTTTTATCAAAATATTCTCTATGCCGTTACTAACGCCAAAGAGGTGAATGAGCTTGAGCTTCTCGTCCCCAAAAGAGGCACATCCCAGCGCAAAAAAGAGAAGCTCAAAGAGTGCGAACTGTTTTGGGTAGAAGACTACAAAGTGCTTGTCGGACGCAACAGCAACGAAAATCAAAAACTCCTCAAGCTTGCCAAAGCCAATGACACTTGGATGCATGTCCAAGGCATCCCGTCATCGCATGTGATCATCAAAACAGACAAGCAAAATCTACCCCAAAGCGTACTCGAAGCCACTGCCAAACTATGCGTCGATTTCTCTGTCAAAAAACCCGGAAACTACAAAGTGGACTACGCCAAACGCAAATTCGTCAAAATCCAAGAGGGCTCGCAGGTGCTCTATGCACATTACGAAACGATACCGGTGCAAAAAGAGGGTGTTGAAATTCGTAAATAGTCTCTTTTTGTGTCCTTTCTCAATAGAAACTTTAGATATAATCACCGATGATTTATATACAAAGAGCTGTTATTGTGCCGGTAATGCGGTGGGCTCTTAAAGGAAAAGGAGGGATTGATGATAAAAAGAATTTTTACCGACCATCAAGAGCGGTGGCTGACAGGGATAGCGCTTCTTGGTGTTGTAGGAATAATCGGTTGGATTGACAACTTTTTTATCATGTGGCTTTTTTTGGGCGCTATCTACATTTTCGCGTTTTATGAGGCAATGAAACTCTTTGGGCTTAACAACTCGTCGATGTACTTTTGGGCATTACTGCTTTGGCTATTTGCCTACTTTTATCCCAATCCTGACGACCTCTTCTTTTTAGTCATGATCATCTTCGGCGGTACATTGGCGTACAGGCGCGATTTCGACAAAAAGCTGATGCTTCCGTTTCTCTATCCTGCAAGCGGTATATTTTTCTTTTTGATACTCTATCATGACTTTGGTATCGAATCTATGTTTTGGCTTCTTGTGACAGTCAGTGTGACAGATATCAGTGCATTTTTCGTCGGAAAAGCGCTCGGTACGACAAGATTTTCTGAAACATCGCCCAATAAAACCGTAGAAGGGGTTATCGGGGGAGTGTTTTTCGGCACCCTTTTCGGCACCCTTGCCGGTCTTTATATCGTTGATTTCTGGACAGCTCTTTTTGTCACTCTTTTGACCTCGGCCGCATCTATTTACGGTGATCTTTTTGAAAGCTACCTCAAGCGAGAGGCGGGAGTCAAAGACAGCGGTGATCTTCTGCCTGGACATGGCGGCATCTTGGACAGAATAGACGGATACCTTTTTGCTGCCGTGATGATGGTCATCTCCTTGAGGGCATTTCTCTAAACGATGCCTGATTCGATTGTATTGCTAGGCTGTACCGGCTCGATCGGGGTCAATACGCTAGAAATTGCGTCGCGATACGCCATCCCTATAGAAGCGCTTGTCGCCGGCAGCAACATCGGCCTTCTCAACCGACAGATCAGCATATATCATCCCCGTTATGTCGCTATCGCACGCAAAGAAGATCGTGACAAGATAGATCATGGTCATGTTTTTTGCGGCAATGAGGGTATTCTGGAACTGCTTGAGCTGACGAAAAGCCCTCTTGTAGTCAATGCGCTTGTCGGTTATACAGGGCTTGCGCCGACGATCAAGGCGATAGAGATGGGCAGACGGGTCGCGCTCGCCAACAAAGAGTCCTTGGTTGTTGCCGGAGAGTTTCTGGACCTTGGCCGGATCACACCTATAGATAGCGAACATTTCGGGCTTTGGTATCTGATGCATGACCGCCCCTACTCGAAACTATATATCACCGCAAGCGGCGGAGCCTTCCGTGATTGGCCGTATGATCAGATAGCCAATGCAACTTTTGCAGATGCGCTCAAGCACCCCAACTGGTCGATGGGCAAAAAGATCACTATCGACTCTGCTACGATGATCAACAAACTATTTGAACTTCTCGAAGCAAAATGGCTTTTTGATACAGACAATATCGATGCTGTCATAGAGCGCAAATCGATTGTTCATGCTCTTGTTGCCTTCAAAGACGGCTCCACAGTAGCCCATTTCGCCGGCGTTGATATGAAATTGCCTATTGCGTTTGCGCTCAAAGGAGAGGTCGATGAGGAGATCCTGCCGCCTCTTGATCCGCTTATGATCGGTACAGTGAGGTTTGAGCCTATCGAATCAATCCGTTATCCAATCTGGGAAATCAAAGAGCATCTGCTTGCCAATCCTCATCTGGGCGCCGTAGTCAATGCCGCCAATGAAGAGGCTATCAAACTCTTTGAATCGGGCAGGTGCGGTTTTTTTGAATTGGCCAGAAAAGTACTTGATGCCTACCGCCGTTTCGAATCAGTTCATCCCGCCAGCATCAATGATATTTTTGCTATTGATAAGGAGGTGAGAGATTATGTCAATCGCTTTTGACACTCCAAAAACCTCTTTTTGTCGCGTTAAAGATATGGTTATATGAAAACGCTGATACTCCATGGATGGGGAGGGAGCGACGCACCGCATTGGCAAGCCGAGCTAGCCGCCGCTCTTGCCAGAGATTACGGCACTGTCAGTTTCCCTCTGCTTGACAATTGTCATTTTCCAAGCAAAAACAGATGGGTCAAGCAGGTCAAGGCGCTCTTGGCAGATTTTAGACCAGATACCGTAGTGTGTCATTCTCTGGCCAATACGCTTTGGTTTTGGCTTGTCCAAGAGAATATTGATCCTGTCACCAATCTTTACCTCGTCGCTCCTCCCAGCCGTGAGTGCACCATCGAAACGCTCAAAAGTTTTTTCCCCGCACCGTTGCCAAAGGATCTCAAAGCACAAAATATCCGGATGATAATCTCTGACAATGATCCATATATGACCCTTCAAGAGGGAGAAGCTCTTGGTGCACACTATCATATAGTACCAATGATCCTCCATAATGCCGGTCACATCAATGACCAAAGCGGTTATGGCAAGTGGGAATGGATAGAAAATGAACTGGAAGCGCTTCAGAAATGATTTTGAGCATCGAATCAAGCTGTGATGATAGCTCAATTGCCGTAACTGAGACAGTAACCAGAAGAGTTGTTTTTCACAAAAAAATATCTCAAGAGCAAGAGCATTCTCATTATGGCGGTGTTGTGCCGGAGTTGGCAAGCAGACTGCATGCGGTTGCCCTTCCGGCGATATTAGAAGAGACCAGCCAATATTTCCCAAGCCTCAAGGCGATAGCCGTCACGAACCAGCCAGGACTTGGCGTCACGCTTATGGAAGGTATTGCGATGGCAAAAACTCTATCTTTGCTACTTGATATCCCGCTCATCGCCGTCCACCACCTCAAAGCCCATATTTACTCTTTGTTTATCGAAAAAGATGAGATTATGCCGCTTCTGGTATTGTTGATCTCCGGAGGGCATACACAGATCATCCGTGTAGAGAATTTTGAAAATATGGAGATTTTGGCGACCAGCATAGATGACAGCGTGGGCGAAAGCTTCGATAAGTGCTCCAAGATGATGGATTTAGGCTATCCGGGAGGACCGATCATCGAAAAACTGGCACTGGGAGGGGATGAAAACAGATTTGATTTTCCTGTGCCGTTGCGCAACTCTTCTCAGATCGCCTTTTCTCTCTCCGGACTCAAAAATGCGGTGCGTCTGCAGATCGAAAAGATAGGTGTTTTGAGTCCGCAAGACCAATGCGATATAGCCGCATCTTTTCAAAAAACAGTCAAACTTCACCTGCTCCAAAAGAGCAAAAAAATATTCAGCCAAGAGAAGATCAAAGATTTCGCTATCGTAGGCGGCGCCAGCGCAAATCTCTATCTGAGAAACGGTTATGAGTCTCTGTGCAAAGAGTTTGGCAAAAGCCTTCACACCGCTCCATTACACTATTGCTCCGATAATGCTGCCATGATCGGCCGCTACGCACTGGAGGCTTACCAAAGAGGACAATTTGTCTCGCCTGAGGAGATAGAGCTTGGAAGTACAAAAAGACTCCGAAATGAGACTTTTTTATAGTCAAATCGGTTTGTGTTAACTTATTTTTAGCCATTGTAGGATAAAATAAAGGAATTACAGAAACAGGGGAGCGACCATGAATGAATACGGTGCCGATAATATCAAAGTCCTAAAAGGACTTGAAGCGGTCAGGAAAAGACCGGGAATGTATATCGGAGATACATCTATTAGGGGTTTGCATCATCTCGTGTATGAAGTCGTTGACAATTCTATAGACGAAGCGCTTGCGGGACACTGCGATACGATCAAAGTCACATTGACCAAGGCAGGCTCTGCTATCGTCGAAGACAACGGTCGAGGTATCCCTGTCGATGAGCACCCGACCGAAAAGATCTCTGCGGCAACTGTAGTATTGACAGTGCTTCATGCCGGAGGGAAGTTTGACAAAGACACCTATAAGGTCTCCGGAGGACTTCACGGCGTTGGGGTTTCTGTCGTCAATGCTCTCTCCAAAAACCTTCATTTGACTGTCTTTCGCGATGGTCACATCCATGAGCAGGATTTCAAAAAAGGAATTCCTGTCCAGCTTTTGGAAATGACCGGCAACACCAGAAAGTCAGGTACTAAAGTAGAGTTTTGGCCCGATGATACGATCTTTACCGAGTCAGTTTCGTTCCAAAGTACGATTTTGACTAGACGATTCAAAGAACTCGCCTACCTAAATCCCAAGATCTCTATCATCTTTACCGATGAGCGCGAAAATATTAAAGAGACTTTCCATTTCGAGGGTGGACTTAAGCAGTTCGTAGAAGATATGAATACAGAGCAGCCGCTATCACAGGCGCAATTTTTTCAGGGCAAAGCAGAAGATATTGAGATAGATATAGCATTGATGTACTGCGATTCGGATAACGAAAAAGTTTTCTCTTTTGTCAACAATATCAAAACTATCGATGGAGGAACCCATGAAGCCGGTTTTGGGGCCGGCTTGACCCGTTCACTTTCTCAATATATCAGCAACAATGCCAACGCTAAAGAGAAAAGTACCAAAATTACCGGTGATGACAGCAAGGAGGGTCTTGTTTCTGTTATATCGGTCAGGGTGCCGGAGCCGCAATTTGAGGGGCAAACCAAAGGAAAGCTGGGCTCTAGCTATGTACGTCCGCTGGTGCAAAAATTTATTTACGAACAGCTCAACAAATATCTTGAAGAGTGCCCGATAGAAGCCAAAGCCATCATGAACCATGTGATTTTGGCGTCAAAAGGCAGAGACGCCGCCAAACGGGCCAAAGATCTGGTCAAGCGAAAAGATTCGATGAGTATCGGTACGCTCCCTGGTAAATTGGCAGACTGCCAGAGTAAAGATCCTGCGCTCTCAGAGATCTATCTTGTCGAGGGAGACTCTGCGGGCGGCTCTGCCAAACAGGGACGAGATCGTGTCTTTCAGGCGATCCTGCCGCTGAAGGGAAAAATTCTCAATGTCGAAAAAGCGAGGCTTGACAAAATCCTAAAGTCTGACGAGATCAAAAATATGATTACCGCTTTGGGCTGCGGCATAGGAGATGAATTTGATGAGGAGAGATTGCGTTATCACAGGGTCATCATCATGACCGATGCCGATGTTGACGGAAGCCATATTCAAACACTCTTGATGACCTTCTTCTTCCGCTTCTTGCAGCCTGTCATTGAGAAAGGATACCTCTATCTGGCACAGCCGCCTCTGTATCGCTACAAAAAAGGGAAAAGTGAGACATATCTCAAGGATGACAGAGCGCTCAATGACTATCTGATCGAAAACGGTATCTCTACTGTCGAATCAACGAGCATGGGCACCAATGACCTTGTGGATCTTTTCAAAACAGTAGCATACTACAAGATGACGCTCAAAGAGATTGAAAAACGATTTGCGCTCCCGGAAGTCCTTCGCTATATGATCGAAAATCCTGATATTGTGGGTACGGACAATAATGTTTTGGCAAAAAAAATCAAAACCTATATCATGAAACTTGGATACAATATCCTCAATGAGGCTGTCAATGAAGATCGCATCCATCTATTTGTCCAAACCAAGGACGGGCTAGAAGAGCTGATCATCGATGATAGGCTCTTCACAAATCCTCACTACAACGAGGCAGTCTATATCAATAGCAACATCAAAGAGCGGATCACTGACGAGTTCAGAGATAAAGACCTGCTAAAATTGCTCGGGGATATCGAAGCAGCAGCCAAAAAAGGCGCTTATATCCAACGCTATAAAGGGCTAGGGGAGATGAACCCTGAACAGCTGTGGGAAACTACTATGAATCCGGAAAACAGAAGGCTGCTCCGAGTCAAAATAAATGATGAAGAAAATGCAAGCGACACATTCACGCTATTTATGGGGGATGAGGTTGAGCCAAGGCGCGAATACATCGAACGGCATGCAAAAGATGTGAAATATCTGGATGTGTGATGCAGCACGCCGAACAGGAGGAGAGAGAACGACGCTTTAAACTGGCATTGCGCGCAGGCGTCCCCGTCCTTCTTTTGGTTGTCCTTATCTTTTATACCAGCTTTTCAAAAGACGGTTTTGTTCAACTGTCACTAGAGCATGCCATGCTGATAGGAGGACTGCTTTTTATCACAGTTTACTTCATCTACTTTCTGCTTGAGGTTGGCATTAAAGAGACACTCATTGATCAGGTCTCAGGAGGATATACTAGAGAAAGCCTCATTCGCAGACTCAAAATAGATCAGCCCCAAACGGTTGCATTTGTCGTGATCAACAATCTCTCTACAATTGATGACAACTATGGCGCGGACTCTGCGAACAGGATATTGCATACCATTGTCACTAGGATTCATCACTATGCGCATCAATACGATATTGAAAAGTTATGGGTAGGCAGATACTCCGGGGCTGAATTTGTGATTGCGGTCGACCATAAGAATGCAAAAACCAAAGAATTTTTGCGACAATTTATCCAGGAAAATCAAACTATTGATACTGTCGAAATAGAATATCTTTTTGCCGTTATTAACAATACGGTCAATATTACTCCTGATAAAATCATTACTCTGCTGCAGGACCAAATTAAAGCTATAGAAACCAAGAAAATAGACGCAAATGAGACCGAAGTCAAAGATACGACAGAACTTTCACAATTGGAGCAATCTATCATAAAATCACTTAAGAATGAGCAGATCAGCTTTTATTTTAGACCTCTGCTCAATATCAAAAAGAACTGCATAGATACTTATGAAATAGCTGTCAAGCTTCGCACAGAAAGCGGAGATGAGATCCTACCGCGAGACTACCTTCCTGTCGTCAACCGCTTGGGACTGGGACGCGCATATGACCTTCTTGTATTTAAGCATACTGTTGACACTGCTTTATTGACTGATAGCCATATCTCTTTTAGCTTCAATATTTCTCCATTCTCTTTGCGTGACAAAGATTTTTTCGATACTATTTTTAATATTGTCGAAGAGAAAGATGTAGATCCCAACAGAATGATATTTGAAATTTATGAACGCAAAACACACCATGATCTGAGCAGCTATTTAAAAACTCTTTCTAGAATAAGAGCAAAAGGGATACGAATCTGCATCGATAATTTCGGTTCATCGAACGCTTCCATGGAGTATATGAAGCATTTCAAATTTGACATGATACAGTTTGATCGGGATTTTGCCACACAGCTTAACAATCCAAATAATCTTTCGATACTCAAATCAATGATCAAGATGTCAAGAGAATTGCAGATCGAAACCGTTGCGAAATGGGTAGACAAAGATGATCAAAAACAGATACTTATAGATTTAGGGATCGATTATATCCAAGGCTTTGGAGTAGCAAAACAACTTTCAGAGTATGAGCTCATAGAACAGTATAATCAAACATAAAGGCGGTACAGCTTGAAGAAATACGGCGAAATAGAGATAGACAGATTTGATATCAATGCAGAGGAGCACTATTGGCCAAACCAAAATAACAGAAACTATGTTATCAATATAGAATTGCCGGAATTTATGTGTCGCTGTCCCCGATCCGGATATCCTGATTTTGCGACGATCAAACTCTCTTATATCCCCTCAAATCTTGTCATCGAGCTTAAAGCGCTTAAACTCTATATCAACAGCTTTACGGATCGATATATTTCGCATGAAAACTCCGCCAATGAAATCTATGAAACGCTTTCAGGCAAGCTTCAGCCTAAATGGATAAAAATCACTGCTGATTTCAATCCAAGAGGCAATGTGCATACAATTATCGAGATTGACAGCAGCAAAACTGATCTATAAAAATCAAATTTTTATATTTTGACGCTTAATTTGTGCTATAATGGTTTATCTACAAATCAAAAGGAGTCCAGATGAGTCAAAAAGAAGAAAAATTGGCGCTTTATTGTGGTGCCAATAAAGAGTTAGGATTGGATCTGAGTGATGATCTTATCATCAAAGTTACAGTAGGACTTGGACCTTCTATCTATAGGAAGGATGCAGAAATGGTCTCTTGCTCTGAGAGTAGTGAACTTGAAAGAGTGCGGGAAAATTTCTTAAAAAATAAACTTGGTCTAACTTTGTCGGATCCTGAGCTTGACAAAGCAATACAAAAAGTTTGTGAAGCGATGGGATCATCGAACCGTACCAAGTATAGAGCGCTCTTTTATGCACTGCTTGTAAAAGCTTTTAGCAAAGAGTCTGTTTATGCATAATTGTTGAATAATCTTTAAAGTCGTCGGTTGTGGTTATGTGAAGTGCAAATCATACACCCTCCATTCCCGCAAACACCTAACGATAACCCCGTAAAATAAACTTGAAACTGCG
>DYNJ01000025.1 GCA_020721085.1 Sulfurovum sp. | reverse complement strand
TTTTTCATATGGTATTATAACATAATATTACTGTATTTAGTTGGTGGAGTAATAATAATACTGATAAATTCTTTGTACCAAAAAGGGTTGACAGATCAGGAGAATCGGAGCGAGAAGGAATATGACATTGTCACAATTAAATAAATTCAGGGTGACAAATTTTCCCACCAAAAACTACTCTACGATATGCCCGACGAACTTTGATCCGTTGTCGAGGATCATCCCGCCTTTTCTAAATCCCAGCGCACATGCCTCATAGACATAAAAAAGTCCTGTCTGGTAGTGTGCGCCCGAGCTGTCAGAGGGAAGCTCCGTAAAGGCTTGATAGACCATTTTGTGATTGTCATATTCTCCTTCAGCTTTGGCAAGCGTAGAGCCGTCTTGGTCTATGATAGTCACACTGCCGCCTTCGCGTCCGAAGAACGGCTTTTTGACCTGTTTTTGACCCGCCAAAGGTTCAAAGGAGGTCTCCAAAAGAAGCGGATGGTCAGGATTGAGATCCCAAAGGATCTTGAGCATCGCTTTGCTTTGGAACATCAGTGTATAGGCAGGATTGAAGATGATCGCCTTTTGATTGAGGATGATCTGCTTAAGCAGCATTGCCAGATCAGGCTCTTCAAGAGCGATATTTTCCCACGGGATCAGTTTGAACCAAAGCTCATAATCATCTCCTTGATAGACAATCCCCTCTTCGGCGCTAAACTCGATCTCATCAATGTAGGCAAACTCGGTATCGTAGCCTGCCTCTTTGGCGATATGCTGCAGGAGTCGGACGGTCTGCTCCTCTTCTTGGTTCCCCTTGATAGAGGTAAAGAGAAATTTCCACCCCTCATAGCGTTCCTCAAAGCTGTCAGTGTTCTCTTCGAGCGTCACAATGCGTTTAAAATTCTCAACCAATGACTCATAGAGGGCATTGAACTGTCCGCTCTCATCTAAGCCGTTCTTTTTGAGCATCGCCCATTGCACAATGGCAGTTTCAAAGAGTGCCGTAGGAGTGTCGGCATTGAACTCCAGTAGTTTAATGGGCTTGCCGTCTATGCCGCCGGAGAGATCAAATCTGCCGTAAAGATGCCAGTGCAGATCGTTCTCCCAAGACTCTTTGATGAGGTCTACGAGGTTGAAAGGGATGCCGATCTCATGAAAAAGATCGTTTTGGATGACATGCTCGCCAGCCTCGACAAACATCTCGTAGAGTTCATTGCCCGCTTCATAGAAGCTCTCAGCCTCATCCTCTGTAAGGACTACCAGCGCATCGGCGATATAGGGGGTAGTGTCATCGTCGGTGTGCCACACAAAGCCAAGTTGTTCCAGATATACCGTGTCTAGAGGTGTGATTTGTTTGAGCTTCACCATCTATCATCCTCCAAAAGAGCTGCCGCTGCGACTCGATGTGCTCGTGCCAGTCTTGCTGCCAAAAAATCCGCTTTTGCCTTTGGCACTGCTGCTTGAGAGAGGCTTATTGAAGCTTTTGGCACTTCTTGAGTAGGTGGATGGTGATTTGTAGCCGGCTTGTCGGTTGTTTTGGTAATTCGCATTGCCGAAAAGTTTGCTTCCGATCCAGGAGCCTATGATCGCCCCGGCAGCACTTGCCAAGATCGCTTCGCCCAAGCCCATACCGCCGGATGAGACTTCCGCACCGTTTGGATTGGTGAGGTTGGATGTCCCTTTGTCGATCTTCGCCTCCTCTTCTTTGAGGAGCGCGTCCATCTCCTCTTGGGTGAGTACCCTTTCTGTTCCGTCCAGTTTTTTTAGGACGATCCGCGTTTCGTCTGCAGGAAACTCGTCTTTGACTTTGTATTTGCCAGGTGCCGTTTCTTCAATGATGACGAATGCTCCTTTGGGTTGTGTCTCATTCCGTGTAAACTCTTCACTGCTTTTGTCTTGGCATCCTGCCAATCCTGTGATCAGCAATGCTCCTAAGCCGCCTATCGCAGCATAATCAGAAAGTTTTTTTATATATCGCATGGTATTCCTTGTTTGTTTGATATAGATGTGCGCCATAATGTTATAATCATAGCAAAAAAATATGAGAGATGTCCAAAAGATTTTTTAGAGAGGGTGGACGGGAGAAGAGGGAGGCTTCTCGTTAGTCCATCTGTTTGCGAAGAAAGGTGGGCACATCAAGTATATCTTCATGGTCGCCGTAATCACCCCCCACAACTCTTTTTCCGGCTTTTTGCTGAAAAGGATATGGCGTTGCAGACTTAATTGCATTATTGATCAGAGTAGGTGTCCCCTCTGTCTTTTTCGGTTGTTGTGTCAATGAAGAATTTTTGATATCTTCAAAGCCTGTTGCAATGATAGTGATCTTGACCTCGTCAATACCCATATTGTGATTGGTAGTAGTACCAAAGATCACATGTGCATTTTCATCTGCATTTTCTTCGACGATCCCCATTGCCTCAGATATCTCAAGGATCGGGTATTCCGGGTGGATTTCAAAATGTACCAATACCCCCATAGCGCCATTGATGGAGATATTGTCAAGCAATGGAGATTCGATCGCTGCTTTTGTGGCATCGTAGGCCGCTTTGCTCCCGCTGCTGTATCCTACCCCCATGAGCGCGAGTCCTTTGTTGCTCATGACAGTTTTGACATCATTGAAGTCAAGATTGATATCATGGGATCCATGCGAAAGAATGACATTCGAAATACCTCCAACTGCTTGAGTCAGGATGTCGTCCACCATCTTGAAGCTCTCTTTGAGTCCAAGATTTTTCTCAACAACTGCCAGAAGTTTTTCATTGGGAACTACGATGATAGAGTCACTTTCACGTTTAAGCTCTTCGAGACCGTCTTTCGCCAGAGTAGTGCGTTTTTTGCCTTCAAATTTAAAGGGACTTGTTACTATGGAGATCGTAAGAGCGCCCACCTCTTTTGCTGCCTGTGCTATGATCGGAGCCGCACCTGTGCCTGTTCCTCCGCCAAGTCCGGCAGAAATAAAAACTATATCCGCACCTTCAAGTAAAGCTTTGATATCTTCATAATTTTCCATAGCCGCATCACGACCGACCTCAGGTTTCATGCCTGCTCCAAGACCTCTTGTGAGTCCTGCTCCAAGTTGAAGTTTAAATGGCGCCATTGAAGATTGGAGTGCTTGCATATCTGTATTGGCTACGATTAGGTCAATATTGCGGATCCCCTCATTTATCATATGGTTCACCATATTTCCACCGCCGCCGCCAACACCTATCACTTTGATTTTAGCACCATTCGATGTCATTTTGGATTCTATCACCTCTATCTCAAACTCTTCCATTTTCCCCTCCCTTAGTTTAGTTTAAATTCAAAAAAGCTGTTTTGCCCAAATAGCAATTTTTTTGAACGGATTTTCTTTTCCGTAGTCCATATTTGGCAAATCCTCAAAAGTGAAATTATCATCTTTTTGTTTCGGCGGTTCTGGATCACTCAAAGGAACACTTTTTATTGACTTGTTTTGTGAGCTTAATGAGATATCCCCTAAATCGTCTTTTACAATATCTTTGGAATGCAGTAAAGTCCCACTATAGTCTATCTCATATTCGCTATGTTTGCCGGCTTTGTAGAGAATGAGACCTATGGCTGTTGAAAAAGCAGGATCTTTCAGCTCATCAAAAAGTCCGCCAATATCTTTTGGCTGAGCTATCCGTACCGGCATGCCGTCAAAAATTGCCTGTGCCAACTCTCTGATACCTTTGAGTTTGGTCATTCCGCCCGTCAGGATGATGCCGGCGCCAATCTGCTCCCTTAGAGCGCTTCTGTCAAGCGATTTGGCAAGTATCATTAATGTCTCTTCAACTCTGGCCAAAATCACCGAGTGAACAATCTCCAAAGAAACCTCATTTTTATACTCTCCGTCACCAATGATAGGAAGCTCAATAATTTCATGATTGGTTTCGACTAGGTTGCCATGGCGTATTTTGACATTTTCGGCAACTTGAAGCGGAGTATGCAGTGCCATGGACAGATCATTTGTGATGTGGTTGGAGCCGACACTTAGAAAGTCGTTGTACCGTACTGAATTGCCGGTATGGATGATAAGACTACTCGTCTGTCCCCCAAGATCTATTACTACCACTCCAAGTTCTTTTTCATCTTCACCCATAGTCGCGATAGCCGAAGCATATCCATTCATGATAATACCATCTATCTCGACTCCGGCGGAACGCACCGCTTTTTTAAGGTTGCTTAGATTTGATTTCTGGGTGATAATGACATTTACATCTACTTCCATTCTGCTGGCATTCATACCGAACGGATCATCGATAAAATCCTGATCATCTACTTTAAAGTTGTAAGGCAAAACATGAATAACATCAAATTCAGTCGGGACTTTGGCATTGTATTGTGCAGTTGTCATTACTTTTTTGATCTCATTGATCGTGATGTCTTTGTGGGGTATATTGAGGATTCCGGTTGAATTGATACTTCTTGCGTATGCATTAGAGATAGAGATCGTAGCGGTAGAAATATTGCTTCCGGAAATTCTCTTTGCGTCACCAATCGCTCTTTTGATCGCTTTTGAAGCAAGTTCAATATTGGTAATGACGCCTTTTTTAACGCCTTGAGATTTGGAAATACCATGACCCGTAATTTGTACTTGATCACCTTCAATTTCAGCTATAATAGCACAAATCTTTGTAGAGCCGATATCAATCGCTAAAACAGTTCCGCTCAATTTTCCAATCCTTCCACAAAGAATTTCGTCTCATATTTTTGATCCAGATTCTTAAGTAAATTAGCTTGAAAAACACCTCTTTTAAGTTGTTCAATACTTTCATTTACAAAATTTGTCGTATTCAAATCCACTGCTTTAACCATCCTCTGCTCCAATATCGCGTAAACAACTGCTTTGTCTGATACCATAATAATATCTTTTTCTTTGATAGATGTAAATAGTTTTTGTAAAAATTGTAAACTTTCTTGAATATTTAACGGTTTTAAGTTGTCAGGAGTGTCAAGTGTGAGAAAATCTGAGACTGTGGCATTGCACTCTTGGAAATTTTTTAGTGTAGATTGTGCAAGCTTGACTAGTTCATCAGATGCGGCATCTTTTTGGTAATCGACAATGACAGCAGGTCTTGCTTGATCAAAATCCATCTCTTTAGGCTCTTCCACAGAGGCAATCTTGACAGTCGCATAACGTTCTCGGACAGCTTTTGGCTTGAGTATGGTATTGATACCGCTCCGCTCGATCTCTTTCCATGTCTGAGTATCAAATAAAGGGTCATGTATCGACAAAGAGAGTGTTTCACTTTTTGCAAGAGCGTCTTTTCTGAAAGCGATATAATTTTTTTGAGCCTCTTTTTTTGTTTTTTGCATTTTAAGATCAGCTGTAATCTTTTGTTTCGCTTGTTCCAATTGCATCTGCTTGCCATTGGCATCTCGATAGTTGAAGCTATTTTGCTTAAAAAACTCACTTATCTCTTCCTGTGTGACATTGGCTTCGCTACTTTGCGTCCAAAGAATGTCAAGCTGATACATTTTCGGTGTCTTATATGCTGATTTGTGTGCTTCGAAATACTGTTTTAGCTTCTCATCGTTTATGGTGATATTCACATCGTTTTGTGTCAATACTTTATAGGCGATCTTGTCTGAGACATTGAGCGCTGAAGATAAAATCTCTTTTTCAAATGGCATCCCTTGACTCTCCAGCAAGGCCATCATTTTCTCAATCAATATCTCGTCTCGGATAAGATTTTCAAATGTTTTTGCCTGCAGGCGACGATTTTGAAGAAATGATTGATATATCTCTTTGTCAAATGTACCGTTATTTTGAAATGCAGGTATGCCCGCAACTGTTTTGGCAAGTTCATCTTCCGAAACGATGATGCCAAACTCTTTGGCTAGATTGAGCAGTCTTGCTTGGGCGGCCAAAGAGGAGAAGGCTTGTTTGTCTAGTCCAAGCTCTTCGGCTTTCTTGTCATCCAGTTTCCCGTCCATGCTTTGATTGTAGCGCTGATATAGATTGCTATAAGTCAAATCAAATTTTGCTCTATCGATATCAATATCTCCAACTTGAGCGATACTTCCTGCTTTTGAGCCGTATTGATAGCTCCCCCATCCGAAAAACCCGGCACCGATAAATGCAATCGTCGCGATCCAAATAGTAATCACTAGATATTTATGGTGTTTTTGCATCCAACTAATCATAATCTCTTTGCCTTTGAAGGGTTTTTGTACAGACCCTATAAAAATTTGTCTATTATTTTAGTCAACTTGTGGTTAAATGTGGATAAAGATATCTATATTGGCGTATATAAGGTACAGGAATGAATAGTCATATCATAGAAGAAGATTTGCGTTATCTCTGGCATCCTTGTACACAGATGAAAGACCATGAACTGTTTCCGTTGGTTCCGATCAAATCCGCAAAAGGAGTTTATCTTTATGATTTTGACGGCAATAGCTACATTGATGCGATCAGCAGTTGGTGGGTCAATCTTTTCGGTCATGCCAATCCTCACATCAGTCAAAAGATCAAAGAACAGATTGACACTTTGGAGCATGTATTGCTCGCGGGTTTTACACACGAGCCGGCTGTTTTGCTTGCAAAGAGTCTTGTTAAAATCACGCCTCAAGCTTTACAAAAAGTATTTTTTGCCGACAATGGTTCCAGTGCTGTAGAGGTTGCATTGAAGATGAGTTACCATTTTCACCACAATAAAGGCGAGTGCCGTCCGCTCTTTCTCTCACTTGCCAACAGCTACCACGGCGAGACGATCGGAGCATTGAGTGTGGGAGATGTGAAGCTTTATAAAGATACTTATGCGCCGCTTTTGATACGCTCGTTACAAGCCCCTGTGCCCAAAGACCAAAGCCCCTCAAGCGCCAAGGAAGCATTGGGAGAATTGGCGAAAATATTGCATCGGCACGACAAAGAGATATCCGCAATGATTTTGGAGCCTTTGATCCAAGGAGCAGGAGGAATGCATATGTATCATCCTGATTATCTCGCGGGAGCCAGAGAATTGACACAAGGATATGGAGTACATTTGATAGCTGATGAGATTATGACCGGATTTGGGCGGACCGGAACCATGTTCGGTTGTGAGCAAGCAGGTATTTCGCCTGATTTTATGTTGCTTTCCAAAGGGCTTACAGGCGGATATCTGCCGCTTTCGGCTGTCTTGACTACTGATGAGATATATGACGCCTTTTATGGTGACTATCATGAGCATAAAGCTTTTTTGCATTCACATAGCTATACGGGCAATCCGTTGGCATGCAGTGCCGCCCTCGCGACACTTGAGATTTTTGAGCAGCAGGATATCTTGGGTGAAAATCGTATAAAAAGCAGTTATATCGCACAAAAGCTGGAACGATTCAGAACGCTTGACAATGTCAAAGAGGTGCGTCAGCTTGGCATGGTTGCTGCGGTAGAGATGATAGAGGAAAACCCCAAAGATCGTATCGGTATGCAGGTCTATCTATATGGCTTAAGACACGGGGTACTTCTGCGACCGCTAGGTCCTGTGATCTATTTCATGCCACCTTATACCATCACCAATGATGAGATCGACACCATGATGGATGTGGCTTACAACGCCATAGAGACTATCAGGCGATCATTTAAATAGTTTAACAAAGAAGCCTTTGGATTCCTCTTGCATACGCACGATATGTTTCTCTGCTCTGAGAACACCCAGTTCAAGTGCATCCTCGTAGAGTCTGAAAGCCTTTTTTTTGTCTTTGGTGATACCGATCCCTTTTTCATAAAATTGCGCGAGATCACAAATAGCCTCTGGATAATTTTCTATCGCCAGACGATTGATCTGCGTAAAGGCTTCCGGAACATCTTTTTGGAGGATTTCTCCCTTGTAAAGTTCACGCGCAAAGATCAATTGCGCATACAAAGATTCTGTGAAGGCAATGATAAGCAAAAGATGAGCAGCCTCTGCAAGTTTTCCCGCTTCTTTTAGGAGTTGAATATCTGTGATAGCGTCATCAATATCTACTTCGTCATAGCCCTCTAGACTTATCTTATAAAGAAGCTTCTCTTCTCTCTCAAAGCGTTCCGTGCTCTCTTGTATTTGCGGGTATTGGTTGAGCATATTTTTGAATTTATGATCGACATATGAGATCGGGCTATAGGATGCCGTCGAATCTTTAGCGTGATGCTGTTTTTCTTGTTTTGGCAGAGGAGGAGGTTGTGTTTTGTCATTTTCCTGCGAAAAAGCCGTCTGTTTTTGTTTCGGTGATACTGCCAATATATCATCAATTGTTTGTCCAGGTATCTCCCTCGATTCTCTATTTTCTACTCTCTCCTTATCCTGTTCAGTTTGATTGATATGAACTTGTGGCGGAGGTGTCAGACGGGTGTCAGCTGCTATCTCCTCTTTGATACTATTAAAGTCAGCGATGATCTCTTCTGTGGATACCTTCTTGCATATCGTATGCCCTTGCTCTGTTTTTTGTGGTATGAGAATATTATCGAAATCATCCTCGATCGGTGTTATTTCTATGATTTCAATAGGATTGTACTTCTCTTCTCTTTTGGTATCCACAAAAAGACCGAATTTCTTGATAAGCTCCTCTTCTTCTGTGTCTCGTTTGGAAGACGTGAGTGTCGGGATGTATGGCTCTTTTTCTTGGTATGGACCATTGAGATAGCGGTCGATAAGACTTGATGCCTGTGCATGATTTTCATCTTCAAGAACAGCCAAAATGGTCTCTAGCTGCTTGTCATTTTTGTAAACCATCAATTTTAATCTTTGTAAATTGATCGTCTCCTCATCTGTGATAGAGATCGCAATCTTGATGATCTGAAGTCGCTTGCTTACCTGCCCGACTGATACCATACCTCTTCTCCGTTTGGTAATATTATGTAAAAAAATAATTCAGGTTTCTTCACTGCTTAAAATTATATCAAATAGAATCTATTTTTAAGCTAACTGTAAACCAAATTTTGTCACTTTTGTATAATTTTGGTATGATAGCATTTTAAATGTATATCGATCTAAAAAGGAAAACAGTGCAGATACCTCATCTCCCGGTTTTGCTCGATGAGACAGTCAAGAGCTTTCAAGGCATGGGCAATGGCTATTTCGTGGATTGTACCTTGGGGTATGCGGGGCACAGCTCGGCGATACTTGAACGCTATCCCGGCATTAGGCTTGTCGGGATAGACAGAGACCAAGAGGCATTGGATTTTTCCAAAAAGAGATTGGCTTGTTATGGTGATAGAGTTGAATTATGCAAAGGAGCTTTTTCTGATATTTTTGGTCAGCTAAACCGATCTCCGATCGTAGGGGTGTTGGCTGATTTTGGAGTATCGTCTTTACAGCTTGACAAAAAAGATCGGGGATTTGGTTTTGAGAGTGATGTGCTCGATATGCGTATGGATAGCTTGGCTGCATTGAGTGCTTTTGATGTGGTCAACGGCTATAGCCGCGAGGCATTGGAGTATATTTTTGAACACTATGGAGAGATCACTCCTCCCCAAAAATTGACTGCCGCGATCTTGGAGGCCAGAGCAAAAGAGCCTATCAAAAGCGCCAAGGCATTGAGCGAGATCGCTTTGAGAGTTTTGGGTCGCAAGGGCAAGATCCACCCCGCCACATTGATGTTTCAAGCGATCCGTATCGAAGTCAATGATGAATTGGGCGAGATCGAGAGACTGCTTGACGCTCTAGAGACCAAAGGATCATCTGGTGCGATCGTGTCACTGATCACTTTTCACTCGCTGGAGGATCGTTTGGTAAAGACCAGGTTCAAGAAATGGCAAGAAGCGTGTATCTGTGGTCCTCATGCAATCCGTTGCACTTGTGGCAAAAACCACTCATTGGGCAAGATGCTTGTACGCAAACCGATCGTGGCAGATGCAGCAGAACTCAAGAAAAATCCAAGAAGCCGAAGTGCAAAATTGAGAACTTTTTGCTTCAATAGAGTAGATAAAGAGTCAAAATAATGGCAAAGAACACAGAGCAGACCAACAACAGAGCCAAACGCAACGGCATTACTTTTAGTACGCTGCTGATCATTGTAATCTCAATGGTGATAGTATTGATCTTGGCGATGTTGAAAATCTATCTAAGCAACCAGATCTACTACGAGAGCAGAAGGGTCAATTATATCGAAGGCGAAGTAGCGGCTTTGAGAGAAGAGAATGTGATGCTCAAAAATCAGGTGCAAAATCTAAAATTTAAAAATTGGATAGCGAGTACTATTTTTGTAGAAGATCAAGATTTTGCAGAAGATCAAGCCAAAAGTGATGCTGAGTGAAAAGTTGTAAAGTTTTTTGGATATAATATTGTGTTTTTAGCGAAGTATCCTGAGAATATTAATGTATGGAGTAGTATAGATGAATATATTTGATGATGATGATTTTCTGACGAGTACGCCAAAGAGCAATTATTTCAGTATAGCTCAAACAGCAAATCAAAATATCGTACAGATGGAGCTCGAGAAGATGTTTCAAAGATTGGCGGTCGCAGAGAAGATACTGGAAGAAAGAGGTCTCGAGGAAGAGCACGAGAAGCTTTTGCGCTCCATGGTGATCGATCCTGAGCTTGAAGATAGAACCAATAGTATTTTTATCGAGCTTGTCGGTAATATTGTCACGAAGTGCGAATAGGAAACAGATTTTGTTAAGTGCAGTAGAAAGAACGATGGAACAGTATATCCTGGGGCTTGATGATCCGGAGATTTTCCAACTCTACCAAAGACTTCCGAGCGGAAAGAGGCTTCGGGCGAAACTTATTATTAAGATTGCCGGCAATGGAATGAAAGTCATCAAAACAGCCGCAATCGTGGAGATGATACATGCGGCAAGTTTGCTCCATGATGATGTGATAGATGATGCCGATATGCGCCGGCGCAAACCCTCTCTTAATGCTCTGTACGGCAACAAGCCGGCGATCATGTTTGGCGATATTTTGTATTCAAAAGCTTTTTTTGAGTTGGCTGATATCGACAGACGCGTTGCCAGGGTCATCTCCGGCGCGGTTGTTCAACTCAGTCAAGGTGAGCTTAGCGATGTAGCTTTGTCCCAAAAATTCAATACCGATCAACAGAAATATATGCGCATGATCTACCAAAAAACCGCATCATTGATAGAAGCAAGCGCAGAAGCTGCGGCGCTTTTGGCGGACAAAGATCCCAAGCCTTATCGAGTCTATGGGCGCAATCTGGGTTTGGCGTTTCAGATGATAGACGATCTATTGGATATCACTTCGGATGCGCTGACACTAGGAAAACCGGCATTGCATGATTTCGCAGAGGGAAAGTGCACACTTCCTTATATATATCTTTATGAGGCGCTTGACGGATCGGATCAAGTTAAGCTGCGATCGTTGCATGCCACGCAGCTCACAGGCAGCCAGCAACAGTGGATTATGCAGATGATGCACCGGCACCACATCATTCCAAAGTGCTTTGCCCAAGCCAGGTCATTGATTGATGAATCGATCTCTTTGATGAATGATGCCGGAGAAGGTGCACTTTCCAAGATCGCCAGAGAGATGATCGAAAGGGAGTATTGATGTATTATCAGGTGATGAGTTTCAATTATAAAAAATGTGACCTTTCCAACAGAGAGAAGCTCGCATTTAAAAGCAGCGATGAGACCAAAGCTATACTCAATCGTCTTGTCGGGTTTGATTTTATCCATGAAGCATTTATCATCTCTACATGCAACCGTGTTGATGTTGTAGTTGCTACACGGGACAATTTCGCCTCTTATCATACGATCTTGGGTATTCTTGCACAGCACAGCGGAGTCAATTTCTATGAATTAGAAGCGATGAGCCACCGGATGGATGACGGCGAGGCGATCAAGCATCTCTTTTCTGTGACATCATCTTTGGATTCGCTGGTGATCGGTGAATCTCAGATCACTGGACAGGTCAAAGAGGCATTCAGGTTCTCATATCTCAACGGAACAGCAGGCAAGAAGCTCAACCGCATCATCTCTTATGCGGTCAAATGTGCGGCAGAAGTGCGCAATGCCACCCAAATCTCACAAAATCCTATCTCGATTGCCTCGGTTGCAGTGGCTCAGGCAGAGGATAACTTAGGCGGAGAGCTTGCGGGCATGACAGGTGTCGTCGTAGGATCCGGAGAGATGGGGATGCTGGCTGCCAGACATCTGCTTAGAGCAGGATGCGACGTGATCATGCTGGTTCGCGATACAAAAAAGAGTGAATATATTTATAGAGAACTTGGAGAAAATATCAAGATCGAGCCGATTGAAAAACTTTCCAAATACCTCAATCGATACCGGCTGCTCTTTTCCGCAACATCATCGCCTAATCTTATAGTTACCAAAGAGATGGTCGAAGAACGGGATTTTGAGAGGCTTTGGTTTGATATGGCGATACCTCGGGATATCGAAGAGATCGGTATGGAGCAGATCCAAATTTTCCGTATCGATGATCTTCAAAATATTTCAGCCAGCAACCATGCGTTGCGCCAAGAGCAGGTGTTCATGGCGGATGAGATCGTAGAGCGCTACAAGGATGAGTTTTATCAATGGCTTCGCGTGCTCTCTGTGGAGCCTGTGATCAAGGGTATGCGCGAGCAGGTCTCTGATGCGATATATATCGAGCTGAAGCGGGCAGTCAAAAAAGGATTTGTTTCGGCAGAGCATGAGGCAAATGTCAAAAAGATGGCTCAGCAGATGTTCAATCGCTTTTTGCATCTTCCCACCAAACGGATGCGTAAAGATTCTGTTGACAAAAACAGCGCGGGCAATATCGAAGCGCTAAAAAGCATCTTTGATATTGATACAGATAATGTCAATTTAAAACAGTACAAAAAAGACCACCACGCCAAAGGATACCAACAGTGAGATACACACAGCTATTGATCCCCACCACCAAAGAGACACCCAGTGATGCTTCTCTCGCGAGCCACATCTATCTGATACGGGGCGGTTTCATCCAGGGGGTAGGAAGCGGACTTTATAATTTTCTGCCACTAGGCAAGCGCGTACTTGACAGAGTTCGCAATGTGGTCAAAGAGGAGCTTGACCTTGCGGGGTGCCAAGAGGCAAGTCTTGGATTTGTAACACCGGCAAGTCTATGGATAGAGAGCGGACGCTTTGAGAAATACGGCAAAGAGCTGCTGCGGTTCAAAGATAGAAAAGATAATGATTTCGTACTTGGACCGACACATGAAGAGATGATGGTCAATCTGGTGAAGCAGACTGTCAAGAGCTACAAAGCGCTGCCCTTGAATCTTTATCAGATCAATCTCAAATTTAGAGACGAGATCAGACCTCGGTTTGGATTGATGCGCGGGCGAGAATTTCTAATGAAAGACGGTTACAGCTTCCATGTCAATGAAGATGATATGAGACGGGAATTTGCTTTGATGGAAGAGACATATAAAAGGATATTTTCTCGTCTTGGGCTGGAATTTAGGGTAGTAGAAGCAGACAGCGGCGCGATCGGCGGCAGCGGCAGCAAAGAGTTCATGGTCTTGGCTGACAGTGGTGAGGATACGATCGTCGTATGCGAAAAGTGTGCATACGGTGCCAATATCGAAGCAGCAGTCAGGGCTCCCAAAGGATGTGTCGTCGCACCGCCTGAGGCGCAATTTGCCCCTTTTTACACACCGGATAGCACCACAATAGATGATTTGAGCGCGTTTTTCAAAGTTGACCCCTATTACTTGGTCAAAACTGTTGCCAAAAGAGCGCTTTTCGATGAAGGAAAGAGCAAAATTGTTCTTTTTGCACTGCGCGGATCAGAAGAGCTCCAAGAGGTCAAGGCATGCAATGCCGTCAATGCCAACGAGCTTGTAGATATCTCGCCGGAAGAGTTGGCAAGCGCGGGATTGATCGCAGGCTATATGGGTCCGCTTGAGGTTCCTGATGGAGTTGAAATCGTCTTGGATGCGATGCTCAAAGATGCCGATCATCTTATCTGTGGTGCCAATAAGAGGGATTATCATTTTGTAGGTGTCAATCTAAAAGGGCTTAGCGCAATCTACAAAGAGATCACGGCGGTGCAGGATGGAGACGGGTGTGCGCATTGCAATGGAACACTTAGATATACCAAAGGCATAGAGGTGGGTCATATCTTCCAGCTCGGTACACGGTATAGCGAGCCTTTGAAGGCAGAGTTTCTGGACGAAAACGGAAAGTCAAAGCCATTTGTGATGGGTACTTATGGGATCGGGGTGAGTAGGCTGTTAGCTGCGATCATTGAACAGCATCATGATGAGAATGGCTGTATCTGGACCAAAGAGAGTGCGCCTTTCGCGGTCGTCATCGTCATATCAAATACCAAAGATGAAGAGCAGCTTGCTTTGGCGCAAAAGTGCTATGAAGTGCTCCGCGCTAAAGGCATATCTGTGTTGCTGGATGATCGAAATGAACGATTTGGCTTCAAGATGAAGGATTTTGAACTCATCGGTTTTCCTCTTGCAGTCGTGATCGGCAAAAATATAGCTGAAGGTTCAGTTGAACTGATCCAAAGAGAGGGGCTTGTGAAAAGTGTTGTCACGATCGAGCAGATGATAGATGAGGTAGTGCAACGATGCTGTTCATCTTATTGATTCCATTATTATTCACTGAGCTTTACCTTACACTGAAGGTGATCGAGATCATCGGCGCCGGATGGAGTGTCGTTTGGATCGTTGGTGCTATCATGGCGGGTATAATACTGTTAAAAAATACACATTACGCGATTTTCAGTAATATAAGCAATGTATCTAAGGGTAAACTTAATCTTCAAAACTTCCAAAATGCCAGCATGGCATATATGGCTGGAGCACTATTATTGATCATTCCAGGTATTTTAAGTGATATATTCGGGGTAGCCGCCCTATTATATACTATTTATTTGCAGTTTATGGCTAAAATAACGCCAGCCAAAACCAATTTTAACCACACTAAAGGAGAAGATGATGTCATTGATGTCGAAGTTATTGATAGCCATGATCGTAGCGACAGCCACTCTTAACGCAAATATCAGCGAAGCGGAGCTTGTCAAGTATTTTAAGAGGTTTGTTGTCAAAAATCCTTCTGTAAAAGTCAATGGGGTAGAGATCCTAGATATGAGAGCTATCGAAGGGCACCCGGGATGGGAGGCGTATCTGACCAATATGAAGCTAAATTTCAACGGTCAAGACGCAAGCGTGCCTCAAACCGTGTTTGTCAAAGACGATTTAGCGACATCGATGCTGGTGGATATCAAGACAGGCAAAGATTTCACCAATGAGCTCAAGCCCAAAGTGCCGGCTTCGATGTATGATGATGCGCATCTGCTTTTTGGAAACAAAGATGCTCAGCACAAACTCCTAATCTTCTCTGATCCGCAGTGCCCGTTTTGTATGGAGGTGGTGCCGGAGATGATGAAAGTCGCAAAAGAGCATCCTGATAAAGTTGCAGTGTATTACTATCATATGCCGCTACTGCAGATCCATCCGGTATCCGGTATCTTGACACGTGTTATGTATGCAGCTCAAGAGCAAGGCAAAAATGATGTAGTGCTCAAACTTTATTCGCTCAAAATCAACCCGGATGAGACCAATGTGGACAAAGTGCTTGAAGCGGTCAAAAGCTATAGTGGTTTTGTAGTGACCAAAGAGGAGATCGAACAGCAAAAAGTCAAAGATGCTTTAAGGGCAGACGAAAAAGCGGCCACAAAAATGATGGTTACCGGTACTCCAACGGTCTATGTTGACGGTGAGTGGGACAAGCAGAGAGATAAGTATAAATCTCTAGTCCCCGCCGCCAAATAAGAGTACCGTTGTGCAGAAAATCGTTATTGCTACAAGAGCGAGTCAGCTCGCGCTTTGGCAGGCTTATCATATCAAGGCTCGTATCGAAGAAAGATTTCCTAAAATTTCCGTAGAGATCAACAAGATCACCAGCCAAGGCGACAAGATACTAGACAGACCTCTTGCGCTGATAGGCGGCAAAGGGCACTTTACCAAAGAGCTGGAGGATGAGATGCTCTCAGGCAATGCCGATCTTGCTGTACATTCGCTCAAAGATGTCCCTACATATATTCCGGAAGGCTTGGAGCTGGCTGCCATCACCAAAAGAGAAGATCAAAGTGATCTGTTATTATCCCATACTTATACCGGTTTGGCGCAGCTGCCCAATGGTGCGGTGGTAGGTACGACAAGTCTGAGAAGGCGTATGCAGATTTTACAGCAGCGTCCTGATCTCAAGGTCAAAGATCTCAGAGGCAATGTCAATACCCGCCTTAGAAAACTCGCAGACGGTGAATATGATGCGATTATTTTGGCGTATATCGGTCTGTCTCGGCTGGGTTTACTCCAAGATATCCCGCATATTGAAAAGTTGGATTTTATGATCCCTCCTATGGGACAGGCCGCATTAGGGATAGAGATCGTCAGCGACCATCCGGTAGCGCGTCAAATAGCACTGAGTCTTGATGATCCCATGAGTCACATCTGCTCAAAGCTCGAGAGGGATTTTGTCTCAAAGATCGGGGCGGGGTGCTCGGCGCCGGTAGCGGTCAATGCAACTATTCATAATGATATCGTTACTATCAGGGCAATGCTCGGCTATCCTGACGGTACCCATATCCTAGAAGAGATGCTAAACTCTCCTTTGCACACTTGTACTTCACTTGGAGTTGATCTGGCTGAGATGATGATGGGTCAAGGAGCGTTGGAGTTGTTGGCAAAAGCAGAGGAGATCGCCTTTAAAGATATGGTTGCGGAGAGATTGTAATATTTTAAAAGTGCTTTGTGTCAAATGTGATACAATAGCAATCAATACAGCGGCAAGGAATATAATGAAAAAGTTTTTATATGGAATTTTGGTATTGTTTTCTTTTTTGACAATTTCTGCAGTTGCTGCGCCTCCAAGTCCTGAAACTTTTTTGGCTAATCGCTCTTATAAACCCAAAGCGGTTCTATTGAGTACCATGAGAAGCGATATCAGTGATGGAGTGCGCAAGGTCATCTATATCTGGAACCTGAAATATAGTAGACCACTTGACCAAATTGCTGATTTGATGGTGCTTTTTAGAAGCTTAAGCAATGCGTCAAATTTGCCAAAACAGATTTTGCTCAATAAAAGTTTTTATCTTGATGATACAATGAATGTGGACAAGATAGTTCATGTATTAGATGACTTCAAAAAAGATACCGCCATCGCTTATGAAGCTCTTTTTGAATATTCCAGATTGGTCGTTGGTAGCAAAACAGGAGATGTCAAAAAATCATATAGAAGGCTTGTTCGAGAGATGAACAGTATGGTGCGAAGCTACAACAGTCTTGCAAAGGTTGTCAATCGGGAGTATCGAGCCAAAGTAATGCCTTATTATCAGCTAGATAACAAAAAAAGAGGCTTTTGGTAATA
>DYNJ01000103.1 GCA_020721085.1 Sulfurovum sp. | reverse complement strand
ATTGGATAACAAGCCCTAGCACCGAACAGTAAACTGTCGGCGATGTGAGACATTAATACTACACGCTATCAAAATGATCTCTTGAGAAATTCAGATAATTTGTCATGATCGATATCCCCTAAGCATATCCAAAACATTGGTAGCATATGAGCCTTTTGGCAAGACAAAACTGATCTCATAATGCGCCCGTTCCGGGATATAGCTCTGTTTGATCTCGGTTACCTGCACCCATGCATAACGCCTAGCCCCGTCCTCTTTGATAGCCGCGTCGTATTGCGACTCTATCACTCCGGCGCTTCCTTGCGCCCGCTTGATCTTCGTGCCGGCAAGCAGTCCGGTGGGCGCAATATCTTTGCTCTCAAATCGTTTTGCCTCCTCCACAAGATCCTCGGCATAAAATATCCTGCCATATGGATAGTGCATCATCAGATCACCCTCTATCAATTTGAAAAAATGGCTTTGATTTTTGGTGTGGGCGAGCGATCCTCTTGTGAGTCCCGCCAGATCTTCAGTTTCATGTTCGGAAAACTGCGTGAGCAGCTGAGAGATCTCGATGCGCTTTGAAAGCCAAAGGTTAAATAGATGACTTTGATAAGAACCGATCAAAAATTCTCTCGTTTTGTGATCTCTGATCTTCAGTGTTCCTTCCACGATCTTTTTGCCGTCTTCCCAATTGTTGCCGTCAGTTCCAAAACGCTGCTGCCCGAAATAGTTGGGCACTCCGTTTGCCTTGATCCAAGCAAGTACAGAATCAATTTTGTCTTTTTGCACTCCCAAAACTTTTTTGAGGCGGATTTGAAATCGATTGCCTTTGAGATGTCCTACTCTTATCTTGTTGTTGTGGCGTACGCTCTCAAGGATCTTGATGTTATCATGTGTGAAGTGTTCCAAAGCAGAGGCAAACTTCGCTGGCGCAGAGATATATTGGATGGTCATGGCATATTTGTCTTTGAGTCCGGCATATCCGATCTCTTGTCGTTTGATGCCCAGATGGCTGCTTAGGATATCTACCATCTCCCATGTGGTCAGCTCTTTTTTGCGTATCTTCAAGACCAGATGCTCACCCTCTCCGGTAAATTCATAAAGCGGGATCTCCTCGACGATGAAGTCCCTGGCAGATGAGTTGAAGACGAACTCGTTTTGGACATTAAGCGGGAAAAGCAGTGCGGTATCATTCGGTCTGTTTTGGATATCTTTCATAGACTATGCCTCGTTTTGATTTTTGAAATGGTGGCTCTTGCATGGCAGCCTGATATCGTTGCGTACCACTTTTGCAAAGACGGTAAGCGGCGTATCGGTTGCTTTGGCAATCTCGAGGAGCTGCTCCAACACTTCGGGTGCGAAGCCGACCAGCATCTCATACTCTTCGCCGCTGAGCCCTATACTGTCAGGAATTTGCGCCAGAAGTTCGAGACCGAGACCGTTGGCATCAAGCAGTTTGCCGGTATCACAAAAAAGACCGTCGCTGATGTCCATTCCTGAACGCAAAAAAGGTCTGGCCTGCTTCACAAATGATCTGCGAAGCGTCGGCTCGAAAAATCTTGAATCCGCCTCAATTGTCTCATTTCTAAATAGACGGTCAAGATCTCGCTTTACCATACCCAATGTACCTGTATAAGCAAGCAGGTCACCCTCTTTGATCCCGCACCGCATCAAAGGATCTTTGCTTTGGCTGATCAGTGTCAATGACAAATGGAGTTTGTCTCCACCGACAGTATCTCCTCCGATGATTTGCGCCCCATACTCCCCTGCTGTCGTCTCCAATGATGCAGCCAATGATGCGATTTCATCATACGGCATCTCTTGCGGGATCGCCAAAGATACCAAAACATACAAAGGATCTGCATTCATCGCGACAGCATCTGAAATGTTTACAAGCATGGCCTTGCGGGCAATCTGAGCGGGTGTCATCCATGCGTGTTTGAAATGGATATCTTCATGGAAAGCATCCATGCTATATACCATATCCCCGATCACAGCTCCGTCATCGCCGATATATTTGGAGTGAAACTGGGCGATCGCAAAAGCCTCTTTATCCAATTTCATCCTCCTTTTGTGGCGAAATATTGGCAAAATTGTAACATACTTCTTTGTATTCGAGATGATACTCCCGAAAGTTAATCTCTCTAAAACATAACTGTCGTTATAATTTATCCAAATTCATAGCAAAGGACAGAGCAACCATGGATGTTCAAATCTATCAGTACGATGCCGTTATCGTCGGTGCCGGTTTAGCTGGTTTGGCGGCAGCCGAAGAGCTGACGACAGCCGGCAAAAAAGTAGCTGTTATCACCAAACTTCACCCACTCAGAAGCCACTCAGGCGCAGCGCAAGGGGGGATCAATGCCGCCCTCGGAGAAGGAGACACTACTGAGCTTCACGAGTTCGATACTATCAAAGGGAGCGATTATCTTGCTGACCAAGACTGTGTAGAGATGATGTGTACCAAGGCGCCGGAGACGATCCGCTGGATAGAGAGCTTAGGTGCACTTTTCTCTAGAAATGACAAAGGCGATATAGCCATCAGACCATTTGGCGGGCAGTCAAAACCCAGAGCCTGTTATGCCAAAGACCGTACTGGCTTGACACTGCTTCAAACAATCTATGAACAAGCGCACCGTGCCGGTATCGAAGTGTTTGATGAGTGGTATGCGGCGGATATCATCTACAAAGACGGCAAAGTGTCAGGTGTGGCGGCTTTCAATATCCGCAATATGCAACCGGCTATCTTCAATGCCAAGGCGGTGATGTTCGCTACAGGCGGATACGGAAGAGCATTCAAGATCAACTCCAATGCCCATGCCAATACAGGTGATGCCCTCTCTATCGTAGCTAGACACGGTCTTCCGCTCGAAGATATGGAGTTTGTACAGTTTCACCCAAGCGGTCTGGGAGGATCCGGGATATTGATCTCAGAAGCAGCCCGTGGCGAAGGCGGACGTCTGTTTAACTCTTTGGGTGAGCGTTTCATGGAAAAATATGCTCCGAATGCCCTTGAGCTGGCATCAAGAGATGTTGTGGCACGCGCAATCACCAAAGAGGTGCTTGAGGGTCGCGGTATCGGACCGGAGAAAGATGCCGTATGGATAGATCTTACCCATCTCGATCCCCAAATCATCCTCACCAAACTCCCAGAGCTTAGAGAACTTGCCATTACCTTCCTGGGTCAGGATATGCTCAAAGAGCCTATCATGATAGCAGCAACGGCACACTACTCTATGGGCGGTATCCCTGTGGATATCAACTGCCATGTCAGAAAATCGCCTACTAAGCTCGTAGAAGGGTTTTATGCAGCCGGTGAATGCTCTTGCGTATCTGTACACGGTGCGAACAGGCTGGGTGCGAACTCTGTGCTTGAAGCGCTTCTCTTTGGACGGCATGCAGGACAAAATATACTCGAAGATTTAGATTGGCTTGAATTGCGCAAGGCGACCGCAGAAGATGCACAAAGAATGCTTGATGAGATCAACTGGATCAAAACAAACAACGGTACAGAGTCTGTGCCTGCGATCCGCACGGAACTGCAGCAGAGCATGACAGACAATGCCGCCGTATTTAGAAAAGAAGAGACGCTTCTTCTTCAAAGAGAGATTCTAAATACTTTGACAGAACGCTACAAAAATATCCGCATCAGCGACAAATCAAACACCTTCAATACAGAATTGCAAGAGGCAATTGAGCTGGGTCACATGATAGAGTTTTCCAAATTTATAGTTGAGGGCGCGATCCTGAGAAAAGAGAGCCGTGGAGCGCACTATCGCGAAGATTATCCGCAGCGGGATGATGAGAATTTCATGAAACACACCTATTCTAAGCTAAATAAAGATGGTACGATTTCGACTGAATACGGCGAAGTTGTACCTGGCAAATTTGAGCCCCAAGCGCGATCATACTAAGGAGCGGAGAGATGTTTAGTCATAAATACAAAAAAGTAACCATTAAAGCATTCAGGTTCAATGCGGAGACAGATTATCTGCCTTATTATAAAACCTACGAGATGAATGTCGAAAACCATGAGCTCATACTTGACCTGCTCAACCGTATCAAGTGGGAGCATGACGGCTCATTCTCCTATAGACGCTCTTGTCGTCACGGTATCTGCGGATCGTGCTCCATCAAAGTCAACGGCAAGCCTGTGCTTGCTTGTAAGGAAAATGCGTGGGATATGGTCAATCTATTTGGAAATGAACTTATTTTTGATCCTCAAAGCAAAAAACGTGTCATCAAAGATATGATCATAGACAAAAAAGATTTCTGGGACAAACATGCAGCTGTCAAACCTTTTGTTGTCACAAAAGTCACAGCTCATCCATCCGATCATATAGATTCGGAACACTGTCTCATCAATCCGCTTCCGCACGAAACGATCATAATGCAAGAAGAACTTGACCGTGTCCTTGATGCCGACTACTGTATCCAATGCGGCAACTGCCATTATGCATGCCCTGCACTTGAAGCCAATGAAGAGTTTTTCGGTCCGGCGGCGTTTGTAGCAGCATATCGCTTCACAGTCGATCCCAGAGACAGCGCCGGCGATGAGAGACTGGAGATGACAG
>DYNJ01000135.1 GCA_020721085.1 Sulfurovum sp. | reverse complement strand
CGTGGTGAGGGATGGTGATCTTGGCGTGAAAGTTGACGGCTAGATCATTGGTGATCTCTGATTGTTTGATATCTGATCCGCTGATAGTGTGCCCGTCATTGTCCAGAAATTTTGCCAACGCAGAAAGACCGATCCCTCCGATGCCTATAAAATGTATCCGCATCCTTACTCCTTGGGTTTTTTGTGTTTGATAGAGATTTTCATCTCCTCTTTTGCCTTGTCTGCCAACGCGATATGCTCTGCTAAGAATTTTTCGGTATCGATCTTGAAAAAAAGCAGAAAATATGCCAGTCTGTCATGCTCATCATACCTGCTTGTATCTGCAACCTCTTCGATAAAAGTGTCAAAATCAAGACCTTGCATCACACTGAGCAGATGCACCATCATGGCATCTTTGAGCCTTGCATCATCCACCATGGCATTCAAGATCAAAAAGAACTCTTTTGCCCCTTTCATGTCATGCTCGCTATACCTTTCGATAGCATGCTCATAGATCGCCCTGACAGTAAAGAGGTCTTCGTCACTGAGCATCTCAAAGCCTTTTTGCTGACTCAAACGCTCCGCCAGCCGGTCAAAAGCCTCTTTGATAATGAAAGTAAAAAGTTCATTGATCTTCTCCTCGTCCGAAGCGATCAAAAGCAGTGCGTCTAAGAGCTGATACCCTTTTTGCAGACTCTTCTGCTCTCTCATCTCCTCTTCCAGTAAAACCAAATTTGCCAGAAATTCTCTATTTTCTTTTAATGCTTCGATATCTATCTCATCGTTGTACATCTGCTTCCTTTCAGACTTTATTGCAATTTTGTATTGCTTTCAGGGTGGCTGTATAAAATTTACTCAGCCTTCAGCGCTCTGATCCGTTCTAAAGCCTCTCTTGTCAGCGCCTCTTCATAGACAAGCGCCAACCGGACATAGCCTTTGCCCTGCCCCTGCCTGCCCAGATAGCTTCCGGGGAGTACTTTAAGGTTGTAGTCGCGGTAGAGCCTGATCACAAAATCAAGTTCATCGGCTACCTCAAGCCAGATATAAAAGGTCGCTTCAGGGCTCTTTATACCCAAAATCTCCTTGGCGATCTCGAAATTGCAACGGTATTTGTCCCGAAAAAATGCAACATGCGCCTGATCGCTCCAAGCAGCCGCGGCGGCGTGCTGCAACGGCAGAGGAGAGGCACATCCCACATATGTACGGTAAATGAGGTATTTTTTGAGGATATCTCTGTCTCCGGCGACAAATCCGCTTCTAAGCCCCGGGGCACTTGAACGCTTTGAGATCGAATTGACCACAAGGATATTTTTGAACTCCGCATTGCCT
>DYNJ01000102.1 GCA_020721085.1 Sulfurovum sp. | reverse complement strand
TGCAGTATATCATGGCAAAAAAGTATGATTGTGATTTGATCATCTCAAATGACAAAGAGTTTGTAAATCATGATACAACACTTATGAGTAGTAAGGATTTTTTGGAAACTTTATCCTCGCTCCAACTCTCCTGAGACTATAAAAGAACATTCTCTTTCCATGTCCAAATTACTATATTCAAAGGGCTTTTCTCTCCATCATTCCAAAGAATCTGAACAGTCCTAAAAAATCATCGAAATAGAGTCTAAAACAAGTAAGATGTTCTGTTATTTCTTGTTTTATAACTTCAATATTGCCCTTTTGTATCACTTTGATAAGTTTTTGGAGCAGATGAATTTCCGAAGGGGTTCTTGGAGGTCTCCCCGATATAATTTTGGCAGACTAGCAGATCACTCCGCCGCCGAGCAGTTTTTCGCCATCGTAGAAGGCAGCGATTTGTCCTTTTGCCAAGCCAAACACGGGCTCTTCGAGTTCGACGGTTGCACTGTCTGCATGGATGGTCACATGAGCGGGTACGGCTGTGGTACGGTAGCGTACTTTGACCTTACAGTCAAAATCGGTCAAAGTCTCAAAAAGGTTGATCTGCTTGAGTTCAAAGAACCGCTCTTCCAATTTTTCTCGTGTGCCTACTACGATCTGATTGGTTTGGGGCTTGATCGCTACGACAAAATGGGGATCATGTGCACCGTTGACAAAGAAGCCTCTTCGTTTGCCGATGGTGTAGTGCATATACCCCTTGTGGTTGCCGACCACATTGCCATGGGTATCTATCGTCTCACCTTTCATATCGATATTCATATGTTTTTCGAGGATCTCCGTATAGTCATTTTCAACAAAACAGATCTCTGTACTCTCTCTTTGGTTGGCGAGATCCTGCAGTATCTCTATGTCTGCCGCAAAGGCTTTGACATCTTCTTTGATCCACTCTCCCAAAGGAAATAGAAGCCTGGGGAGTACCTCTTTTTTGATTTGGCACAGAAAATAACTCTGATCTTTGGCTTTGTCGAATGCCATATAGATATACTCACCGTCACATTTGGCATAATGCCCTGTAGCAACGAAGTCTGCGCCGACAGTGCAGGCGAACTCGACCATTTGCCCAAACTTGATCGTACGGTTGCACATCACGCATGGATTGGGTGTCAGTCCCAGTTTGTAGCTCTCCACAAAATAGTCATACACTTCATGTTTGAAAGCCTCTCCTAAATCAAGAAAATGTATTTTGATCCCTAGATAGGCACCCACTCTCTGCACCTTGGCAAAATTGGCTTCGTGATACTCCACTTTGTCGTGCAGCTTCATATACACGCCTTCGACCTCATACCCTTGCTGTTGCAAAAGAATCGCCGTCACAGTCGAATCAACTCCTCCGCTCATCCCGACCAAGACTTTTTTGTTCATTCAATAACCTGCGGGATCAGTATCTTCCAAATCTCCCAAGAACCGCTGTAAAAAATACTCTTTATCCGCCGGCACAATATCATCCGGGACATTTTGTCCTATGCAAAAGTAGCTCAGAGGTATTGGATTGAGGAGCAAGAAGCTAAGCACAGAACCCAAATGTTTTGTCTCATCAAATTTGCTCAAAATCACACTGTCAAGATCGAGAAATGAAAAAGTCTCAACAATATCTTTGATGTCCTCATACTTCACCGTTGCCGACAAGACAAGATTGACCTCAATACTTTGAACCCTGTTGGCACTCAAATACTCAACTGTTGTGACCAACTTGACTGTGTCATAAGCTGACATTCCGGCTGTATCTATCAATATAACATCATATGCTTCGAGCTCTTCAAAGAGTGTTTTAAACTGCACCGGACTATTGGCAGTAAAAAGCTTGATCTGCATAATATCGGCGAAATGCGCCAACTGCTCAAATGCGCCCACCTTGAAACTATCGAGATTGACCAATGCTACTTTATATGGAATTTCAAGCATATAGGCATAACGGGCTGCCAGTTTCGCGATCGTAGTTGTCTTGCCCACACCGGTAGGACCGACGAACATCATCACTTTTTTGCGCGACAGATCTTCATCTTTGATCATCAGTGTCTCGTCCATCTCTTCGAGCAAATAAGCTGCCAACAGCTTTTCGTCTTCGACTATTGCCGATCCCGCCAAAGGAGCCAATGTTTGCTTAAGCCACTCTTTTGAGATGCCCTTTGCCACAAAAAGTGATTTGACATTTTCAAGCACACAAGGAGTCGGCGCGTCTTGAACTTGCAGATGTGCTTTCATTTGTGCGATATGCTCACGAAGCTGTGTCAACTCTTCAAAAAGCATATCCCCGTCTTTTTCCTCATTGGGATCCAAAAACCGCTCTTTTGAAACGGCGATAGTGATCTCGGCAGAAATTTTCTCATCATCATCGTGCTTGATCTGCTTGGCCGAGACAAGAGTAAAATCGCTTCCATACTTTTCGGTTGCAAGCTCATATGCCTTTTTTGGCGTCGATGCCTTGAGTGTCACATGTATCATCTTTGACCTTTCATTAGCTGCAGCGGGATCAACACGGAGTCTCTCTCCATCCATCTGGGGTGCGGGATGGTCAACTCTTTGGTGTTGATGGAAATATTGTCATAAAAGATAATATCGATATCCAATGTTCTTGGACCGTTTTTGAGGATGCGTTTTCTTCCGTAATGTTTTTCTACCCTCAAGATATAGTACAGCAGTTGTCTGGGCGTAAGTGAAGTTGCGACCAATAGCAGCGAATTGAAAAAGTCAGCCTGCTCCAAAAAACCAAACGGCGGATTGCGCAAGATAGGTGCGGCAGAGAGCAGTTTGATCTTTTTAGAACGCCTCAAATACCAATACAGATGCTCGAAGCGCTGTACGGTATCACCGATATTGCCACCGATCCCCAACAGTGCCTTATGTTTGCCTTGATGCAGTTTTTTGGCAGCCCAGGTACACTGCCAAGGATAATGCTTCGTGTGAATCAAAGCATAATGTTCTCCAACCGTTCTTTTCATGATCTGCCTTTCATCTCTAAAGTACCATCGCCTTGCCGTCTATCATCGCTACCATATCCTCGATCCGTATACCAAACTCACCGGGGATATAGATACCGGGTTCGATCGTATATACCATCCCATCCTCGATGATGGTATCAGACCGTGACGAGATCACAGGCATCTCATGGATATCCAACCCCACTCCGTGTCCCGTAGAATGGACGAAAAACTTCCCAAACCCCTCTTTTTCTATGATATCACGGGTCAAAGCATCGACTTGTCTCGCCTTCATCCCGGAACGAGCTTTGGCGATGGCATGGTCGTGTGCCCTTAGTACTGTATCATAGGCCTTTTGGATCTTTTTGCTCCGAAACTGCTGTTTTGTATTAAAGTTGAAATCCTTGCCTGCAAAGACCGTTCGTGTACGGTCAGAACAATATCGTTTATATTTCAATCCCGCATCCACAAGGAGCAGATCACCATTTTTAAGTCTTTTATCTGTAGGCAGAGCATGCGGCTTGGCAGCATCGGAATCTATCGCTACGATAGGATCAAAACTCAGATCATATCTTCCAAAATCACTCAATATTGACTTAGCTAGATAGGTCAACGCATATTCATCTTTGCCAAATCCGTTTTGGCGGATCTCTTTAGCTAAAGACTTGAAGGCTTTTTTACCGAGCTTGACCGCCTTGGCGATGATCAACAACTCTTCATCGTTCTTGATGATCCGCTTTTTTTTGGAAAAATCCGGAATTTCTCGAAAATATAACGAACTTTTTGCGGAGAGCTTCTCAAAGTCCATCACATTCCACTCTTTTGGGTCAAAAGCGATCTTTTTGATCTTGTTTTTTTTGAGCAAAAGCCGTGCAGCGGCTACGAGGTCTGCCGCAGTGACCACCTCTGCACCCCTGATACTCTCTTGCGCTTCGATACTGTACCGGCCATCGGTAATGAAAAATGCCTCCGAACCGCATCTTATAAAAAGTGCATTATCACTGCTGTATCCGCACTCATAATAGATCGCATTTTCATCACAGAGTATATAATCCATTCTCTTCCTTCGCCTGATCGACACTCAAATAACCCAAATCCGATGAACAATTCAGTTATGAGTTATTAGATCCTGTCTCTTGGGTCTGTATTTTGGCTTTTTTGGCCTGTTTCATCGCGTTTATTTCACTAAGGATCTGTACCATACCGATCATCGCCAGATGATACCCGAACGGTCCCATACCTACTATCTGGCCCGCACATACAGGAGCGGTCATAGACTTGTGTCTGAACTCTTCTCTTTGGTGGATATTGGAAAGGTGTACCTCGATAGCAGGGATCTGCACAGCGCTCAAAGCATCTCTGATGGCGATCGAAGTGTGCGTATAAGCTGCCGGATTGATGATGATCCCGTCAGCATCTCCTAGACACTCTTGGATACGATCTACGATCTCGCCCTCAAGATTGCTTTGGAAAAATTCTATCTCCAATTTGTTTTGCTCTGCAAAGGTTCTCATTTGACTATGAATATCTTCAAGTTTCATAGGTCCGTAGATACTTTTTTCTCTGATACCGAGCATATTTAGGTTTGGACCTTGTATCACGACAATTTTCATTTTCTACCTCTTAATAAATTTTGGTATCATTTTATCAAAAATATATTAAGGGCACCTCTAA
>DYNJ01000101.1 GCA_020721085.1 Sulfurovum sp. | reverse complement strand
TATTGACAATTTTTGGTATGTTTATAATCGCATATTTAATACACAAATATATTGAAATTTTTTTATCTCTTTATTTGCGTAGTAAATTGTCTATAATATTTTTGAAAAAACAAGTTTATAAAGGTGATAAATGACAAAAGTTGGTATTTTAGACTGTACGCTCAGAGACGGGGGGTATGTTAATAATTTTTCATTTGACAATGCCCATACTTTTACGATCATCAATCAGCTCCAGAATGCGGGAATTGATATTGTTGAATGCGGATTTCTTGACAGCTTTAAGGGAAAAAAGGAAAACTCGACCCGATTTGACCGGTGTGAAACGATAAATATATTACTAAAAAAATTACCCCAATCGCATAATTCACTGTTCGTGGCCATGGCTGAATTTGGCGAAGTGGTTATCGATGATCTTCCTGCTGTGACGGAAACTAAAAATGAGATCAAGGGAATACGCTTTTCCTTTCGCAAATCCGATCACCGTAATATTTTCGACGATGCACAAAAAATTATTGACAAAGGCTATAAGCTCTTTATTCAGCCTATCGCCACGGAACTCTATGCCGATCAAGAAATCCTTGACTTGATCGATCGTTGCAATGCTATAGGGATCGATTCGATGTATATCGTCGATACGCACGGATCTATGATGCGTGAAGATTTTCGAAGGATTTACTATCTTTTTGAACACAATCTGAACCAAACGATTCGTCTCGGGTTTCATTCTCACAACAACCTCCAACTCTCTTATTCCAATGCCATCGATTTTATCGAAATTGCAAACAGTTCACAGCGTGAAATTATTATCGATGCATCGATTTACGGGATGGGTAGAGGGGCTGGAAATCTGAACACTGAACTGTTGGCCGATTATATCAATAAGCGCGTTGAAAACCGCTATAAGATCGAACCTCTGCTAGAAGTAGTGGATGAATATCTTGTCGCGATTTATAAAGAAAACCGCTGGGGCTATTCGCTGGAGCATTTTCTTTCAGCATCGGAACACTGCCACCCAAATTATGCCTCTTATCTCATCAACAAAAAAAATCTTTCGATCGTTGAGATCAAAAAACTTTTGGCCTCAGTCTCTACCGAAGAGCGCCGCGAATTCAATAAAATGTTGATTGAACAGTTGTATGTCACCTCCAAAGAGGAGATGAAGCTTCCCTTGAATAATCTTCCGGCATCTTTTTATAAGGCAAGAACTCTTCTCATTGCTTCGGGAAGAAGTGTTGAAACAGGCAAAACGGCTCTACGGGAACGGATCAGCCAAAACGGCTTTCAGACAGTGGGGTTAAATCATATCAATCCTCATATCGCATGCGACTATCTCTTTTTTTCCAATCAGCTCCGGTATGATGGGTTTTGTGAAATATTGAATCCGGAAAAACTGATCGTCACTTCCAATATCAAAATACGCTCTAACCATCAAAATTGCTTTGTGGCAGACTATAAACAGCTATTTGAGTACAATTCACTCAGTGTCGATAATGCTACCGTTCTAATATTAAATCTTTTGTCACTCAACAAAGTTCAGGAGGTCTCTATCGCCGGACTGGACGGGTATGATTTGCACGACCAGAAAAATTATAGCTATACCGAATACAATCGTGTTTTGGATAATGATGCGCTTCAAAAGATCAATGATGATATCGCACGCTCGATTAGAGTGATTTCACAAAATTTGCATATTAGCTATGTGACGCCGTCGCAGTTTAAACAGCATACCAAACAAAAGATTATCGGCGTTATTCCCTCACGGTTTAGCTCGACCCGACTTCCGGGCAAACCGCTCAAAGAGATAGCAGGACTGCCGATGGTCATCCATGTGCTCAAGCGGGCTCAAATGTCAGAAATTCTCGATGAAGTCATCGTCGCGACAGACGATCGGCGGATTTATGATATTGTCGAGGCACATGGCGGCAAAGCGATGATGACCGACATGTCGCACAATAACGGCTCTGAACGGATGTATGAAGTATCTCGTAGTGTAGCGGGAGATATATTTGCCGTTATCAATGGCGATGAGGCTCTGCTCAAGCCTGAACATATCGATGCCGGTATTCGCGGACTGCTTGCGTCTGATGCGCCTGTGTCACTCCTCTACAACCGTTTTGAAAAGAAAAATTCTCCGGCAGATTTCAAAGTCGTCCTCAATAACCGCAAAGAGGTTATGTACATTTCCCGCAATGATATCCCCTCTGATGCCCGTACGGATGTGCCATTTATGTACAAAGCCTATCATGTGATGTCGTTTACAAAAGAATTTCTTGAAACCTATATGACGCTTGAGCAGACACCGCTTGATCGTGTCGAATCGCACGAATTACTGCGCGTTTTAGAAAACGGGTATAAAATTCAGGGTATTGAAGTTGCCAGCAGCGCCATCAGTGTAGATACCCCCGAAGATTTGGAATATGTCCGAAGTGTTATGAGCGATGACCCGATCTTCAAGCTCTATGGTGTGCAGGAATGATTCGACAGATTTTATTTGATTTTGACGGTGTCATTATTGATTCTATGGCGGTGAGAGACTATGGTTTTAGAACAATCATGCAGGGGCATGAGCAATCGCTTATTGACGAGTTTATCCGCTATCATCGTTACAATGCCGGATTGTCGCGCTATGTAAAGATACGGTATTTTTATGAAGAGATGCTAAAACAGCCGATAACAGAAGATAGAGTATATGAACTTGCTGCGCAATTTTCCGATATTATGAAAGAGCGGCTTGTTGCACCGGATGTCATTATCCCCAAAACTGTTGATTTTATCAAAAGTATTTATCTCCAGATGCCAATGCATATCGTTTCCGGATCAGATGAAGTCGAACTCAATTTTCTGTGCAGAATGTTGAGGCTTGATGCATATTTTGTCACCATAGAAGGTTCGCCGACACCGAAAAATGATCTGGTTTCCGGCATTATGGACAAATACGGGTATGATCCCAAAGAAACTTTGCTGATTGGAGACAGCGTCAACGACTATGAGGCGGCAAAACAAAGCGGCTTGTATTTTGTAGGATTCAACAATAAATCGCTGATGCCGATCAGCGATTATTATGCCGATGAGATTGAAAAACGGATATTGGGAGTCGGCTCATGTTGATACGATTGTTTATCGGGATTGCAGAATGAATAGAACCAATTCTTTTGTCAAGGGTTTCGCCAGTACGACAGCGCAAAAGATATTGATAAAGCTGATCGGACTGATCGTCACCCCTATCGTTCTCACCTACCTCGATACGACAGAATACGGAATCTGGGTTGTTATCGGTTCGGTACTGGGATATGTGGGGCTGATGGATTTTGGAGTGACGGGAGCTACAGCGGCCATCGCAGCAAAACACAATACTCAGGTAAACGATCATCACATCAATACGGTTATCAACAATGCATTTGTTGTGCAAAGTTTGATCGCTATGCTGATCCTTATCGTCGGGTTTACGGTATCGTTTTATTTTCCGGATATGTTTCAAATGGGTGCTTATTCCAAAGAAGATGCATGGTTAGTTTTTGTCATGGCTATTATCGGCTATGCGATTAGTTTTCCTCCGAAATCACTCAAAGGACTTATTCAGGCACGCCAGATGATTTCACTCTCTATTTGGCTGGAGTTTTTTTTATTTCTTTTTACGACTCTGCTCAATCTGGCGATGCTTGATGCCGGTTTTGGATTGCTTGCCCTTCCGGCGGGGACGATTGTGATGCGCTTGTTGGCATACCCGCTTTTTTTTTACTTTGCCAAAAAGGCATATCCGCGGCTTGGTTTTGATCTTTCTGTGATTTCGATAGCCAATATGAAAGAGATATTCGGGATAAGCGCCTACTGGTTTGTCGGGATGATCGCTGCAATGGTCATCTATTCGACGGATACTATCCTGATCGGGATGTTTCTAAGTACGGCTATGGTGACATTGTATGCTCTCACATTTCGCCTGACTGAAGTGATACGAGAATTTATCTATAGTATCAGCTTTACTATGATGCCGGCCATCGGACAGATTATGGGGGAGGGCAATGCCCTCAAAGCCCGAGAGATTTATCTCCGTTCTCAACCGGTTATTTTGTCGTTAGGAGCTATCGGGGCGATTTTCGTCTATTTTTTCAATAGCCATTTTGTCCGTTTTTGGGTTGGAGAAAAATACGATGCGGGGGATTCTCTCGCGTTGATTTTTGCGGCGGCGATGTTTATTAGCATCGTTTTCCATGCATCTTCTCTAGTAATTAGTGCTGATCTGAAGCTCAAGGGAGTGACAGTAGTGCGGATCATCGAGGCAGGTATCAATATCGCTTTGAGTGTGTGGCTGGTTCGTATATATGGATTGATGGGCGTGGCGCTTGGGACATTGATCGCGGGTCTATTGACCTCATTTTGGCTTGTCCCCTATATGGCAATGAGACACTTGGGAATTTCAGTGACGCAGTGGATACGCGTCATTGTCTTGAAAACCGCGGCCGTATTTGTTGTCACTCTCGTATGGACTTACGGTCTAAAGCACTTATGGAGTTTCGGTTCTGTGGGCGTAGCCGGATCGGTGCTGCTATTTGGCTTCGGCGCGGTTAGTACGGTTTGGTGGATTGCGATGGATGAACAAACAAAAAGGATGGTGCGTGCAAAAGTCAGAAAATAA
>DYNJ01000024.1 GCA_020721085.1 Sulfurovum sp. | reverse complement strand
ACAAAGGAAACACCATGAACAAAAGTATAGCAGGACGACATTTCGATCTTACGGAATCTATCAAATCTTATATCGAAAAAGCGATAGAAGAGGTCGGAAAATATCATTTGGATATCATCTCCTTTACCACTCTCATCAGCGCAGACGAGAAGCAGGGCAAAAAGGGCTTTATGGTGGAGTTCGTAGTCAATCTCAAAGACAAAAATACCATCATCATCAGCCAAAGAGACAAAGATGTCTATGCGGCGACCGATGTGGCGATCGAGAGGGTCAAAAAAGCGCTAAGAAGACATGCCGACAAGATCAAAGACCATAAGATCGCAAGCTTCAAAGACTTAGGCGCCGGCGCAGAGGCAGTCGGCAGCATAGCAGGCGAAGAGACTGAGATCGTGCCGATGGATCTAGAGCTTCATAAGCCATTGGATTTCGATGAGGCGATCGATATGTTGACTGTCGAGACCAAAAGACAGTTTATAGTATTTAACGACCATGACGGCAATATGCGTGTAATGTATAAAAGAGCGGACGGGAAGTTCGGTTTATATTAACAGGACGGCAAATGGGCAAAGCCCATCTTGCCTACGCTATCGCTGAGATTACTTCAGCAGTAGGCTCACGGCACTTGTGCCTTTATTAAAAATCTCACTTCATTTTTACACTAGCTAGTCTATTTTTTGCGCGGGAAACAATCTCTTCATCCTCTGCCATATCCAGCCATCTGAACTTCTGCCCGCTTTGGATCGTACCGTCAATGATGTCACCGCTGTTGCGAAACTGCAGATCAAGCTTGGCAATATCAAATCCGCTCATGGTTTTTGAAAAAGAGTGTAATCTCTCATTTGATTTGTCGTGGCTATAGAGATAGCACCAGCTTTTCAGCCCAAGTCTGCCTACTCTGCCTCGCAGCTGATGCAGTGTCGCCAGTCCAAGCCGCTCAGCGCCCACGATCACAACTATGGTTAGTCTGGGCAGCGAGATACCCACCTCTACCACAGTTGTCGCAAGCAGTATATCACCATGCTCCCGAAACTCAAGCAATACCTCATCTTTGCTTTTGTCTTTGCCGTGGGTCACGAAAACATTGTCAAAATTCTTCTCCCAAAATCCCCTAGCCTCGTCGATGGATTGATATGGGATCTGTTCGCTTTGTTCTATCAGAGGATAAACGATAAGCACTTGATGTCCCAAGCCGATCTCCTCTTTGATATGCGCCAGCAGCGAAGCAAAATTCTCTTTAGAGATGAGTTTGGTAGTGATACTTTTGCTAAAGGGCGTTGTGGTGATCAAACTGATATCGATCAGCGCCGAATCCATCATCGCTTGGGTACGGGGGATGGGAGTGGCGGAAAATTGCAATACATGCGCTTTTGCTTCGCCTCTGCCGGATAACTTTTCGAGGGCGTGTCGCTGTGCCGTACCGAAACGGTGCTGTTCGTCTATCATCACGAGGTCGATCTTGGGCAGATCATCTTTGTACAGCAGGGCATGGGTACCGATGATAAAATCGGCAGTACGATAATCTCCTGTCATCCTGCCTTGCATCACCAAAGCGACATTGATGCTTGGAGGCAGATGCTTTGCCGCCTCTTCATATAGCTGCTGCGCCAAAAGCGAAGTAGGAGCCATCAGTGCGCTTTTGCAGGGCAGTGCCATCATAGCGGAAGCCAGTATCACCATAGTTTTACCGCTGCCTACATCGCCTACTACCATTCGTTTGGCAGCTTTGTGAGTGTTTGCGAGATCGGATTTGATCTCGCCGATAGTTCTGAGCTGTTCATCAGTCAGAGCAAACGGCAAACTCTTTATGAACGCTTTTTCATCACCATGCAATGAGGCTGTAGCAGGAAAATCCATTCTTTTGACAGATAGTTTTTTGATATGGTTGTAGGCTTCAACAAACTTGAGCAGCGCTACGATGTGCGGACGATACCCGCCTCCTTGATAGATCGCATCCAGCGAAATTGGCGCATGAAGCATCAGGAGAGTGTCTGCCTCTTCGTCTGTCAACCCCTCTGCAACCAACGCCTTTTTGTGGACATAGCGGGTGATGAGTGCATAGATCTCCTCTTGTTTGAGAGTCGTTTTGTACTTTGGGATGATCTGGCCTGCTTGTTTGACTGTTTTAGGCTGGATGATCTGCAATGCGCCTCCAAACTGCTCTACTCGCCCTTGTATGATATGTGTGCTGTTTTTGGCAAAAGTCTGGTAGTGATATGGTGTCGCACGAAAAAAGACCCCTTTGATAGATCGGCAAAAACGGGACAGATAAAAGTCCGCTTGAAATTTGCCATGCCCTGGATGCACATCTTGGACGGTTGCCTCGAAAGTGTGTACCTTCCCGGTACCGATCTGAGTCGATAGTGTCGTGTCTATATAAGAGGCAGGTATCAAAAGCGCTAGGTCAAGCAAAGAATATATCCCTTGCTTACGCAAAAGCTCTTTTGGGTCTTCCACTATTTCACCTCCGTTTTCTGGACATATCGTCATTCCTGCAAAGCAGGAATCCATCTATCATATGACTTTTGTGCTCATTGACCCTTTTGTAAAATCATATGTTACCCCTATATATAATGCCCCATATTCCTTACTTCTAAGTATATAGACTGCCGACTGTTTCATCAGTGATGGCTTTTTAAATTTATCATATTTTTGGATTCCTGCCTTCGCACGAATGACGGCGCTGCATAATCCTGAACTCGTTTCAGAATCTACTCTTCTATTTTTTTGTGACGATCGAAAAGCTCAGATCAAGAATCTCAGGATGTGCTTTGATGAAGCGGTTGAGTTCGCCAAGCTTGAGGGCTTCGATCTTGGCCAATTCTGCTTTGCTGTAACCCAAAGGTCTGTCATAATAGTACTCACTCAGCGCCCGATCAAGGCGCTGCTGAAGTGTTTCGTTTCTCAAAGGCTCACTTCCGACAAGGAACTCTTTGGCGGATTGAAGCTCTTTTTGTGTTACACCGTTTTTGACAAACTCTTCAACCACGCTGCGCACCAGCGCCTTTGCTTCCTGCTCGTTTTCGAGTTTGGTCTGCAGATATCCGGTAAAATAGGAGGTTACGCGGTTGCCCACGAAGTGTCCATAAGCGCTGTACGCCAATCCTCGCTTGACACGGATCTCCTCCATCATACGGCTTCCAAATCCGCTTCCGCCGAGGATATATCCGGCTACTTTCGAGATATGCTGACGGGGGTCGTTATATGGCAGATCAAAAGGTGCGCCAAAATAGATATACGCCTGCTCTGTCGGGCCTTGCGTGACTTTGCTCTGCTTGCCTGAGAAGGCACGGATAGGAGCTGTCTCTTGTGTATCGGCATGAGGCAAAAGTGCCATCACCTCTGCGACACTTTTTTGGGCATCTTCACTGCTGATATCTCCGCCGATAACCACGATCGCATTGGTCACACCCAGATGAGAAGCGACAAATCCCTTGATCTCCTCAAGCGTCATGGACTCTATGCTCTCTATCGTACCGTCATTGGGGACAGCCAGCGGAGTTGCCTGAAAAAGCGTCTCTTTGAGCCCGGTTGAGGCGACATAGTCAAAATTGCTTTTTTGTTGTGTCAGCCAGCCGATCTTTTGTCTTTTGACATGATCGACTGCCTCTTTGGTATAGTTGGGATCTCTCAGAAGCTCTTTGAGCAGCTCTACCCCTTTTGGAAATTCGCTTTTAAGCGCGCTCAGAGAGATCGTCAAAGTCTCCGTAGATGCCGAAGCCGAAAGTCCTATCGCATGTCTTTCAAGCTTGGTCGCGAAACCCACGCTTCCATCTTTGCCTGTGCCTTCTGAGAGAAGCTTGGCGCTTATATCGGCAAGTCCCGGTTTGTCGGCATACAATGCGCCACTGTTGCGAAATACGATCTGCATCGAGACAATCGGCAAAAATCCGCTCTTTTCAAATATGATCGGCACCTCTGTGCCTGCAACCGTCACTTTTTGGATCTCTTCACTCATCAATATTCCTTGCAGCAGTACCAATATAAGTAGTAATTTTTTCATTATTAAAATCTTTCCAAAATCTCATAAGCCGTGTTTCGCTTAGCCGGCAACTCTCCGATATCACGGATCAGCCTGATCATCTCCTCTTGGTTCATCCGGTTCGCTGCGCCTGCAGCAGAGACAACATTCTCTTCCATCATTGTAGAACCCAGGTCATTGGCGCCATATAAGAGTGCGAGCTGTCCTATATAGCTTCCTTGCGTCACCCATGAACTTTGGATATTTGGGATATTGTCGAGGAAGAGGCGCGCAACAGACAAAAGTCTGAGGTAGCGGTTGGAGGATTGCTTGTCAATCTGCGGAATCTCATCTTTTAGCTGAGTATTTGCGCTTTGAAATGACCACATGATAAAGGCTCTAAAACCGCCTGTTTCGTCTTGGAGCCCTCGCAGCAGATCCCAATGTTCCACGATCTCGCGGTCTGTCTCTACAGTGCCGAACATCATAGTTGCTGTCGATCTGATACCTAGCCTGTGAGCTTGTCGGTGCACCTCTAGCCAAGTATCTTTGTCCAGTTTTTTGGGCGCGATGATATCCCTGACACGGTCACTGAGTATCTCCGCGCCTGCGCCCGGGATCGAGCTAAGCCCCTTGGCATGGAGCCTTTGAAGTACTTCTGATATAGTGATATTGGATCGCTTGGCGATATAGTCGATCTCGATAGCCGAAAAACCGTGGATAGTTACTTGCGGATATGTGCCGTGGATATGTGCGACCAGCTCCTCATACCACTCGATCTCCAGCTTGGGATGCACTCCGCCTTGAAACAGTATCTGCGTCCCTCCGATCTCCAAGAGCTCTTCGATCTTCCGGTCTATCTCGTCAAAACTCAAGATATAGGCATCATCGTTTTTTTCATGACGGTAAAAAGCGCAAAATTTACAATCCACCCAACAAACATTGGTATAGTTGATATTGCGATCCACCACAAAGGTAGTCACCCCTTCGGGATGGAGCTCTTTTTTGCGCGTCAAAGCCATCTGCCCCAGTGCTTTGAGATCACCGTATTCTATCAGCTCCACGGCCTCTTCGATACTCATGCGTCTGCTCATCAATCTATCCATAGAAGTTTAACTGTCTATTTTGCCGACGGCATCGAGTACGCCGTTAATAAATTTATGAGACTTATCATCAGCAAGTTCCTTGGCGAGTTCCACTGCTTCATTGATGATGATCGCCCTGTCGGTTCCGGCGATGATGATCTCATAGGCTCCCAGACGCATGATCGCTTTTTCGACTTTCCCGATACCCTGATAATCCCACTCTTTTAGACATCGGATGATTTCAGAGTCGATCTTTTCCAGATGATCAATGGTACCTTGAAACAGCTCATATGTGAAGAGGCGCTGTTTGTTGCGGATCTTATGCTCTTCTAGGATCTCATCGGAGAATTGTGCAATATCTGTGTTGCCAAGATCATAAGCATACAGAAGTCCTACTGCCGCCGATCTAGCCTGATGTCTGGTCGCCATTTATGCTTCTATTTGGGCATAAAGGTTGATCATCTCGATCAGACCGGTCATCGCTTCAAAGCCCTTATTGCCCGCTTTCGTGCCTGCCCGCTCGATCGCCTGTTCTATAGAATCCACAGTCAAAATACCGAAGGCTGTCGGTTTACCGTATTTGAGCGTCACCGATGCTACGCCTTTGGTTGCCTCTGCGGAAACATAGTCAAAATGCGGTGTTGCACCGCGTATCACAGCTCCTACACAGCACACAGCATCATACTTTTGGAGCGCCTTGTCCAATGCAAACGGGATCTCAAATGCTCCCGGCACCAAGATCAGGTCAAGAGCATTGTCGTCTCCCCCATGTCTTGCATAAGCGTCTCTGGCGCCCTCAACCAAACGATCGGTGATCAGATGGTTAAAACGCGCATTGATGATCGCTATTTTTTTGGTTTTATCAACGCCGAGATGACCTTCTACTATTTTCATAACTCTTCTCCTTTAATTCTATTTTAATTTAATTCTATGATCATTCGGATCGCATCGATCTGCTTAATGAGATGATTAAGCTCATCTAGGCGTATCATATTGGGGCCGTCACTCAATGCGCATGATGGATCAAAATGTGTCTCAAAGAAAAATCCATCCACTCCGACTCCGGCAGCCGCCCTGGCAAGATACGGAACAAACGAGCTGTCTCCCCCGCTGCTAGACTCTCCGCTTGCCGGCATCTGTACCGAATGGGTAGCGTCAAACACAACCGGTGCGAACTCCCTCATGATCTTCAGTCCGCGCATATCAACCACAAGATTGCCATATCCGAAACTTGATCCCCGCTCAGTCAGCCAAACGCCGTACTTTTTGGCGTGCTCATAGCCAACCTCATCGCATCCTCTGGTTTTGAGTATCTTTCTGACAGAATACTCCATCGCGTGAGGAGCCAAAAATTGCCCTTTTTTGATATTGACAATAGCAGGAGTGAGCGCTGCGGCGACGAGAAGGTCTGTCTGGCGCGAAAGAAGAGCCGGTATCTGAAGCACATCGACCACCTCGGCAACCGTGGCCGCCTGAATCGGCTCGTGGATGTCTGTCAAAAGGCGGTATCCAAAGTTAGACTTGACCTCTTCGAGTATCCTCAGCCCCTCATCCATACCCAGTCCTCGAAAGCTGTCTATGCTGGTGCGGTTGGCTTTGTCGAAGCTGGCCTTGAAGTAGAACTCTTTGGTGCAATCTTCGTGATAAGGCATCAGAGCTTCAGCAATCCTAAAAACATTGTCGCGACTTTCGATCACACATGGTCCCAAAATCAATATCATAATCGGCTCTCCAAAATGAAATAAGGGGATTATACCAAAATAATCCAAATTTCATACACGGTATATATTGCCTTTGTCGCATTACATTCATTACATTATGGTATAATCGCGAAATTATTATGAAGGCAACTCTAAGAATCCTTTAATCAGCATGAAAGTTATTATATGAAAAAAGTAGCCATTTTAGGCCGTCCGAATGTCGGTAAAAGTTCACTGTTCAACCGTTTGGCACGGCAAAGAGATGCGATCACTTCCGATGAGAGCGGGACAACAAGGGATTTCAAAAAGCGAAAAGTCACCATCTCTGAAAATAGGGATTTTGAAGTGATAGACACGGGCGGGATCGATGACTCGAGTGAACTTTTTGTCAAAGTCAAAGAGATGAGCCTCAAAGCTGCCAAAACTGCAGACATCATTCTCTACATCGCAGATGGCAAAAGCCTCCCCCAAGAGGAGGACAAACAGCTTTTTTATACATTGCAGAAAATGGGTAAACCGCTTGCTTTGATCGTCAATAAAATCGATAACGACAAAGAGGAGCAGGAGCGATTTTGGGAATTTTTCGAGTTTGGCGCTGAAGCTGCCTTCCCGATCTCTGTCAGCCACAACAGAAAACTCAATCCGATGTACCACTGGCTGGAACAATACATCCCGCCACGCAAAGATGAGAGTATCGTCCTTGTCTCAAGCGATGAACCGAGCCTCGAGGAGCTCCTCGACGAGCACTACCATCTCGCGACAGAAGAGGAGGAGGATGACCATACGATCAGGGCCGCTATCATAGGAAGGGTCAATACCGGCAAAAGCTCACTGCTCAACGCGCTGCTTCACGAAGAGCGCTCAGTCGTCAGCGATGTGGCAGGTACCACTATAGATCCGATCGATGAGACCATTATGCACCAAGACTATGCCGTAACTTTCGTCGATACAGCCGGCATCAGGAGACGAAGCAAGATCGTCGGTATCGAAAAGCTGGCCCTCGGCCGCACAGAGAAGATCTTGGAGCGGGCTGATATAGCTTTGCTTTTGATCGATGCTACCGTAGGCGTAACCGAGCTGGATGAACGGGTAGCCGGTCTGATCGAGAAATTCAAGCTAGGTTCCATGATCATCGTCAACAAATGGGATATCAGAGGTGAAAAAACATACGAGGAGATGGAAGAAAACATCCGCCATGAGCTGAAATTCCTCCATTATGCACCTATGATCACCATATCCGCGCTCACAGGGCAAAGGGTACACAAGATCCTTGATGAGATCGTCTCAATGTATAAACGGTACTCACAGCGCATACCGACATCCAAGCTCAACGAAGCTTTGCGCTACGCTATCAGCAGACACCACATCCCCTCATACAACGGGGCAGTGGTAAAGATCAAATTTGCCACACAGTACGAAATCAAACCGCCCAAGATAGCCTTGATCTCCAACCGGCCCGACGGGATACACTTCAGCTACAAACGCTATCTAAGCAATGTCTTTAGAGAAAAATTTGATCTAGTAGGCGTACCGCTGGATATCGTGGCGCGCAAACGCGGAGAGAGAGATGATGACGATGACGATGAGTGACAAAAGGGGTTAAATGCGTATATTGACAGGTATTCAAGCTAGCGGAAAGCTGCACATTGGCAACTACTTCGGGGCGATGAAGCCGATGGTCAGGCTCCAAGAAGAGCATGAGCTTTTTACCTTTATAGCCAACTATCACTCGCTTACAAGCTCCACAGATGCCAGACTGCTCAGGCAATACACGCACGATGCGGCAGTAGATTATCTCTCTTTGGGTATCGACCCGGAGAAGACAACTTTCTGGATCCAAAGCGATGTGCCGGAGGTACTGGAGCTTTATTGGATACTCTCCAAATTTACACCGATGGGACTGCTAGAACGCGCGCATAGCTATAAGGACAAAGTAGCCAAAGGCATCCCTGCCAATCATGCGCTCTTCTCCTATCCTGTGCTTATGGCGGCCGATATTTTGCTTCTTGATTCGCAAAAAGTCCCAGTAGGCAAAGATCAGATTCAGCACATAGAGATGACTAGAGATATCGCCATCAAGTTCAATAACGAATACGGTGAGATATTCACACTTCCGGAATATATAGTCGAAGATGAACTCGCCACCATCCCTGGAGTAGATGGCGACAAGATGAGCAAAAGCTATGGCAACACCATAGATATCTTCATGGGTGAAAAAGAGCTGCAAAAGCAATGCAACAAGATCATCACTACCTCCACGCCGCTAGGCGAACCGCTGGATTTTGAGAGTTGCAATGTCTATGCGCTGGCGTCTCTGTTTTTGGATGATAATGGCAAAAAAGAGCTTCAAGCCAGGTATAAAAGTGGGCTGGAAGGGTATGGACACTTTAAAAAACAGCTCAAAGAGCTGATATGGGATGAGTTTTCCCAGGCTAGAGAAAAAAGAGCTTATTATGAGGCAAATCCTCAAATAGTAGAAGAAATACTCTCAGGTGGCGCATCAAAAGTCAAAAAATTGGCTCAAGAAAAACTAAAAATCACAAAAGATGCCGTAGGCCTGAGATAAATGCCTACTGAAATTTTGCTTGCCGCAGAGAGTATAGGCACCATCTCTTTTGCGCTCAGCGGACTCTTCATCGCTACCAAAGAGAGGCTCGATCTGCTGGGGCTTTTTATCATCTCATTTTTGACAGCTCTTGGAGGCGGAGTCATCCGCGATCTCATCATAGACAGAGCGCCATACAGCTTCACCCATTTTTTGCCTACGCTCCTTGTGATCGGGGTAATCAGCATCGGGCTTGGACTTCGGATGCACCGCAAAGACACCATAGAAAAACATTATCTGTTTATATTGTCAGACACTTTGGGACTGGTATCATTCGCGATCGCAGGTGGACTTCTGGGGATCGAAGCCGGTTTTCATATCATAGGAGTGATGTTTTTGTCGCTTATAACTGCTGTGGGCGGCGGAGTCGTGAGAGATATGCTGCTCAATGAAGTCCCGCTGCTTCTCAAAAGTGATTTTTATGGCAGCATCGCCCTTCTCGCAGGATGTGTGCTTTATTTCCTAGGTCTGGCTGACATGCTAAGCAGCGCTGCGATTTTGACTCTCTTTGTCGGTGGAGTTGTGTTGCGATTGGTAGCTTTTTACAGAGACTGGCATCTGCCGAAACTGTGACAAGGTTACACAATATGTGTTATAATAACTTAACTTTCACACATACCGTTATCGTGTGTCATCCTTGTGCTTAAGGCGGGGATTCCCAACTTCTTACATCAATGTCCTGTTCCAAGCTAAAATGATAAGCGTTTATCGTTTTTTACACTCTTCACCCTTTCGCGGGAATGATGAAGAGTTTTTGTGTGCGAAAACTGTGTTATAATAACAAAAACCATAAGGCACAAGATGGATGAGAATATTTTGCACATTCTCGCGGATATGAAGATATTAGAAGCAAAACTTGAAGATGAATTAAAAAAACAAGAGCAGGCTGTCAGATATAAGATCAAAAACAGTTTTGTCGAATTTGAGCAAGAGATCATCGACGAACAACGCAAAAATATGAAAAATCTTTTCGCTTATCTGCGAGAGGTTCCACCTATACATCTTCTCGTCTCTCCTGTCGTCTATGCCATGATCATCCCCGCACTTGTTGTAGATCTTGTGCTTTTTATATATCAGCATACTATTTTTCGTATCTTCAAATTACCTCTTATAAAACGCAGTGATTATATTGTTTTTGACAGACAATACCTAAGCTACCTGAATATTATTGAGAAGGTCAACTGCCTCTATTGCTCCTATTTCAACGGTCTAATGGCTTTTGCCCTTGAGATCGCGGCACAGACTGAACTCTACTTCTGTCCTATCAAACATGCGAAAAAAACTGCCTATAAGCACTCACGGTATGACTACTTTTTGACATATGGCGCGGGTGCGGGATATCACGACAAACTGGAAGAGCTTAGAACAAAGCTGACAGGCAGACAAGATGTTTCTGTATCATAAACTTACAAAGCCATATCAAAATATGCTCACCATGAGACACAAATCGATCTACGCCATCTATATCATTGTATGGATTTTGCTTGCCATCAAACCCAAATATTTTGAAGACTGGCTTTTGGAAAATATTTTGGTTTTTTTGATCTTTCCATGGGTGATCTGGCTGGACAACAGATACAAACTCAGTTTTGTGGCAATTTTGCTTTTTATGATTTTCGGTATATTGCATGCCATTGGCGCACATTTTACTTATGCCCAAATGTCCTATTTCGATGGTATCACCGCATTTTTTGGATTTGAACGAAACAATTTTGACCGTGTAGTACATTTTCTTTTCGGGCTTTTGCTTTTTCCATTTTTGTATGAGATTTGCTTTCATCATTTGAGAAAATTCAAAACCTCACTTCTGTTTACCTGCACCATTATCATCTCGATCTCTGCACTCTATGAAATTTTGGAGTGGGTAGTGGCGATGACATTTTATCCTGAACTTGGCATCTCCTTCCTGGGGATACAAGGCGATGTTTGGGATGCGCATAAAGATACGATCAGCGCAATTTTGGGTGCGTCGATCAGTTGCTTTTTGATAGCCTCTAGAGGTTATCGCCCAACATTCGATGATAACAAAACCGCAAAGAGGCAATTATGATCCATGAGAGCAAACATCCTTTAGTTAAGTCATTGGTGCACCATCTGCGTGATATCTCTATCGACGCACTGCAGTTTCGCCAAACAGTCGCGGATTTGACTCGTTTTATGCTCTATGAAGCGTTGGGCTCCAGTGATACAGTGTCCAAAGAGATTGATACATGGAACGGAAAGTTTACAGGTGATTTTATCGATGAACAAAATATCATATTTGTGACCATTCTGCGTGCCGGACTCCCTATGCTGGAAGCTGCCAATACGCTTTTTCCAAATGCGCCATCTGGTTTTTTGGCGATGAAACGAGATGAAGTGACCAAGAAAAGCGTCTTATACTATGAGCGAATACCTGACTGCAAAGGCAAAACTGTGATGCTGGTTGATGTAATGGTCGCCACGGGCGGATCGCTTTGCGATGCTATCGATCTCATCAAATATAAAAATGCTGATAAAATCGTAGCTTTAGCCATAATAGGCTCGCCTGAGGGATTGGGGATGCTAAGCCAAAAGCACCATGACATTGATATTTTTATCGCTCAGATTGACCACTCGCTGAATAGTGAGAAATTCATCATCCCTGGACTGGGAGACGCCGGAGACAGAAGTTATAATACTCTTTAGACAAGAAGGCAGAATGCCTTCTTGTCGGTTAAAATTTATTTTATCTTTATTTGTTTGATCTCTTTGTCGATCTTTTTCATTTTTGGTATCACGACTTCCAGCACGCCGTCTTCGCAGTTTGCTTCGATATTTTCCATATCTACATTTTCAGGCAGCGTGAAGCTTCTTTGAAAAGAGCCATAAAAACTCTCTATTTTATGATAGTCTTTTTTCTTGACTTCGTTTTTGGTCTTTCTCTCGCCGGAAATTGTAAGGATTCTCTCTTTGATATCGACATGGATATCCTCTTTTTTGACACCGGGCAAATCCACCTCCACATGATAGGCATACTCTCCCTCTCTTGTATTAACAAGCGGAGCAAATCCAGCTAAATTGTCAACATCCGTATTTGTCGGTGCTCGAAAAGCACTTGCCAACTTCTCCTCCAGCTCTCTAAAATCTCTCGCAGGGTCAAATCTAGTCAATAACATCTGAAACTCCTTTTTAAGTTTTAATAAGAAATTGTACTACTTCTGATCATATATTGTCAAGCATTTTAAACACCATTTTTAATTATATACATTCAAGGGCGCCCTCAATAAATGTTATAAACAATAAATAGAAACACAACATTAATGAGCTGTTGACAGCAGATTCTCCCGTAACATCACCTAGTAAAAAATAATTTGCATGACGATATCCAAACTCAATCTCCGCCAAGCTATCTCAAAAGATTCTAAACCATACATTTTTGGCATGCCCTATAGAGATACGTGTATTTATAAGGATTATCCATAGGAAAAATTTGATAAAATTAAGTGAGTTAAAATTTTGCGTGCAGGAGAAAAGGTATGAAATTAGAGAACGCAATGGTTATTGTGGCTGATATCGGGGATTTGAGAGTTTTTCATGTTAAAAAAAGTGAAGGTATAGTCTCTGGAGAGTTGAAAACTTCTTATGCTCTCGAAACACTGGAAGATATAGCATACATCGACCCGCACAAAAGACCCGGAGAGTGGATGAGTGATCAAGCGGGCAATTTCAGCAGCTCTATCGCATCAGGCAGCTCAAGCGGAGAGGAGCACAATCGCGAACTTGAGCATGACAGACGCTCTTTAAAAGAGCTAGCGTCAGATATCGACAAAATAGTCCAACAAGAAAAACCAAAGTCACTTTTGTTGGCATTTCCGCATGAGTCTCTTCCAAAACTGCTTGATAATCTAAGCGGAAGCACCAAGGCGCTCATCGCCAAATCAATCGGCAGCAATTTGGTCAAGACGGAAAAACATAGAATTTTATCGCATTTTGAGTAGATCAAGAGACAACATCCGAGCTTTGCTCTATCTTGAAGGGCTCGATGAGGAAAGCCTCGATTTCTTCAGGGCAAAGTACGAAGCGCTTGCTACTTCGGCACACGAAGAGCTTGACCGTGAAAATCAAGATACTGGGACGCCGGAGCCGTAAGTCGCTGATAGAGATCTGGTGCTGTACTGAAAATTTTTACACATTTATTTTGGTCTTGAGAACCGCAAAATTTGCTATAATACATTCTAATTTTTACAATTGAGGATGGATATGGGGATATTGGTTTCACTTTTGGTTTTGTCGTTTTTGATCTTTTTTCATGAGCTGGGGCATTTTGTCGCGGCACGAAGGATGGGCGTACAGGTAGATGTATTTAGTATCGGTTTTGGCAAAAAGATCATAGAAAAAAAGTACGGAAAGACCTCTTATGTTCTTTCAATGATACCTCTTGGCGGTTATGTCAAAATGAAAGGTCAGGACGATGCCGATCCGACCAAGATCAGCTATGACAGTGATTCTTACAATACCAAAAAACCGTGGCAGCGGATCATCATCCTTTTGGCTGGTCCATTTGCCAATTTTGTCCTTGCATTTTTGCTCTATTTCGCAATAGCCATGATCGGAGTACCCAAACTCCTACCCATTGTCGGCATAGTCAGTCCTGAAACACCTGCCTACAAGGCTGGACTGCAAAAAGGCGATACCATCTTGAGTATCGGTCAAAATCCTGTGGTATATTGGGAGGATATAGGTCAACTGATCAATGCATCACCCTCTGTAGCTGTAGCAGTCGGGATAGCGAGAGACAACCACAAGATGACTCTCTCTGTCACACCCAAAACGATTAATGATAAAAATATTTTTGAAGAGCCTATACAACGAAAGATCATTGGGATCTCTCCTCTGGGAACCCAAAAAGAGATAGTTTACGGTTTTGGCGAAGGAGTTTTGTATGCTTGGGATGAGACGGCAAAGGCGAGCGTGCTGATCTTCAAAAGTGTGCAAAAGCTGATCACGGGAGCAGTCGGCGCGGATAAACTGGGCGGCGTACTCACCATCATCGATATCACTTCACAGGCTTCCAGCGCGGGTATCGTTGCATTGCTCTTTTTCACCGCACTGATCTCCGTCAATCTGGGTGTCCTCAATATTCTGCCTATACCGGCGCTTGACGGCGGGCATATCATGTTCAATCTCTATGAGATAGTACGGGGTAAAGCGCCGAGCGAAGCGGTACTCTATCGTCTGACGGTCGGAGGATGGGCGATACTTCTTGGATTGATGTTCTTGGGACTTTATAATGATATCAACAGACTGGCTGGGAATTAACGATGCTCTTTAGAGACCAACTGCAAAAAAATCTTGACGCCGTGATCTGGCGCATTGAGCAGGCGCGCATCACTGTGAGCGAACACCATATCGTCAAACTCGTAGCTGTAGGCAAATATACCGATATTGATGCGATAGCGTTGCTGTACGATCTGGGTCAGCGTGCCTTCGGCGAAAATCAAGTCCAACAGTTAGAAGAGAGGTGCAAACTACTCCAAGAACTTCCACTGGAGTGGCACTTCATCGGCACATTGCAAAAAAACAAGATCAACAAACTGATCGACACCAAACCGTCTTTGATGCAGTCGATCGATTCTGTGGCATTGGCGCTGGAGATGGATGAGAAACTTGCCCGTAAAAATAGCCGCATGAACTGTCTCTTGCAGGTCAACAGCGCCAAGGAGACAAGCAAATCAGGAGTTACCCCGGAGGAGGCGATCGATATTTATCAGGAGATCGCGGAACGATGCAGACACATCAACCTTAGAGGGGTGATGACGATCGGTGCGCACAGCGAAGATAGAGCTATCGTACAAAAGAGCTTTGAGACCACACATCATATATATGAATTTCTGCAAAAAAGCGGTGCTACTATCTGTTCTATGGGGATGAGCGGTGATTTTGAGCTTGCTATAGGGTGCGGCTCCAACCTCGTCCGCGTAGGCTCTGCGCTTTTTGGAGAGTGATAACCCGTATGGCGTCATGCTGAATTTAGTTCAGCATCTCCCCCCGTTCTTATTACTATAGCAATAAAGTAGTATCTTGAAATAACTACAGATTCCTAACTTCGCGGGAATTACCGTCACTGCAAAACTCACTAGAACTTCGGCAATCCAAAATGTTTCAGGGCATGTCATAAAATTGCCAACCCATCGAAAGGCTTAGGTCTGAAGGAGTTTTAGGACGAAGGTTCTATTGGCAGTTTTTGCAAAGTCCGTAAAGATTGATATGAGATTGCTTCAAGATCAAGAGGTCATGTTGGGCAATGACCGCCAAATGCTCTTTAAGAAGATCGTCTATCATTTTGTCTTCTATACTGCTGCATTTTTGGCATATCAGATGGATATGATCTGACTGCATAAGTTCATATTTTGATTTGGCTCCCATGAGAGGAACTTCTCTAAGTACTCCCTTTTCGACCATGATCAAAATATTTTTATAGATCGTAGCCAATGAGAGTGTCGGCCACATCTGATGGATTTTGGCATAGATATCATCTATGGAGATATGACCTGTACCCGCGATCACCTCCAGCATACCTATGCGCTGCAAAGTCGCTTTCAGACCAACAGTTTTCAGCAACATCATATAATCGTTCATCTTTTTCCTTCGCTTCAACAGATCATTCGACACTATTCATAATGCTCAATGATCTTTTGGAATCTGTGATTAAATATTTTTTAGATCCCGAAACAAGTTCGGGATGAAAGTAAACCGTTCGGTAATAATTTACCCTCTTTGTCCTATAGACTCTGGGCGTGATTTGCAAGATAATCAGCCACACCTTTGGTGTCAGCCTTCATACCCGCATCGCCTTTGTGCCATCCGGCCGGACATACTTCGCCAAATTCATTGGTGAAGAGCATCGCATCAACCATTCTAACCATCTCATCGATATTTCTGCCAAGCGGAAGATCATTGACGACTGCGTGTCTGACTATACCGTCAGCATCGATCAAAAATGATCCTCTCAGCGCAACCGCATCATTGAGAAGTACATCAAAATCTCTGGCGATCTGCTTGTTGAGGTCTGCCACAAGCGGGTATCTCACTTGACCGATACCGCCTTGGTTGATGGGGGTATTTTTCCATGCGAAGTGGCTGAACTGCGAATCGATAGAACACCCGATCACTTGAATGCCTCTGCTTGAGAACTCTTCGAGTCTATGGTCAAAAGCGATAAGCTCTGACGGACATACGAATGTAAAGTCAAGCGGGTAGAAAAAGAGAACTGCACCGTTTTTGCCGAGATTCTCATAAAGGTTGAAGTTGTCAACGATTTGATTATCACCGAGTACTGCTGTCGCTGTAAAATCTGGAGCTTTTTTTGTAACTATCATTTGATTTCCTTTTAAATAATTTTTATCAACAAGGAAATAATACCATAATATTATTAAAGCAATAATATCTCTATCAACCTATTTTGGTTTGTAAGGTTAAATTTTGGTTTGAGTGCCCGACTGACTAAAAATTTGACAGACCGTATCTGCGGATCATTGCCTCGTCTAACCGAATCAACCCCTTTTGCTGCAGGCTCTTAAGCGTATCAGGATCGCAAAGCGTATCACCGGGCCACTCTCTGTCATACCCGTCATAAAGATTTTTGGCAGTGGCATCGATCGCGATGAACGACTCACGCGAAATATCTCTTTGCGCATCGATATTGTTGACTGCACGCCAGATCAGCATATATGGACTTTGCAAATCATTATTTGCCTGATCGACGATGACCAAAATTTTTAGATACTCTTTGAGCACATGGAGCTTGGAGATCAGAAATTTTTGTGATTTTATTTTTTTTACGGAGATGACGCAGATAGGATTTTTGGTGTGTGTCATATACTGTTTGAGTTCTATGATATTTTCATCGATTTTTTGCATCTGCTCCAAAAGCTGCACATCATCTATAAGCAGCCCAACCCCAATATCGACCTCGTCTCCTGTAGCATCAATTCCCAGTTTGCCGCCAACGAGAGGTTCGGGACTGGCATGATCAAGCGCATCAACGATACCTTGGGTGATCAAAATCTTTTCCGGAAGGATACGGTTGAGGATATACTCCGAAATAGCTACTGCATCATCCAAAGCCGGCGCATCTTCGCCCACAAAGATAGCATGTTTGACAAAGCTCATCTGCCCAACCCCCCAAAACGCGTGCATAAATTGCTGTGCATGTCCTTTGTAAAGCACCATCATCTTGGCTAGAATCAGATTATGAAAGACACCGTTTTCCGGCATATAATAGTCGATCAGATCAGGAGCGGTAGTTCTCAGCAGCGGCAAAAATATCCTCTCGGTTGCCCAGCCCATATA
>DYNJ01000023.1:6284-17689 GCA_020721085.1 Sulfurovum sp. | reverse complement strand
GGTTTTGTTTTTCTTGTTATTATTTTTTATCGAATAATTTGGGGATTTGTGGGACCACGATATGCCACCTTCAATACTTTTAAACTTCGCCCTTCACAGCTCAAATTTTACTTTGTAGAAAAAATAAAAAATCGGTGGAGAAAAATTCCGGCCGGACACAATCCGGCATCAAGCTGGTTTACCCTCTGGGCGATGGGTGTGGGGATGATTATCGTTGTTTCGGGACTGCTGCTTTATGGTATCGCAGATGCAAAAGGTCTGTTTCGTTTCCTCAATGATGATTTTACCGCATATATTATCCCGCTAGAGATGGTGCACAAATATGCCGCCTACCTCTTCGTCGCATGGGTTTTGATCCATATCAGCGGAGTTATGGTAGAGCAGTTTTGGCACAAAACTGGTATGGTTTGGGCGATGGTCACGGGATACAAAAAAACCGAAGGAGAGGATACTGAAGTGAGTATCTCTTTGACGCTTTTTGCTCTGTTGATGACCGCTCTTGCGGTTGGAATCTATTTTTTTGTTATTAGCAGCCATTATAATTTTTTGACCCTCAGAAAATTTACCGATATAGATTATAAGCAGGAACATCCTGTTTTTTATGAAAAGTGTGGGGATTGCCACAAGATATACCCTCCGTTTTTGTTGCCTGAAAAGTCTTGGGAACGCATTATGGATGGATTGGACAACCACTTTGGCGATAAGATTACAGATGCGAATATATCAAAATCGGCGCAGCAATCAATCATGGGCTTCCTGAGAGAAAATAGTGCAGAGCACTCTACTCGAGAGGCTTCGGTCAAAACACTCCTGTCACTCAAAGGCGCAACACCCAAAGAGATCACAAAAACACCTTACTGGAGAGAGGCGCATGCAGATATACCATTGAGCGTATTTAAAGAGAAAAAGATCAAAAATAGATCCAATTGTTTTGCGTGTCATAAAGATATCGAGCATGGAAATACGGATAATATTAATATTATCTACAAAAAATAATAGAAGTTTGCCAAAATTTTACAATAATTAATAGGATTAAAGAATATTATAAGCAATGCTTTATTAAACTATAGTATTTATTTTTAAATAGGATAGAAATAGGCCTATTTAAGCGCTAAAAATATAATTTCAAAAGGAGATATGCCGATGAAAATTGAGATATCAAGGAGAAGGTTTCTTCAAGGAAGTGTCGCCTTGAGCGTGGTAGGGGGGACAAGTTTGGGATTGACAAGCGTCTTTGCTGAATCTGAAGAACATGGCAGTGATATGGTCACGACAAAAACCGGTACGGGTCCTGCAACAGAAGTCGCGACACTTTGTGAAATGTGTGTCAACAAGTGTGCCGCGCTGGCGAGGGTAGAAAACGGAGTGATCACCAAGCTCAATCCAAACCCGATGTTTCCAAAATCGAGAAATATGCTTTGCCCGAGAGGAAATGCGGGCATTCAGTCTGTTTATGATCCTGATCGCCTGAAATATCCGATGATCCGCATAGGAGAAAAGGGCGAAGGCAAGTTTAAGAGAGTCTCATGGGATGAAGCTTATGAGGCTATTTTGAACGGAACGGATAAATTTCCCGGTATGGCAAAGATATTGGATGAAGAGAAAGACAACAGATCTTCATTTCTGTTTTGCGCCGGAGAGGGGATGGCTGAGCACACATTCAAAACATTTTTCTCAGCTTTCGGCTCATCCAACTGGCTGAACCACTCTTCGCTTTGTCTGCAGACTGTGACATCAGGTTATGGCGTAACCATAGGAGCTTATGCGTTGGCGGACTTGGAAAATGCGGAGTATGTGATCATGGCAGGAGCCAATAGAGCCGAAGCGATCGTCACGCCTGATACGATGGATATTTTCAAGCGCACCAAGGGCAGAGGCGCGAAAATGATCTGTATAGATCCGAGATTTACCAATACCGCTGCGAAGGCAGACAAATGGCTGGCGATCAATCCCGGAACTGATTTGGCATTTGTGTTGGCGTTGACATATGTGATATTGAGTGAAGAGATTTACGACAAAGCTTATGTTGCTGAGAATTTTAACGGTTTTGAAGAGTACAAAAACAGCGTCCTTTCGAATAAATATACACCGGAGTGGGCAGAAAAGATCACCACTATCAAAGCCAAAGATATTTATGAAATAGCCAGAGAGTTTATGGCGCATGCCCCCAAGGCGGTCTATTACCCTGGCAGAAGAAGTACTTTTTCCAACAATGATTTCCAGCTTCGCCGCGCCATGGCAATCTTCCAGGCTCTAAGCGGCGGGATCGATACAAAAGGCGGGTTGATCTTTGGCAAAAAGCTAAAGCTCGGCGAGCACGAGGGACTCGAGCCTATCTACGCAAGAGCGGAGTCAAGGGCTATCGAAAAGGTCAAAGGCGAAAAAGGCCAGTCAGGCTATGAGGATTGCGCTATCGTCGCCGGAGGCGGATCGTGGATCAGCTGGCGCAATAGATATATAGAAGATAAGATGCCCTATAAAGTAAGGGGGATGTTTATATACAAACATAATCCTATGATGAATATGCCAAATATCCAAAAAACAGCACAGATGATGAAGAAGATGGAATTGGTCGTAGCGATCGATACTATGCCGACTGATACCGTCATGTACGCCGATGTAGTACTTCCTGAGTGTACTTATCTCGAACGGACAGATCCTGTGAAGACATTTGAAGGCGCTGAGCCGGCTATCGCGCAAAGAAACAAAGTCATAGAACCTATGTTTGAGACCAAGCCCGTTATAGATATCATGAGAGGATTGACTCAAAAGATCTCCAAGACGCTTTTTGGGATCACAAAAAAGTATGATGAAGATGTCCGGGACGAGCTCGCATTGCTAGAGTCGGATCCGCTATCGGAAGACAACAACGCAACTACCGCTGTCAAGAAGACACTCGAGCAAAGAGAAGCAGAGGTATATGCAGAGTTTGATATGACCAAGCCATTTGAGCAGACGCAAGAAGAGATCAACGAGCATATCGTCAAAGCCATTTACGGAGAAGGGGCGGTTAAAGCTCTTGAGGAGCACGGTGTCTTTTATCCCAATATGGATAGATTTTTCAAACAGATCTCGGCGAATGAGCATCAATACTACCCGGAAAAAGAAAAATCATACAGAGTCGGCAATGGAAAGGTAAAGACAGAAAGCAAAAAAGTAGAATGCAACCTTCAGGCAATGGCAGAGAAAGGAATCGATCCTATGCCTGTCTGGAGAGACGAGTACAATTTCTCGGTTCCGGATAGCAAATTTAGACTATTGACCGGTCGACATGCCCAGTTTACCCAGTCAGGTACTGCCAACAATACGGTTTTGCTTGATCTGATGTCTGAAAATTATATCTGGATCAACCGTAAAGTTGCCACAGAAAAAGGTATCGAGTTTGGAGATCTAGTAGAGGTGTCAAGCTCTATCGGCAAAACAAGACTCAAGGCCTATCCTACCGAGAAGATCGGTCCAAAAATGGTCTTCTTCATCCATGGGTTTGGAGAAGAGAGTGAAGCGCTTACTTGGGCTTACAAAAACGGCGGAAATGATAACGCTGTTATTGAGGATGCCATAGAGCCGGTGTACGGTGCGTCATCAATGCACGAAACCAATGTAGAAATAAGGAAGGTGTAATCATGGCAAATTATGCAATGGCGTTGGATTACAAAAACTGTATCAATTGTAAAGCATGCGAGGTCGCCTGCAAAGAGGAAAACGGTGTACTCAAGGGCGCTGATAAGCACCGGATCTGGGTGGGCGCCAACGAAGTAAAAGGCGAGTGGCCCAATCTGGATATCGTCTCCGCCACTTTTGTGCCAAGCCAGTGTCAGCATTGCGAAGAGGCTCCGTGCCAAGATGTCTGCCCTACCAATGCCACCTATTATAACGAACACGGAGTAGTGCTGGTAAATGCGGAGATGTGTATTTTGTGCAGCTATTGCATGAATGCCTGTCCGTATGATGCAAGGTATGTGGATGACAGGACGGCTACTGTCGATAAATGTACCTTTTGCAGCGATACTAGATTAGCCAGAGGGGAAACGACTACGGCTTGTCAAAATACTTGTCCGACCAAAGTACGGACATTTGGCGACTTGGATGATCCAAACAGCGAGATCAGCGAACTATTGAGAACCAGAGAGCACTTTACTCTCAAATCACATCTTGGCACCAAGCCAAAACTTTATTATCTAACATAAGGGGCAAATGATGGCAGAAGCTATAAAAAAACAAGGTATTAAAGAGTTTATCACCTCTATCCCCTTCAAAAAGATCGGTCTTAAAGAGCTATTTGGTTTCGAAAAGACACCTGTCAATATATTGATAGCCCTATCGGTAATCGCGTTTTTGGCTATGTTTGCTATAGGTGTGACAACATATCTGATGCATGGTCACCATGCTTACAATGTCACCAGGGAGCATCCGTGGGGGTTGCTCATCGCGGTCTATATCTTCTTTGTGGTCAGCTCAACAGGGCTTTGTATCGTCGGATCTTTAGGTGATGTTTTTGGATTTAAAGACTATATGATGATCTCAAAAAGGGCAATTTTCGGTTCGATCGTCACTATCATTGCCGGATTTGCAGTGATTGCGTTCGAGATCGGGCATCCAGTGACGATGATGATCTACAATGTGCTTACTCCAGGACTTACAAGTGCGATCTGGTGGATGGGTACGCTATATGGACTTTACCTTACATTTATGATCGTAGAGTTTGTATTTTTGCTCAAAAACGATATGAAAAGCGCTAAGATATTCGGCCTGATAGGATTGCTGGTAGGTCTTGCGGCACACTCAAATCTGGGAAGCGTCTTTGGATTTTTGAATGCCAGACCGATCTCAAACGGCGTATTTTATCCGACCTACTTTATCCTGACAGCGTTTATCACCGGTATATTCATCGCCTTTATCATGATGGGGTTTAGATATAAGTTGAAATTCCCGGAAAATGCCAAAATCATGCTGACCAATCTAGCAAAAATACAGGGATTGCTGATCTCGATATTGATCTTTTTCGTGACATGGAAAATGCTTACAGATATCTATGGAAGCATGCCTGATCGCGCAGATGTCGCTATCCATATCTTGGGTTCATGGACATTTTGGGCAGAGGTAATACTGGCTATGGCGATACCTTTGGTGATCATCCTTGCTAGCAGTGGCAGGGCTGTCAATACACTCTTTTTTGCATCACTCAGCGGCATGATAGGTGTCTTTTTCATGAGATACAATCTTGTGCATGACACACAGCTCAAACCGCTTCAGATGCTGAAAAAAACAGAGTATCAGCTTTCTCCGGAATGGATTCACTATTTCCCGTCTTCTGCTGAAATAATGATCTCTTTAGGCGGGCTGGGACTGTGTCTTGCCATGTATTATGCCGGTACCAAGTTTTTCAATCTCGATGCAGATGAGCATCATTGATCAAAGACAGGGAGGCAAGGGATTGAAAAAGGAGCTTTATATATTTGGAGGACTTTTTCTGTTTTTGGCGCTTGGGATGCATTTTAAAGAGTGGATAGACCATCCTGTCAAGCATGCTATAGAGTTGCCAAATGCCGGGGCATACGGGATAGGTGCGATCCATCCGATTGTATTTACTGTAGCACTCTATTTGGTTGTATTGGTTGTGAGGATGATCGTGAGACCGTTTACAGGGAAGACAAAATAACGAGGATGTTCCTGGATATTTTGTCAAAAGGGTTTTAAAGAGGCAGTACCCTGATATTTTCATCAAGTTTTTCACGAAGGATATTTTCGATCGCGAAAAGCGTACCTGTGCTTGAGCTGGCGCATCCGCTGCAAGCGCCCAGATATCTGATATAAATGTCAAAATGCGGACCATTCTCTTTGATATCCAATATCTCCATATTGCCCCCGTCCATGATCAGCATTTGACGGATATTGTCATCTACAACCTTGTCAACTGCTTTGATTTTTTGGACAATTGTCATCTTTGTGAACGGGATATCTGCACTTGACCCGGCTGCGTTGAGGGCATTGGCCATCTTCTCTTTTTCGTATTCTGCTAAGAGATCAACGAGGTAAATATCCTTGGCTTCGTGACCACCGGGACGGATACATGACTTACAAAACGCACCTGCTTTGGTGTAGTCTGTGATCTGCTCGATGGTGGTTAAGTCGTTGAGTCTGATTACTTCGCGCAAAGTGGATAGGCTTACTCTGGCGCATTCGCACACGATGATCTCTGCCTCGAAACTTCCTATATCAACCCCTTTGTACTGTGCTGCCGCTTTTTTGATGACATCATACGCCATGACCGAACAGTGCATCTTTTGTGGTGGAACAGCAGGGACATCGGGGGTGTCACGCATCGCTTTTTCTACATCGATATTGGTGATCTTGACCGCCTCGTCAACTGTTTTGCCTTTGCATAGCTCTGCCATCGTGTCAGAGCTGGCGATCGCCGTACCGCATCCGAAGCTTTTGAACTTGGATTCGAGTATCATATCTGTTTTGGGATCTACCGCCCAATAAAGACGCACAGCGTCACCGCAACTCTCTGCACCGAAATCCGCTACGATGAGTTTGGCTCCCATCGCTTTGGCCTGCTCCTCTGTGATCTCTCCCATATTGCGCGGATTGTTCATCAATCCAGTCACCTTTTGGCTGTATTGATCCCAAATGGTACCGCCAATCAAACTATCAAATCCCATCTTTTATCCTTTTTAATTTTTCAAATTCGTCATACCGTATCAGGTACGGTTAAAACTTTTAGTGACCTTTTGTTAGACCGCTATCATGACCTTCCGGTGCATACGCATATGAGCTGGAGATGCCTCTGAGTCTTTTGACTGCCTCTAAAACGACCAAAATCGTATAATCGATCTCCTCTTTGGTGGTGTATCTGCTGAGTGAAAACCGTATCGCGGTATGAGCCAAGTCAGCTTCTGCTCCTATAGCCTCCATGACAGGATTGCTCTGGAGATCTTCGCTGGCACAAGCCGAGCCCGTACTCGCAGCTATGCCTGCACGGTTGAGATCCCACAGCATCGCCTCTCCCTCGATCCCCCTAAAAGAGATAAGAATAGTATTGGGGACTCTTTTCTCTCTCGGAGTGACGACAAAGGTATCAGGAATCTTAAGCAGTTCATCTTCAAATCTGTCTCTAAGATCTTTGATATCGCTCATCTCAAAACCAAGGGCATCGACAGCCTGCTCCATCGCCTTGCCCATCCCCACGATACCGGCGACATTGAGCGTACCTGAGCGAAGTCCGCCCATTTGTGATCCGCCGTGCATCAGCGGCGTGAGTTCTCTGCCTTTTTTCATATATAGCGCTCCGACACCTTTGGGACCATGAAATTTATGTGCCGACATCGTCAGGTAGTCCACATTGAAACTCTGCACATCTACCGGTGTTTTGCCTATCGCCTGGACGGCATCAGTATGGAAAAGTACTCCCTTCTGGGCACAAATATCGCCTATCTCCCGCACCGGAAATAGAGCCCCTGTTTCGTTGTTTACCCACATGATGGAGACAAGTGCGGTTTTGTTGGTGATAAAGTCTTTGAGCGTTCTGGCCTCTATGATACCTTCGTGGTTGATTGGAAGATAGGTGACTTTACAGCCGAGCGTTTCTAGATATTTGGCTGTCGCTATGACTGACGGATGCTCAACTTCGCTGATGATGATATGGTTTTTGCGTCCCGTGAGGATATACTCAAAATAGACACTCTTGAGTACCCAATTGTTACTCTCGGTGGCACAGGAGGTGATCACTACACTGTCTTCTTTGGGGGCATTGATGCCGGCATAAATCTTCTCCATGGCAATTTTGAGAGGTTCGTGTGTCGCGCTCGCAAAACCGTGAAGAGAGTTTGGATTGCCGTATTTCTGGACAAAAAACGGCTCCATCTCTTCAAATACATACGGATCGACAATGGTTGTTGCGTTATTGTCTAAATAGACTTTCATCTCTTTCCTTTAAATGAGTAATTATCCCAAATTTCACAATAAAATCAGGCCTTAATAAATAAGACTAAATTAGTCCTAATTGGGCTGATAATACAGCAACATTTCTTAAACTATTATAAAATGAGCATAAAAAAGATAATTATACTCCGAATTATGTTAAAAACTAGTGGTGAGTAAGCTTGCATATGGTTTTTAGAGGCACCCATGTATAATTTTGGTTCAAAAATTTGAAGGTGCGGGCGTGTTGATAATGTTATAAAACTCATTGCGGGTACGCTGGTCGCTCTTGAAAAGACCTCGCAGAGCTGAACTGACGGTGGTGGAGTTGATCTTTTGCACACCTCTCATTTCCATGCACATATGTCTTGCGTGTACGACGACGGCGACTCCTTTGGGCTTGATGGTCTCCAATATCGCATCAGCGATCTGTTCTGTCATCTGCTCTTGGATCTGCAGCCGTCTGGCAAATACATTGACGATGCGAGGGATCTTGGAGAGGCCGACTACTTTGCCGTCAGGGATATACGCGATATGAACCCGTCCGATGATGGGGAGCATGTGGTGTTCGCATAGAGAGTAAAATTCGATATCCCTGACTACTACCATCTCATCGTTGGAGCTGCTGAAAAGCGCTTGGTTGAGGATCTCTTTGGGGTCTTGATGATACCCTTCTGTGAGAAATCCTAATGCTTTGGCAACCCGCTGGGGGGTTTTGAGCAATCCCTCTCTTTGCGGGTCTTCGCCTAGAAGCTCAAGCACCTTTGTGATGGCTTGCTCAAACTCTTTCTCTTTTTCCATATTTATATCTCAATTCTAAATTTTGTTGTGATTTTATGAATTGTAGCAGAAGTTTGATAATTTCATGGTGGAACGGGAGTGCCGGGCATCAAAGAGAAGCTCATGGCACTTCAGTTGTGACACAAAACTCTTTTTAACCTTTTTTTGATAAAATCATAGGATTATTTAAAGGGCAATGCCCCTACAAAAGGATGAGAGTGAAAGTAACAGCAAAACAGATAGACGAAGCCAATGTATCGATAGTTGCCACTATCGTTCCGGCCGATCTCAAGGGTAAACTTGATGTACTTGCCCAAAAAGCGGGAACAAAGGTCAAGGTAAACGGATTTAGAAAGGGCAAAGTGCCTGCGCATGTTGTCAAGCAGATGTATGGTGAAAAACTGGATCAAGATGCCGAGGCAGAAGCAATCAGAGAGATTTTGGATGCGGGAAGCAAAGAGCTTGGGCTGAAAAGCGATAGAGTAGTCGGACAGCCGGTATTTAAAAAATACAACAAAACAGATGCGGGTATAGAAGTCGAAATCGAGCTTTCGCTAAGACCTCAACTGGATCTTGAGGGTTATGCCAAGCTTGCGCCTGCGTACAAAGAGCCGAAGGTCAGCGACAAAGAGAGAGATGAGCGGCTTGACGGGCTTGTCGAAGCGCAGGCTCCTTTTGAGAAGATCAAGAGAAAAAGAATGCTCCGCGATGGCGACATGGCTGTCATAGACTTTGAGGGCAGTGTAGACGGCGTGCTTTTTGACGGCGGCAAGGCGGAAGGCTTCAATCTGAGGATTGGTTCCGGGCAGTTCATCCCCGGATTTGAAGATCAGATCATAGGCATGAAGCCCGAAGAGGAGAAGGTGATCGCTGTTACTTTCCCAGGGCAGTATCCCTCCAAAGACCTAGCCGGCAAAGAGGCCGAGTTTAAAGTCAAACTCCATGAGATTCAAGAGAAAACTGCACCGGAACTCACCGATGAGCTGGCGGCAAAGCTGCTCCGAGGAGAAGCAAACCCTACAGTTGACCTCCTGAGAGAAAAAGTAGCAGAGCAGATTAAAAGCGAGAAGCTCTCCAAGATATATAATGAAGAGCTTAAGCCCAAGATGGTCGAGGCGCTGGTAGCGCACTATGACTTTGCATTGCCGAACAATATCGTCGAGCAGGAGATCGATGCCAAGCTCAACGAAAAAGCCAGAACCATGAGCAAAGAGGAATTAGAAGGGTACAAGGCGGATCCCAAAAAGGTCGAGGCGTTGCGTGAGACACTAAGAGCGGATGCCATTGCAAGCGTAAAAGCTACTTTTATCATCGATGCTATAGCCAAAAAAGAGAAGATCGATGTCTCCAATGATGAGGTCAACCAAGCGATCTATTATGAGGCGATGATGAGCGGTCAAGATCCTCAAAAGATCATTAAATATTATCATGAGAACAATCTGCTCCCGGCAGTCAAAATGGGCATGATCGAAGATAAGCTCTTTGCAAAAATCCTGGGCTTAGACAAGTAGTCTTTCGCCAAAGACCTCCTCGTGAGGCGCACTCTTTTTAAAGGCAAATTATGAGTTATTATATTCCATATGTAGTAGAGCAGACCGGCAGAGGTGAAAGGTCGTATGATATCTATTCGCGACTCCTTAAGGATCGAATCATCATGCTCAGCGGAGAGATCGATGATGCCGTCGCTTCGACAGTCGTTGCGCAGCTTCTGTTTCTGGAGGCCCAGGATCCCGATAAGGATATTTTTTTCTATATCAATTCACCGGGCGGTGTGATCACCAGCGGTTTTTCGATCTATGATACGATGAATTATATCAAGCCTGATGTGGTGACGATCTGCGTAGGTCAAGCAGCGTCGATGGGGGCGTTTTTGTTGGCGTGCGGCGCCAAGGGAAAGCGCTATGCGCTGCCTAGCTCACGCATCATGATCCATCAGCCATTGGGCGGAGCAAGAGGACAGGCGACTGATATCGCCATACAAGCCAAAGAGATCCTTCGTATGAAGGAATACCTCAATGAGATTTTGGCAGAGAAGACTGGAAAAACGGCCAATCGTATCGAAAAAGATACTGAGCGCGACAACTTCATGTCAGCCAAAGAGGCAGTCGAGTATGGCTTGATCGACAAAGTGCTGACCAAAAGCTTCAGCTAGACAGCGCAAATGATACGAGAGATCATCATCTATCCCGACAAACGGCTCAAGAGAGTTTCTCAAGAGGTGGAGCTGTTTGATGAGACTCTTCATGGGCTTTTGGATGATATGTACGAGACGATGGTTGCCAAAAACGGGATCGGCTTGGCTGCCATACAGATAGGTGTCGCTTTGAGGGTGCTGATCATCAATGTTCCGCTCGAAACAAGCGACGAGGAGAGCAAAGGCGACCAGCCAAGGGAAAATACCCTAGAGATGATCAATCCGGTCATCTTGGAAAAAGATGGTTCGACAGTCTATCAGGAGGGTTGCCTTAGCGTACCGGGTGTATTTGAGGATGTAGAGCGGTATGCTTCGCTCAAAGTATGCTATTTTGATCGGCACGGCAGTCAGTTCGTCATCAAAAACAATGAATTTCTAGCGATCGCTATCCAGCATGAGATAGATCATCTAGATGGCAAGGTCTTTGTAGAAAAACTCTCCTTTATCAAACGAAAGAGGTTTGAAAAAGAGTGGCAAAAGAGACAAAAAGGGCAAAAAGTCAATCAAA
>DYNJ01000023.1:0-6184 GCA_020721085.1 Sulfurovum sp. | reverse complement strand
GCCAAATCTTCTAGATTCCCTCTGCGATCATCGCGTCCGCCACTCTTTTGAATCCTGCGATATTTGCCCCGGCGACATAGTTTCCCTCGCTTCCATACTCTTTGGCGGTTGTGGAGACCATGTGACAGATATTTTGCATAGCATTTTGCAGTTTGGCATCGACCTCTTCGGCGCTCCATCTCTCCATAGATGCATTTTGACTCATTTCAAATCCGCTGACAGTTACGCCTCCGGCATTGGCGGCTTTCGCCGGCGCGAAGCAGATCTTGTGCTCTAAAAACAGAGCGATCGCTTCCGGCATTGATGGCATATTGGCTCCTTCGCTCACGCAGCTGCAGCCATTTGCGATAAGCGTGGCAGCATCGGTACCGTTAAGTTCATTTTCCGTAGCACACGGAAAAGCCGCATAACAAGGGATATTCCATACGGCATGAGCGCCATCCGGATATCTGTCTAGCGGCGTATAGGATGCATTTGGACGGTCATTGAGATACTTTTCAAGGGATTCGCACCGTATCAGTTTAAGCTTTTTGAGGAGTTTGAGATCGATACCGTCTGCATCATAAATAGTCCCTCCGGAATCCGAACAACTCACGACAATAGCGCCTATTTGCCTGAGTTTCTCGATCGTATGGATCGCTACATTGCCGGCTCCGCTGACGGTACAGATTTTACCCTTGAGCCCCTCTTTATTTTCCGTTTTTAACATTGCCTGCGTAAAATATACTACCCCGTACCCTGTCGCTTCAGGCCTTAGCGGCGAACCGCCGAAAAAATACGGTTTGCCTGTCATCACACCGTCATAAGAGGAGGTGATCTTTTTGTATTGGCCAAAGAGATATCCTATTTCGCGAGCTCCGACGCCTATATCTCCGGCGGGGATGTCGATGCGTGATCCGATATATTTGTGCAGCTCTTGCATGAAGGAGTTACAAAAGCGCATGATCTCAAAGTCGCTTTTGCCTTTGGGGTCAAAGTCGCTTCCGCCTTTGGCTCCCCCTAGAGGCAGACCGGTGAGCGCATTTTTGAAGATCTGTTCAAAGCCCAAAAATTTCAAAATTCCTTCATTGACGGACGGATGGAAGCGGAGTCCTCCTTTGTAGGGCCCCAAGGCGTTGTTGAACTGGATCCGATAGCCGGTATTGACCTGAATCTCATTGCGGTCGTCCATCCATGCGACTTTAAATTTGATGACACGATCCGGCGCGATCATCCGTTTTGCAATCTTGTGCAGGGAGTATCGTCTGTCAGACAGATGCAGCGGGGCTACGGAATGCAGTACCTCTCTCACGGCTTGATAGAAGATCTCCTCTTCGGCGCAGTTTGGATTATTGAGTTTTTGGATCTCATCATTGAGATGCGTCATATTTATTCCTCATTTTAGTAGATGGCAAACTATCTCCTGCTATTATATCAAAGAGCGATATAAAATATGAGATATTGCAAAATGACATATTTCTCTCTTGTATAGCAAAGGATGTGTACAATATGATTATGGATATAGATAAAAATGACAGCCAGACGGTGCAAGAGGATAAGCAAAACCAAAGTATTGTAAACAGTATGCTTTGCGCGTCGCTAGAGGGCGTGCAAGCCAAAGCCGTAGAGGTGGAGGCGACATTTACCAAAGGGCTCCCGGGATTTTCAGTAGTAGGCTTGGCGAGCAGTGATATCCAAGAGGCAAAAGAGAGGGTCAAGGCGGCGCTTTTGACCAACGAATTTGTCTTCCCTCCTCTGAAGATCACTATCAATCTCTCCCCAAGCGACATCAAGAAAAGCGGCACCCATTTTGATCTGTCTATCGCGCTTTTGATCGCCTTGCACAAGGGCGAGATCGATGAAGAAGGGCTTTTTATCTTTGGTGAACTTGGGCTTGACGGGAAGGTGAAGACAAGCTCAATGCTCTTCCCTGCTATACTGTCACTCAAAGAGCAGGGGCTGATCAAGCGGGCGATCGTACCAAAAGAGGCGATCGGGTATCTCAGCCATATCCCAGGTGTAGCATTTATCCCAGTAGATAGTCTCAATGAGGCGATTGCAGTGCTCAAAGATGGCAATTTTGAGAGGCTTGCAGAGGCATTTTCTTATGATTCTGACTCTTTCGAGATAGATGGGCATTCCTATTATTATACCCAAGAGTATGAGAGTGATTTCGCGGATGTCAAGGGGCAGAGCATAGCCAAGCGGGCATCGCTGATCGCGGCGGCCGGGATGCATAACTTGCTGATGGAGGGAAGCCCGGGATGCGGCAAGAGCATGATCGTCAAACGGATCAAAGATATCCTCCCTCCGGTTGGCGAAGAGGAGATATTGGGTATCGCCAAGCATCAATTTCTCGAAGGCCTCACTCCGGATTTTTCCGCCAGAAGACCCATAAGGGCTCCTCATCATACAGCGACCTCTGCATCTATTTTTGGCGGCGGATCCAACCAAGCCAAGATAGGAGAGGTTGCATTGGCGCACAAGGGAATACTGTTTTTCGATGAATTGCCACACTTTACAAAAAACATCCTCGAAGCACTCAGGGAGCCTCTCCAGGACAAAAAAGTACACATTGCCAGAGTCAATGCCAAGATCGCATACGAGGCCGATATCATGTTTGTTTCTGCAATGAATCCATGCCCTTGCGGCAACCTGCTCTCTAAAACAAAGGTGTGCCGTTGCAACGATGTAGAGATCAAGAGATATCAAAACAGACTAAGCGATCCGTTTCTTGACCGGATAGATCTATTTGTGGTAATGCAGGAGATCAGCGGAGAAGACAAGGGAGATATCACCTCCGCTCAGATGCACCAAGAGGTGCTCAAGGCTTTTAGATTTCAAAAAAGCAGAGGGCAGGAACGGCTAAACGGCAAACTCAGAGAGGAAGAGATCGAGAAGTATTGTCGGCTTGAAGATGAGGCGATGGCGATACTGCAAAATGCCATTCACCGCTTTGCTATGTCGCATCGAAGTATCGCCAGTATCAAAAAGATCGCGCGAACGATCGCTGATCTGCACGGCAATGAAAAAATCGGCAAAAAAGAGATATTAGAGGCGTTGAGCTACCGAAGGAGAAAATAGAGGAGTTGTTCTATTGCCATTACTGGCATCCACAACTAAAAATACTATTTGTCATCGCGAACGAAGTGCGGTGATCCATTCTCTTGGATTGCTTCCTCTCTTTGCTCATCGCGATTACCCTTTGATACTTTGATGTATCTGGAGTGAATGACCCGTTCAGCAGTCCAAAAGAGATAGGTTCCGTATCGAGTACGGAGTGACGAGATGAAAGTTGTAGGCATTATCGGAAAGTCACTACCTCGTCAAAAGGCAGTCTCATTTTTTCGCTTTGTTCATTGACTCTGTATCCCAGCGCCACGATCAATGCCACCTGCTCCTTGGTAGTGTTGAGCAACAAGATCTTCTCTACCTTCTCCTTCTCAAATCCTTCGATCGGACAGCTGTCGATGCCTATGAGAGAGGCATAGCTCATGATATTTGCGGCTGCGATATAGCACTGCTTGGCAGACCACGAGTAGATCGAATGCAGATCGTTGACATAGTTCTGGTAGATATCCAGATAGCGTTCGAGCATCTGTGGAGCCATATCTCTTCGACCAAACATCTTTTCATAATAAGGCCTGCGGACAGGATCGTCCACTTTGGCGGTAATGATAACGAGATCACTGCAGGTCGTGATCTGCGGTTGATCCCAGCAGGCTGGTCGAAGCAGTGCTTTGAGATCCTGATCTTGTACTACAATAAAGTGCCAATGCTCCATCCCAAAAGACGATGGAGACAATCTTCCGGCCTCTAGGATAAACCGAAGATCATCGGAATCTATTTTGCGCTCATTGTCAAAAAGTTTGCAGGCGTGCCTGAAGTGAAGTGATTGAGTCAATAATTGTCTATCCATAAAATGCTCCTTGGTGGTTATTGGAGGGTATTATAAACTAAATCAAAGGAGTTTAATCTTTTTTGTATCCTTTTTTGCTACAATCGACAAAGTCAATGAAATTACAAAGGAACGATATGAAAAAATTACATTATATCAAAGACGAGATGCTTGCGCATGTCCCCATCTGCACACATGCAGACCCAAAAAGAGTTTTGTTGATCGGGGGGTGCGACCATCTTTATGCTGAAGTACTCAAACACAAGGGCATAGAGACGATCGTGCGGATCGACAAAGATGATGCAGCTGATGAGTTGGAAAAGGTTGGCCAAGGTGCTTTTGATATCATAATCATAGCCTCCAAGAAGATCAAAAAAGAGAAAATGTTTTGGGGACTGCTCAATCGAGCGCTAAGCAATAAGGGAGTTGTATCGATGCTAACAAGCCCTCTGCTGACCAAAGAAGACGAGGCGCAAGAGGAGCTGGAGGTGATCGGCGAACTCTTCAAGATCGTGATGCCTTATCGCTACGAGGCTTTGGCAGAAGATGGGCATCTGATCTGCAAAAATATGATTTTGGCTAGCCACCATTACCATCCGACTGCTGATATCAATCTCCAAAGAGCCGACTTGACAGAGGGGATGCACTACTATAACTCCGATATTGCGATCAGTGCTTTTGGCTTACCCACAGTCGTGCGCAAAAGATATGCAGGTCTGATTAAAATATAATGTTGTCAGCACAAAAGATAGCATAATGGCTTTTGACTATGCGGTAGCATTGACGGGCGGGATTGCGACAGGAAAGAGTTCGGCGACTGTGATTCTATCGTTGTATGGTTTTCGGTTCATTGATGCGGACAAGATCGCACATGCGATGCTGGATCAGCAATATCAAAAGATAGCTGAACTCTTTGGAGCGGACTATGTCGTCAATGAGAAGGTCGATCGAGTCAAGCTGGGGAAACTTGTTTTTGCCGACACCCATAAGCGCAAAATGCTTGAAGCGCTTTTGCATCCGCTGATCTATGATGAGATCGTCCGCCTGTCAGAAGAGCAGGAGAAGTTCAAAAAGCCCTATATCGTGGATATCCCGCTCTTTTTTGAAAACAGACGCTATCCTATCAAAAGGTCAGTGGTATGTTATGCTCCCAAATCCACACAGATAGAACGATTGATGAAGCGCGATGGATATACTGAGGAAGAGGCTTTGAGGCGCGTAGAAAGCCAGATGGATATCGAGGAGAAACGCAAACTCGCCACTTATGTGATCGACAACAGCAAAGACCTCAAACAGCTCCAAAATGAGTGCCAGCGGGTCAAAGATGAGATCATCGCAGACTTTGTGTGTTGATATAAATTTTATAGAAGGAGGAGTTGATGACTGTCACCAAATACAATGCCAACGGCAATGACTTCATCATTTTTCATGCACCGCATAAAGAAGACAGAAGCGATTTGGCGCGAAAGCTTTGCCATCGCCATGCAGGTGTGGGGGCTGACGGGATGGTAGTGCTCGTCCCTCATCCTCAGTATGATTTTGAATGGGAATTTTACAACTCAGACGGCAGCTATGCTGCAATGTGTGGCAATGCCACGAGAGCAGCGGCACATTACGCCCACGAAAAGGGCATCTCCAAAGATGACAAAGCCGAGTTTCTCACCGGTGCAGGTGTGATCTGTGCTGCCGTCAACGGGCTTTATGTGTTAAGCGATATGATCCCGCCGAAGATAGTGGGTCGTCATATCGAAGAGTTCGGGAAGAATTGGTGGCTGATCGATACCGGAGTGCCGCATCTAGTCGCGCTGTGCGAAGAGATCGAGCATTTTGATATTGAACAGGCCAGAGAGCTGCGATACCGATACAATGCCAATGTCAATATTGCCATGGTCAAAGAGGGAGATATCTATCTGCGCACCTACGAAAGGGGAGTAGAGGACGAGACGCTTGCCTGCGGGACCGGCATGGTTGCCGGCTTTGTGCGGGCGCATGAAGAGGGATTGGTAGGCAGGCGTGTGCGTCTATTTCCACGAAGCGGGGATGAGCTGGATGTGAGGCTTGAGCATGGAATATATCGTTTTGGAGGCAAGGTGGTCAAAACTTTCATCGCAGAGACACTCATCTAGGGTCGGGTGTGCTATTGATACCCTTAATCTTTTATTAAGGGTATTTAGACTATTATTTCATTCCTCAAAAGTGTGTTTGTGCGCATATTTTGGTTATTTTAGGTTGATCGCGTGGCTCAGTTGGTAGAGCACTACCTTGACATGGTAGGGGTCGTTGGTTCGAGTCCAATCGTGATCACCA
>DYNJ01000134.1 GCA_020721085.1 Sulfurovum sp. | reverse complement strand
CAGGGCATATATCGATAATATGGGGCGGCAATGCACCATATGAGGGCTTTGTTGGTGCACACCCATGTCTGGGCCTGTTGCCAGATAATTGTGTTATTATTCATTGGCTGGTAGCGATCCGCTTGGTTCTCTTTATCTCTTTGCCCGTGACCGCTTTTGGTTTTCAAGAGAGTGAGGTCATCACGATAGTGTGATGTTCTTCTGCATTCTCTTGCGTCCTGGCCGCCTGGTTTCATGAGTAACTTGCAGCGTCTTTGTGAGAAAATTGTCGAGGTCAGCTTTTCTGAAGAGCAGTTTCCCTTTCTGGTGTTCTGATGGTCGTGAAAATTGAATCAGACGTTGCTCAACAGCGAGTCTTCTGAAGTGATCAGCTGAGAAACCGGTGTATTCGGCAGCTTCTTTCAGGCTCATCACGGGAGGAAAATTGACTCTTTTGTTTGTTAAAATGTCTAATATCAACCTTTGGTTTTCTTCTATGGCCGCCAGCCGACTCTCAATATCCATGATTGTTTCATTCCGAATAGATATATTCCTCAACGATATTTCTCAGCTCTTTGGGGTGCTTTGATGTCCAGATATCTTTTTTGATACCTGTCACTTCCTCTAATCGGACTGCGACAGGGTGCGGACATGCACGTCGACCCCACAAAATGTGGCTGAAAAAATCAGGGCCTATTTGGGCATCCCTGGCGATCTGTTTTTTTGTTGTTCTCTTCCTTGGCGGCCTCATGGTCTATTTTTTGCCTACTTTGAAAATATTGTCAATATAAAATTAATAAAACTGTTTCTTTTTGTGTTTTTTTCTTGATTTCTTAGAATATCTGCTCTATTATTGAGCAATGAACAGAACATTCTCCCAACAATTTCATGCCGCACTGATCTACCTGTTACAAGAAGAGGGCCGAGGTGCGCAAACCCGGCTTGCCTCTGAACAACAGATTGATCGCGGATATTTGAACTCCATTGTCAAGCAGCGAAAGGCCGGGTCGGACAAGATTCGAGAGAAGATAGCCAGTCATTTCAAGATGACCTTTGCAGAAATGCTTGAATTGGGTCGAAAGCTTTTAGAGGATGGTGGTCAGTCTGATTTGAGGAAGGGTGAAAAAGATGGGGAAGGGGTGTCTCGAAAGTGGTCTGGAGTGTTGCAGGAGCAAGGGGAGAAAAATCGTGAGGATGCTTCTGAATCTGAAAAAGTTCTGCCGGATATTCCTGGACAAATAGTCAAAGTGATTGAGATACTTGGAGCAGGTGACCAGTATGGAAAACTTTTATCCGATCTGATTGATGCTGTTCATGACATGGCCTCCGTCAAGAAAGAAAACAAGATGTTGACTGAGAGGTTGCGTTTGATGGAGTCCAGT
>DYNJ01000100.1 GCA_020721085.1 Sulfurovum sp. | reverse complement strand
GTCATCGGCAAGAGCCGCCAAAAATCCCAATATCCCTGCCATCACTATTTCCTCTGCTACTGGTTTAAAGTGATAGATTGTAGCATAAGTTTGATAATGGTATATGAAAAAGAAAGTACGAAATGATCTTGTCAACTCAAACTTGACCTATGAAGATACCTCACGCCCTTGGGTCGAGGAGCTTCATGTTACCGTATAGGTTCCCCCCGATAAATCTAAGCTTAAATTTCAGGTCACCTTTATATAATTTGCAGTTAAATGTGAAATTTAAGGATTTTGTTTTGGATTGAGACAATACAGTGTATTGGAAAAGAGGGAAGAAGCCGGATTGCCGTGCAAGGGCAACAAAGACAGGATGTCGGCTTATTGGTCATACTCCATTTGATAGCTATCTGGTGTGGATATTTCGCAAAATCATATTTGAACCAAGACAAATTTTGGTACAATGAAAAAGAGTAGCAAATAACACAAGGAGGTTTTATGGAATACCGCTATATAGGACGCACGGGTCTGCGTGTCTCCCCTATCTGTATGGGAACGATGACATTCGGTACGCAATGTGACAAAAAAGAGGCTTTTGTCATCATGGACAAAGCCTATGATTATGGGATAAATTTTTTTGATACGGCTGAACTCTATCCCGTCCCTCCGCAAACAGGTCTTGCCGGTATTACCGAGCAGTGGGTAGGCGAATGGATGCAAGCTAAACCACGGGATTCGATCATTCTTGCTACGAAGGTAACCGGCGGGGCAAATGGATGGTTTGTACCGCCGATCCGCCATGGATTGACCGCAATGGATTGCTTCCATATCGAAAGGGCGGTCGAGGCAAGTCTCAAGCGGCTTCAGACTGACTATATCGACCTTTATCAGATGCACTGGCCCGATACTGTAGTACCAATAGAGGAATCATTGAAAGCCTTTGATCGTCTGATCCAAAGCGGAAAGGTGCGTTATACAGGCACCTCCAATGATACCTGCTATGGCTTGACCAAAGCGCTGATGTACGCTAAAAACGACACCAAATGTGCCCGTTTTGAAGCAATCCAAAATAACTTCTCCCTGCTCAATCGAAGATTTCTGGATGAGCTAGCCACAGTATGCCGCAAAGAGCAGGTCTCGCTTCTGCCCTACTCTCCCAATGCCGGCGGTGTTCTTAGCGGAAAGTACAACCAGGCAGACGGAGGCAAAGGACGTTTTGCAGACTATATTAGATCTCCAAATGCCAGACAAAGAGTGATGGCAAACCGATTTATGAATGAAAAAACATTGGCATCCGCCCAAAAATATCTCAAGGTCGCTTCCGATGCCGGGCTTCATCCTATCACATTGGCAACCGCATGGTCAAAGCAGTTTGATTTCGTTGCCTCTACGATCATCGGCGCTACAAAACAATCACAACTTGATGTTTTGCTTGCAGCAATGGAAGTGACACTAAGTGACGAAATATTGAAAGCCTGTGATAAGGTACACGAAGAGATACTCTATCCGATGGGATAATGATATCTCCGGAAGATTATTATTTGTTTTTGGTATAAATTTTCATAAGATCACCTTTGGCATAGTTCATATAGCTTGATCTTGTCACCAATACCGGCATTCCGACTTTCGTCCATTTGAAAAGAGCGGGAATTGCGTTGGGATCAACATGGATACAGCCGTGCGACATACCTGTCATGCTTCCTTGGTGCAGCGCATGCCCCCATTTGGTAAAAAATATACTATAATCCATATTGTTGATACCGTCCTCATCCGGATATTTTGAGGACATATGATAACGCTTTTTGCTTTGTACCGTCCAGAGACCGCTTGGAGTAAACTCCATCTCCAGTCCGGAAGTAACCCCATCGCTCAGCCACACCGTAGCATCTCTGTCTACGGCATAAAATCTCCCATCACTCCCTGCTTCCCGGACAGAGATCAGGATAAAATCTTTTCCGGTCATATCAACTGTTTTTTCATCACCATTATTATTTATATAGACAAACTCCGTCTTGGATATCGGAATCAACTCATTATCTTCCGCATTTAGTGATACTATTGACAATAATAAAACAATAATATATTTTAGCATTCTGTCTTCCTATAGTTTTTTGAGATTATCGCTGGCAATTTTAGCGGTTTTTTTGCCGGAATAGTTGCTTATGATAGTTTCATAAAATACTTTTGCCTGAGTTTTGTCACCTGTTTTTTCAAGAGCAATTGCAGTATGGAGCAGTAATGTATCGACATAGTTCGCCTTGTCGTTTAGCCCTGCGCTTTTTTTGAAATAATAGATTGCGTCATCATATTTTTGGGTATAGTAGGCAATCTCTCCGAGATAGTAGTTGGAAGAAGCACTCTTATATCCCTTCTTATCAGCGGCGGCAAAACGATCTTTTGCTTGGCTATATTGCTTTTTTTGAAAAAGTCTAACACCTTCGCTATATATTGACGATAAGTCGCCGTCCATCGAGGCGCCGCCTTCATCGCTTTTGCTTTTTTCTGTATCTATACTCTGATCTTTTTGCTCAGATAACAAATTGCTCTGGCTTGATGAGGCAGAAGTTCTTAATGACGAACTTGATGCATTGGGCTGACCGCTCTGCGATGTTGTGCTGCTTGAGTCTCCACTAAGCTCCATAAACTCTATCTTTGCCTCTAATTTACGAATGCGTTGTTCCGCTTCATCAAGAGTGCTTTTCATCTGGCGTAGTTCATTGATCGATCCGTTGAGTCCTTCGATTACTGTAGTCAAACCGTCAACTCTCTCATTCAGCTGATTCAGACGCTGCTCTATGACTGCATTTTCACTTCTGCTGCCGCTCTCGATACTTTGCTCCGGCAAATCATAAGACTGGGCACGATCGCCTAAAATAGAAATCTCAGCATTTCCAAATACAGACAATACCAATATTGAGATACCCCGAAGGACAACTTTATTTCGCATCACTTACCTGGCAAGACGCAGATCAACTCTTCTGTTTTTCGCATAACAGCCGTCTGTAGCCTCTTGGCATTGCGGATTGCTTTCGCCTAAACTCACCATAGTGATCTGGCTAGACGATATACCCTCTGCTATCAGACCATCTTTGACAGCATTGGCTCTTTTGAGTCCAAGCGCATAGTTATACTCGTCTGTTCCGAACTCGTCACAATTGCCTTCAAGCTTAATTTTTGTACCACCTTGCAATTTGCTGCGAACTGCATTGGCATTGAAAGCGACGGTTCCGGTCATATCTGAAGAGAGCTCATAGCCTCCAAAACCAAAATAAAGGCTTTTCATGCCGTCAGCGCTTCCATTGGCACCACCGGCAGCTCCTCCGCTCTCGTCTATGTTGATCGTATCACCTGTAATACTGCTGGAGTCAGAGATATTACTGCTATCGCCGGGAGTTGGCTTTTTTTGCGCACAACCGCCAAGAAGCAGAAACGCTGCTGCCGATAGAATGGTTAGTTTTTTAAGTGTCATTGTGTAGTATCCTTTTGTTAATTTTACCAATCAATCGATTGAACTTTGCCGCCAAACGGAAACAATAATGTCTGGTTGCTTCCGAGGTTTGTTATCCCTATAGAGCTTGAACCGGTTGACTGCTTGATATACAAAACAGTGCTTCCATCCACTGAAAATCTTGGAAACTGATTGGATCCCGATGAGGTTAAAGGTCTTGTGTCCGAACCGCCGGTGTTTGTCAGATAGAGGTTAAATGTCCCGCCCCCCTCTTTACTTGCATACACAACCTTGTCTTCGAAAGTATCTACAGCATTATTGTCACGACCATGAAATACAACCTGAGATACAGAACCTCCGCCCAAAGATTGTTTGAATATATTTGGATAACCGAGTCTGTTTGAAACGAATACAACACTTCTGTCACCGTCAGCGTATTTGCCGCTTACATCGATACCGGCAAAATTAGTTACACGCGAAGGAGAACCGCCGCCTGCTGACATTTCGTAAATATCCGGCTGTCCGTCAGGTGCCATAGTCAAAAGCAGTTTACCTCCGCTACTGCTCACATCAGAACAGATCAGCATACCTTGCGAAGATGTGATTCTTGACTTTGAGCCGTTTGTAATATTGATGCGATAAAGTGTCGGCAAAGCATCACCAAACGATGTATAATAAAAACTGCTCTGCTCTTTATCAGCCCATTTTGGAAAAAGGTTCAAACCGCCTCTGATCACACTCTTTTTGTAGCTCATCGTATAGTCTGCGATGATGATCTCACTTTTACGTACACCTGTATATCGGGAATAGATCACATAACGATTAATCCAGCTGATATCAGGAAGTTGCAAAATCGTATTAATATCACTGATGACCTTATGCGCTAAAAATGGGTACTTCTCAGCTGACGGGATCGCATAATCCCTGGTGGCCACCAACGAAGCATCTGTGGCTCTAAAGAGCTTGACCGATATACTAAGACCGCCGGCTTGCGAAAGGGAGTATTTAAGAACATACTCTTGTGACTTGAGATTGGGCGCTACGATATCGCTTTGCATACTTTCACGATGATGTGTCTCATCAGGAAGAAAATGACCGCTTATCTTCAAATCAGATATCATCGTATTAAAAAATTTATCACCCAATCCTCCGGCGCTTCCACCCGACATATCGACGACAGAGAAACGTGATCTCTGCTCTACATCTTTTTCTATCTTCAAACTGGCATCAACGGCAAATAGTTGAAGTGTAAAAAGAGCTATTATAAGATATCTCATACCTAATCCTTTGCAATAAATTCAACATCAATCTCATACGGCTTTTCGCCACGATGCAGACCGAAACCTATCTTTTGCAGTTGTTCGAGGTATTGTACCAAAGCAATGTTGAAA
>DYNJ01000133.1 GCA_020721085.1 Sulfurovum sp. | reverse complement strand
GTCAATAAAACTGTTATTCGAAATATACGCCAAAATTCCGCTTCCGTTTTTATCGACAAAATGCTGTCCAAAACGGATGAATTTGATGTAATCATCATCTAAATTTATCTTTCGCTCATTCAAATCTTTTTTATAATCGGCGATGAGATTTTGTATCCACGGATTTTTATTGGTACTGCTCACCGCATACGGCGGATTTCCCATCACGCACATCACGGGAGTATCCCTCTTGATATGGTTGGCTTCGTTGGCTTCGGTGGAGAGCCACGATGCGAACAGTGTTCCCGTGTCGGGATGGTACTCTTCGAGAGAGTTGGTGAGATAGACTCTAAATCTTTGGTTTGTTGTCGGCTTGTAGCCTGTTTCGGTCAAAAGCAAATCCAATTTTAGATGCGCCATAGCATAACTTGCCATCAGCAGTTCAAAGCCATTGAGGCGAGGCAGCAAATGCGTCTCTACATAGTTGCTCCAAATCCCCTGCTGTCCTGCGAACTTTTTGTAAATATGTTTGACTGCTTCGGCCAAAAATGTCCCCGTCCCTGTGGCAGGGTCGAGGATTTGGACACGGTGGACTTCACTCTCTCGCTCCCCTCCTTTAGAGGAGGGGCTGGGGGTGGTGATCTTGATCTTGCTGTTGTCCGCCAACCCTTGCGGCAAATCAAATTCGGTTTTTAGCATCTCATCCACTGCCCGAACGATGAAGTTGACCACGGGGGCTGGTGTGTACCAAACGCCTCGTGCTTTTCGCAATTTGGGGTCGTATTCGCTCAAAAATGTTTCATAGAAATGGATGATCGGGTCTTCCGTTTTGGTTGACTTGCCATAGTTTTTCAATATCTCTTCCACATTGCATGCCAAAAATATCTCGACTAAGCTGTCAACAATCCAGCGGATACGATCATCGATATCAGGTCCTGCGATATAGCCAAAAAGTTTGCGCAAAAAAGGGTTTGATTTGGGGATCAGCTCGGCGGCTTCCTGACGGCTGAAGGTCGGGAGCGTCGGATCATGCAGGCGTGCGGCAAACATCCCGTATGCTATGGTTTGGGCATACACATCCGCGAACCCTTTGGAGGTGATGTCGTGGATGAGGATTTCACGGAATGCATGCATCTGCTCTTTGAGGGTGCTGTCCTCGTTGTGGGTTTCGTCACTTGTGAGAGCTTTTTCGATGACATCAGAAAGCAAGCGGGCTTTGCCTGCCATCATCTGCGCCAACGATTTGGGGCTTTTGATCGTTTGGGAGATATGGCTGCAAAAGTCTTTGATGAAATTGGCAAAAGGGGTAAAATTTTGGGGGAGTGGAACAATATTGCTGTTTTGAAACTCAGCGATAGCGATTTTGGTGACAAAAACACCGTCAA
>DYNJ01000099.1 GCA_020721085.1 Sulfurovum sp. | reverse complement strand
AAATACCAAACGATCATCGGCAAAAATGTCTTCATCGGCAGCGATACCCATATTGTAGCGCCGGTCACGATAGGCGATGATGTCCTTATCGCGGCAGGCACAACCGTCACCGGAAATATAGCTCAAGGCGAACTCGCAATTTCACGGACTCAGCTCAAAAGAGTTGATGGCTTTTTCTATAAATTTTTTGGATCCAAAGAGGAGCAGTGATGGAGTTTGATCTGACGGGCAAAAGTGTACTTCTGGGTATCACGGGGAGTATCTCTGCTTATAAGGCGTGTGATCTGGCACGCATGATCATCAAAGCAGGTGCTGATGTGCATGTCGTCATGAGTCCCAGTGCAACGAGGTTTGTATCTCCGCTGACCTTCGAAGCACTCACACGCCATCCTGTCCTCACGCAAGAAAGTGAAAGCTGGGCTACGCAACTCAACCATATAGAGCTTGGCAAAGAGTGCGACATTTTCCTGATCGCTCCTGCGACTGCGAACTCGATCAACAAGCTCAGCAAAGGTATCGCTGACAATATCCTGCTGGAAACAGCTTTGGCATTTACCAAAAAGATACTTATCGCTCCCGCAGCCAATACGCAAATGCTCGCCAATCCATACACCACAGGAAGTCTCAAGATGCTGGCAGTCGCCGAGTATGGTATCATCAGCCCCCAAGAAAAACTTTTGGCGTGCGGAGATGTCGGGAACGGGGCATTGGCAGATCCCCAGGAGATATTTTTCCAAACGGCCAGAGCGCTTCTTGAGGAGCCGTTTTGGAAAGACCGCCGCGTGGTGGTCACAGGAGGAGGCACAAGAGAAAAGATTGACGAGGTGCGCTATCTCTCCAACTTTTCCAGCGGAAAAATGGCAAGGGCAATTGCACTTGCACTCTACAGCCGCGGAGCCGATGTCTGCTATATCACCACTGCCGATACCCAAGGATTGCCGTCAGATATATATCTGATCCATGTAGAAAGCACACAAGAGATGCTTGAATACACCCAGGATGCCATCCGTATTGCCAAAAAAGGAAAAATGAGCAAAGCGACATTTAGCAGCAGTGAACCTATCCATCTTATCCAAAAAGAGCCTTACCTCTTCATGGTTGCAGCTGTTTCAGACTATGCGCCCAAATATCCGCAAAAAGGCAAACTCAAAAAATCACTTCTTGGCGAAGAGTGGTCGCTGGAATTGACCAAGACGACCGATATCATCTCAAGCCTTAACAAAGAGGGGATTGTCACCGTAGCATTCAAAGCTGAGATGGACAGTCAAAAAGGCATAGACAACGCAAAAGAGATGCTTGGTGCCAAGGGCGTCGATGCCGTCTGTTACAATCTGCTTCAAGACAGTCACAGCTTTGGTACTGATGAGCATGAGGTCACATTCATCACCACTGACGGAGCGCTTGCATTGGGCAAAAATGAGAAAAACAGACTTGCGTGCGATATCATAAATGTCGCAAAGGGGCTTGCAAAGTGAACAAAAACAGACTGGAGCATCTAGCGATCATCATGGACGGCAACGGCAGATGGGCGAAACAGCGCAGTCTTAAACGCACCAGCGGACATGAAAAAGGGGCTGAAACGATCCGCGATATCACCATCTATTGCGCAAATCATCAGACGATCCAGACACTCACACTCTATGCGTTCAGCACCGAAAATTGGAAACGGCCCAAATATGAGGTAGCATTCTTGATGAAGCTTCTTGAGCGGTATGTGCGCGGCGAACTCCCAACCTATCAAAGAGAAAATATTCGATTCATGGCGATCGGCGATATCTCCAAATTTTCTGACTCTCTGCGCAAGAGTATTGCAGATACGGAAGAAAAAACACGCACTAACACTAAACTTACACAGATTTTGGCGCTCAATTACGGTGGACGCAACGAGGTAGTCAGAGCAGTCCAAAAAGTCATAGACGCACATCAAGAGATTAGCGAAGAGTCGATCGGCGAAGCACTGGATACCCCTTATGAAAATATCGATCTTCTGATCAGAACCAGCGGCGAACAGCGGCTCTCCAACTATCTGCTATGGCAGTCAAGCTATAGCGAACTTGCCTTTACCCAGACTCTTTGGCCGGACTTCTCCGCTATGGAATTAGATACTATCATCCACGATTTTGAACTGCGTGATAGACGCTATGGAGGGATATAATGGAGAATTTTTGGTATTCTTTGGTTTTGTTTGTATTCGGAACTACGATCGGCTCATTTCTCAATGTTGTCATCTACCGCATCCCCAAAGAAGAGAGCATTATATTTCCCTCTTCTAGATGCACCCACTGCCATACTCCCCTGAAGTGGCGGCATAATATTCCGATTTTATCTTGGATTTTTCTGCACGGGAAATGTGCTTTTTGCCATACACCCATATCAGCACAATACCCATTTGTCGAATTGATCACCGGATTGCTTTTTGTCATACTCTATCTCAAATTAGGTTGGGTTTGGCATCTTCCTTTTGTGTTCGCCTCATTTTCTGCGCTTTTCGCGCTCGTGATGATAGATTTCAAATACTATGCCGTTCCGGACTCAGTCAACTTCTTTGCGCTGACAATGGCACTCGTACAGCCCGACTTCATCACTGCTGCAGCCGATGCGGCGATGGCGGCGCTGGGACTCTATCTTTTGGGACTTGGCGTCAGCTTGATAGCCAGGAAAGAGGCGATGGGTAGCGCAGATGTGATCGTGGCAGGCACAATGGCGGCAATACTTGGATTTCCCAATTTTTTTTTCGCTCTCTTTCTTTCGGCTGTTTTGGCTATTGTTCCATCTTTGATAGCCAAAGAGACAAAAGTCCCTTTTGTCCCCTTTTTGGCGCTGGCTACGCTGATCGTATATCTATTTGACCGAGAAACCGCCCAGCTTCTTGACTGGATCATGTATGGTTAATATCAGAGGCTATCTCTCTGCTAACTTTACCAAAAGTTTTTTGACTATTTTTCTCCCTCTTTTTTTTATCATCTCATTGGTCTACTTAGTCAAGATATCTGCGCTTACCGCGCAGATTCAGATCACTTTCGGGGAGCTTCTGCAGCTTTTTGGCTACTTTATACCGCCTATTATCTTTTATACTTTGCCCATCTCTTTTGTCACTGCTGTCGCCGTCGTGCTGTTGAGGCTTTCTGGCGACAATGAACTGATAGCGCTTTTTTCTCTTGGTTTTCCGTCAAAAAATATCATTTACCCGCTGATGCTCATTGCTGTGCTTTTTTCTGTGCTTTTGCTGATCATCTCCTTTGCTGCAATGCCCCAGACAAAGCAGCTTTTCAATGCCTTCAAAGAGAACAAAAAAGAGGAGATGAGTTTCAATATCATCCCCGAGGAGCTAGGGCAAAGATTCGGCTCCTATTATATTTATGCCAAAAGCGAAGCAAAAGGCAAGTTTCAGAATATAGTGATCTACAATCAAGACAAAAACCAAAGCGATCAAATCTTTTCTGCGCATAACGGTCTGCTTGGAAAGAGCAGCGGCGTATTTGCATTGGAGCTTTTTGACGGCAAAGGCTATACCTTTGCGCCAGACAAGATACAACAGATCACCTACAGACATCTTCAGCTCTACGACACACTTCGCAAAAACGGATCTGAGATAGAAGATATCGGCAATTTTGTGAAAAAATCACTGACCGACATACAAAGACAAAGGAAGCTTCTTTTCTTTATCTTCATAAGCCTGATACCGATCCTTTCACTCTATCTTGTCGCCTCATTTGCCATCATTAATCCAAGGTATCAAAAAAATCACTTATTTGTTTTGGTCGGCTTGGCTGCGTTTTATTTCTACATCATCGCTTTCGCACTCGAACGAAAAGGCACGGTCGGATGGCTTATCATCTCCATTGCAGCTACATTTGCAATTGGATATTGGCTCTTTCGCCGGCAAGTAAGGCGATTTTTCTGATGCGCGTCAAAGCAGTCCTCTCTTATGACGGAGGTTGTTTTCAAGGCTTCCAAAGACAAACTTCAACAGACCGGACCGTCACCTCAGCTATCGAGGCAGCTCTGCGCAGGCTTCATATCTCATCATCCGTTACAGGAAGCGGACGGACTGACGCAGGTGTGCATGCAACGGGGCAAGTGATCCATTTTGATCTGCCTGACTACTGGAGCAATACCCACAAGCTTCGCCAAGCGCTCAACCGACATCTACATCATATCAGAATCAAGTGTATCACTGCCGCTGAAGATGATTTTCATGCCCGTTTTTCTGCCAAAAGACGGATTTATCGCTATGTATTCAAAACAACCCCTCCTTCCCTGTTCGAATCAAACTATATAGCTCATTATTCGCTTGGCGACTTAGATCTTCTAGAAAATTCTCTTGCGCTTTTACAAGGAGAGCATGATTTTGGATATTTTCACAAAACAGGCTCAAACACCCATCATGCGGTACGAAACATCTACAATGCCCACTGTCGCAGACTCGGAAACTACCATCTGCTCTATTTTGAAGCCGACGGCTTCTTGCGCGCGCAAGTGAGGATGATGGTAGAAGCAGTTATGCAGTGCGCAAACGGTCAATTGTCGCTTGATATGCTAAAAGAACAGATAGAAGGCAAGGCTCGCCACACGACAGCCTTGGCTTCGCCTGCAGGACTCTATCTGGCGCGGATTATTTATTAAGATCCCTGAACAGTTCAGCAATTATCCTAGATTATCTCCCGGAATAAGTTCGGGGTGACGGATTTTGGTCATTGGGAACTTGTTTTGCAATCCGGAAATAGGTTCCTGTTGACATTTGCCGTGATATTTGTGTTATAATAGTCCACTCCATAACTAGGATGGTTTCATGTCTTATCAGAAAATATTTGGATTTGTGTTTCTTGTTTTCAGTATCGGTGTGGCTGTATTTTCACCATTGAGTAAGATATTTTAGGAGG
>DYNJ01000022.1:4940-18653 GCA_020721085.1 Sulfurovum sp. | reverse complement strand
GGCGGAGGTGGATTGCCGCCTCCTCCGCCACCTCCGCAGCCGCTCAAAAATGCCGCTGCCGCCAAACTCGCTATGATCAATCCTTTTTTCATCATTTTCCCCTTTGAAATTTTATGAAGCGATTCTATTTTTAAACCCAAAAAAACAGCTTCTGCAAAATTATACATCATTTGCGATCTTTTTGAGCAAATTGGCGATTCTTTGGCTTCCCTCTTTTTCAACTGCATCGATCAAGCCTCTGCTTTTGGATTCTAGGTCTGTATCGAGCAATGCTATCACTTTGCCAATATCGATCTCCTCTTCGCGCATCACCCATGATAGATTCTGCTTAGCAAAAAACCGGGCATTGTAGTACTGGTGGTCGCCGGCTGCATACGGATAGGGGATGAAAAGCGCGGGCAAGCCTGTCGCGCTCAGCTCCCAAAGCGTCGAAGCTCCTGCTCTGGCAACTGCCAAATCAGCCTCGTTCATCAACGAAGCGATCTTCGTCGTAAAGCCAAAGACCTCCGCCTCTATACCGGCTTCTCGGTACTTCCCGCGCACCTCATCGATATTCTTTTCGCCTGCCTGATGGATGATCTTTATGCCTCGCCTATGAAGCTCCGGCGCTATCTCAAGCGCCAGCTTGTTGATAGCCTTTGCGCCCTGTGAGCCACCCAAGAAAATGACTGTTTTGACCTCTTTGCGCACTCTGGCATTGTCGAAAAACTGCTGTTTGACCGGATAGGCATGGATAGGGCTCTCAGGGAGATACGACGAGATGAAGGCTGCCGCAAAGGGCTTGAGCAGTTTATTGAGCGAGCCTATCGCAGCGTTTTGCTCATGGATCACGAGCGGGATACCTTTGATCTTGGCAGCGATGGCGGCAGGAGCCGCAGAAAATCCGCCCACCGAAAAGACCGCTTTTGCCTTATGTTTATCCAGCAGCCGCATCGCCTCTTTGATAGCCTTAAATAGCATAAAAAGTGATTTCAGCTTTCCTGTGACACCTTGGTTGACCACGCCTCTTGTCTCCAAAAAGTAGCGGTTCGCGAACTCATCATCCTCACTAAACCACTCTTGGTCTTGTCCGCCGGTCGAGCCTATATAGACCAGCTCTTTATCCGCCAACTCCTCTTTGACCGCTTTGATGATCACCAGATGACCTCCCGTACCGCCTCCCGTCATCACAATACTCATAGCGCCGGCCTCCTGCTATTTCGGATTTGACAAAGCCGTATTCTCATGCTTCGTCCGATCGGCTGTTTTTGATATCATCAAAACCATCCCTATCGCCAGACAATTTGCCAAGATTTGTGAACCGCCATAACTCAGAAACGGTACAGCGATGCCCTTGATAGGCGTGATACCGCTGATACCGTAACTGTTGATGATCAGCGTCAAAGAGATCAGCAGCGCCACACCGACAGAAAAGAGATAATAGCTCGGTTCTTTGACGGTTGCCGCTATTTTGTTGAGCCTAAAAATGATAAACAAGAAGGTTGAAACGACAAATAGCAAACCGAAAAATCCGAGCTCTTCCGTCAATCCCGCAAGCACAAAATCGGTATGCACCTCGGAGACATACCCCAGTTTGAACTGCCCATTGCCCAGACCCTGTCCGAAAAACCCGCCATTTTGGATAGCATTGAGCGAGTTGGATATCTGATACGGCTCTTTTGTCGCCTCGACCTGTAGCGACTGCACCGCCTCAAACGGCAAAACCGAGAGGATCGAATCCTGCACTGTTGACCACCAGCTAAGAAGCCGTTTCATACGGTGCGGAGCCATCGCGATCAATCCCACAAAAGCTGCGAAACCGAGCAATGTCAAAAGTACAAAAAACTTCATACTCCGGCCGGTCAAAGCAAAAAGGATCGCCAAAGTCCCTGCCAAGACTACCACCTGACCCAAATCTTTTTGCAAAATAGCGATCAGCACAACCGCGATACCGAAGATAAACAGATACGGCAAAAACATTTTGATCTCCGCAACAAGGCTCTGCTTGCCCTTGTGGAGTAGTTTGCGCGAGAAGCTCCAAGCAAGAAAAAAGATGAAACCGACCTTAAAAAATTCCACCGGTGCGATCGAAGCAGGTCCAAGATGGATCCACCGCTTTGCGCCTCCGACTGCTTCCACCATGGATGAAGGCAAAAACTGCATCACTATCATCAGCAAAAAAAACGAATAAAAAATAGCAAATCCGATCCGACTGAACCATATATCCGGATTGAGTTTGCTCATTACGAAGATGACAAAAAGACCTAACGCGACAGATACAGTCTGCCGTATAAAAAAATGAAAATCAGCATAATGGAAAAACAATACCGTGTAAGTCGTCAAAGAGTAACTCATGATGATAGAGAGTGTCATCAGCACAATGATTCCGCTCAGCAGCTGTTTGTCGATCATTAAAAGGCTTCTTTCTTTGAATATAAGTGTTATTTTATCAAATTAATAGTCAAATTGAAGTAAAATATCATTTAATATAGATATTAAATATTCGGGATAAGCATGCAATCTCAACAGCATACGAAAACAATCGGCAATACAAGGGGCAGTAAACTGCTTTTTTTGTATATTCTTTTTGTTGTTCTTGTGCTTGCTTTTCTCTATAAAGTTTTTATTACCATCGTTTCTGACAGGCGCATCCCCGCCAAAACAGCTGTGATCCATGACCGCTCCCTGCGCGGTGATATTATCTCTCAAGACGGATATACCGTCAGCAGCAGCTACAAACTCTATAAGGCGATCATTCATGCCGATAGCATCAAGCCTGACAAAGTAGAGCTTTTTGTCACACTTTTTGGTATCTACAGCGGCATGGAAAAAAAGGAGATCCGTAAAAAACTCTATGACAAAAACGGCAGGCTGCATAACGGCAATATAACGCTCTCGTACGATATAGACGCAAGGCGTGCCATACAGCTCAAATCGCTGGCTTTGAAAATGCGCAAACTCAATGTATTCCAATCGATCAAAAACAGGCAAGGGATCGATGTCGTCTATGGGCTGGATATCATAGAGAGCGGCGAGGCGAGGCGCTTTCCCCTGGTCGATTGTCTCACGCCGGTCATCGGATATGTACGCAAAAAAAGCGATGAACGGTATACCAGTCCTGTCGGCGCAAAAGGGCTGGAGCGCTATGCGGACAAACATATCACATCTATGAAAAACGGTTATTTTCAAGGAGAGCGGGATGTAATCGGCTCGGTGATCCGCAACGGAAGCAGTATAGTCAATGATCGTGCTGACGGGCTTGAACTGCATCTGAACATACCGCTGGGTCTCCAAAGAAGAGTTGAGATGATTCTTGACCAGATGAAAGAAGAGACGGGAGCCGAGGAGATCATCGCGGCCGTTATGGAGAGCAAAACAGGCCGGATTTTGGCGATAGGCAGCTCGGAACGATTTGATCCTTCCGTCATCACCAAAGATGATGTTGAAGCGCTCAATCCCAAATTTGCCGAATACCCATATGAGCCGGGCTCCGTACTAAAGCCTTTTACTCTTGCTATCGCACTGGATCACGGACGCGTTACCCCCGACAAATGGTTTAACACCTACAATGGAACTCTTAGAATAGGGAAAAACAGAGTCATTACTGATGATGATAAATTTGCCTCTTTGACCGTCACTGATATAATCGTACACTCATCAAATGTCGGAGTTTCACAAATCTCCTGGACGCTCAATGGTATGGAGTTTCGCAAAGGATTGTTGGACTTTGGACTCTCGCGGCCATCCGGGCTTGATCTCTCTCGCGATCTTCCCGGCATGGTCAAATCTCAAACTCTTCTTAACAACCAGATGCACCGTGCCAACCAATCATACGGTTACGGAATGCACGCTACTTTTGCGCAGCTTCTCAAAGCCTACAGCGCGTTCAATAACGAAGGCAAAGCGATGACGCCCCGCATCATCGACTATTTCAAAGACACAAGAAACAACCGTATCTATCGGATTGATCCGCCTGCTCCTGATCTTCAGGCCGTCAGCAAAAAAACAGCCGACCAGATCCATAGCATACTTGTTCAAGTGGTACAGCGCGGAACCGGGGTCGCAGGGCAGATCGAAGGATTAGAGGTGGGCGGCAAAACAGGAACAGCGCATATCGCCACGTCTGCCGGATACAGCAAGCTTTTTCACAGCAGTTTCTACGGTTTTGCAAATGATGAGCTAGGGCATAAATATACCATCGGTGTCCTGGTCATCAAAGCTAGAAAGCCATATAAATATTTTGCGGCGCAATCAGCGGTTCCTACATTCAAAAAAATTGCTAATGCGATGATAGAACTTGACTATCTCAAGCCAAAAATTGCTCCAAAAGAGACACTCCAAGAGAGGGAGGCGGAGATATCTGAACCACACAAAATATCTGCGCCGTCCGACACTCCAAAACCAACTACAAAACCACACAGGCCGAAACCCAAGCTTACTACTGCTTCATTCAAGCCAAAGCCGCCAGACACAATATCAAAACCTGCTCAAACCAAGACGGCAAAGAAAAAACAGCCTGAACTCTTTAACGATCTGGATATGTTCTAAAAAGCGTCTCTAGTCTCTAAATCCAGATATTGTCAATCAGCCTTGTTTGACCGACCCACGCAGCCACCAAAATGATCGTATCGGCTATCTTAACCTCGCCTATCGATTTAAAATTTCTATCCACGATCGCGATATATTCGATCTTATCGGTATCCGCCAACACATCGCGCATCTCCTCTGTGATCTCTTTGGCATTCAGATTTCCCGACATGACCATTCTTGTCGCACGCTTCAATGAGCGGGACAAAGAGAGAGCACGACGCTTCTCATCGACCGAGAGATAGGCATTGCGGCTGCTTAGAGCCAGCCCTAGATTATCTCGGACGATTTCGCAAGGGATGATTTGGCAAGGCAGAAAATAGGTTCGAGCCATTTGTGAGATCAAAAAGAGCTGCTGTGCGTCCTTTTTGCCGAAATACGCCCGCGATGCAGTCGTGACATTGAGCAGTTTCATCACTATTTGCAGCATCCCGTCAAAGTGACCGGGTCGCTTGGCACCGTCGAGGATATACCCTCCCCTCAAAGGCGCACCGATAGTGAGCTCATCTTTTTCATACATCTGGTCCGTTGTCGGCATAAAGAGGATATCAACACCCGCCAATTCACAGATTTTGCTGTCTGCCTCCTCGCGCCTTGGATAACAATCCAGATCTTCACCCTCCAAAAACTGGGTGGGATTGACAAATACCGAGACGACAAGATGGTCATTTTGGCTGCGCGCTGTTTGGATCAGAGCCAGATGCCCGCCATGCAAAGCTCCCATAGTAGGAACAAATCCTATCTCTCCGCCATAACCCTTTTTCGCCTCCAAAAGCGCCTCTATGGAACGCGCGATCACCATAACTAACCTCTATCTCTACTATATTTTGATAGAATCATACCAAATAAACAGTTAGCAATCAATGTTCAAAACGAATTATGCAATAAAGGAATTTTTTAGATGGATGCGTACGAATACGGTGAGCTGCTCAAATCCCTCAAGACCAAAATGGGAAATATCCGAAATATCGTCAAACCGGATGATATCAGGGCAAGGCTCGAAGAAATAGAATCGATGCAGGAAGATCCTGAATTTTGGAATGATGCCGCGCTTGCCGGCAAAATAGCCCAAGAGAAAACGCGCGCAGAACGGCTCTACTCGAAATATCAAAACGCCCAAAGAGCAGTCGATGATGCCGATGACTATTTTGAACTTGCCAAATCAGAAGGAGACGAAGAGACTTTGTCTATGCTTTATGATGATGCCGAATCGCTTAAAGACAGCACGCAGGCGCTCGAAGTAGAGATCATGCTCTCCGGTCCGCACGATGCCAACAATGCTATCGTAACTATTCACCCCGGCGCAGGAGGCACCGAAAGCCAGGACTGGGCAAGCATGCTTTACAGGATGTATCTGCGCTGGGCGGAACGGCATGGATTTGAAGTAGAGGGACTGGATTATCAAGCAGGAGATGAAGCAGGGATCAAAGATGCCTCCTTCATGATCAAAGGCGAAAATGCTTACGGATATCTCAAAGTAGAAAACGGCATACATAGACTTGTGCGTATCTCACCGTTTGATAGCAATGCCAAACGCCATACCTCATTTACATCCGTCATGGTCTCTCCGGAGATCGACGATGATATCGATATCGTGATCGAAGAGAAAGATCTCCGCATCGATACCTACCGCGCATCAGGCGCCGGCGGACAGCATGTCAACAAAACCGAATCCGCAATCCGCATCACCCACACACCGACAGGCATTGTCGTGCAATGCCAAAACGACCGCAGCCAACACAAAAACAGAGCCACAGCCATCAAAATGCTCAAATCAAGACTCTATGAATACGAAATGGAGAAAAAACAGGCAGCCATTGATGGTATAGAGAAGTCAGATATCGGCTGGGGTCATCAGATCCGCTCTTATGTACTGGCTCCATACCAACAGGTCAAAGACAGCAGAAGCAATCAGGCATTTTCCAATGTAACCGCTATACTAGACGGCGATATCGACAAGATGATAGAAGGGGTACTCATCGTACAGGCGAAATAGCGATTAGTTATTGGTGACTCCGATCGTCCTGAACCTGTTTTGGTATCTGCTTTTTTTGGATTCCGTGTCGTAGCTTTTGGCAAAATGGACTGGCGTTCGTGCCGAGCTTATCGAACCATGAACGACACTTTGTCATCGTACCCGACTGTCAGAAGTCCATGATTTTTAGGGATTGTTCTTCGTGGCCGGATGCAGCGTTCGACCCAGCGATGCGCACGGCAATCCGCCTTCTTTGCCCTTATCCTTGAACAGATTGGAGCCTCAGATCTTCGAGTTGATATATCTTTTCACAGCGCTTTGCCATCTCTTCGTCATGCGTCACCAAGACCAAACCGGCACTCCTCTGCTCGACATATTCCAGCAAAACATCCATCACGAGCCTTGCCGTCTCTTTGTCCAAGTTTCCTGTCGGCTCATCGGCGAAGATCACCTTTGGATGCTTGTTGAGCACTCTGGCCAAAGAGACCCGCTGCAGCTGCCCGCCCGATAGCTCTGTGATCTTCTGACCCATAAGCTCTTTGATCTCCAGCCTCTCCAGAAGCGTATCATCGATCTCTTCGCCTGAGAGCATCGTAGCTACTTCGATATTTTCCAATGCACTCATTCCTTTGAAAAGGTAGTGAAACTGAAAGACAATCCCTATATCATGACGCCTTAATCTCTCTATATCGTCGTTTTTCATCGCATAGATCGGATGGCCGAAAAGTTCTACTTCGCCCGACAGCGGCTTGAGAAAAGTAGAAAAGATATGAAGAAGAGTTGATTTTCCGCTTCCGCTTCGTCCAATGATCGCAACACTTTGAGAAGGATAGAGTGCAAAATCGATTTGAGAAAAGAGCGGATAGTCAAATTGATGGGAGAGCGCTTTGACCTCTAAGATAGGGGTGGACATCAAGTGATACCTTAAAGTTTTAGATTGTATGGATTGCAGCGAAAACTGTTCTTATCCCCAAAAGGGGCTTTGAGCAGCAATTAAGCCATCTGCTTTGCAACTTCAGAAGCAAAATCTTCTTGTGCGACTTCGATACCTTCGCCGACTTCCAGTCTGATAAAGCTTATGATCTGCGCTGTACCGCCGGCATCTTTTGCTTTGCCTTGGATATACTCAGCGACTGTTTTGCTGTCATCCATGACAAACTTTTGGTCAAGCAGACACTGCTCTTGGTCAAGTGTAGTATTGTCAGAAATATAGCGTGCTAATTTACCCGGCAGTATTCTCTCCCAGATAGATTCCGGCTTGCCTTCGGCTTTGAGCTCATCTTGGAGCATGCTTTTGACTTTGCCAAGCACCTCATCGGTCAATTGCGCCATTGATATAAACAACGGAACATTCTTGAGAGTTTTGCCCAAGCGCTGAAGCTCTTCATTCTCTTTTTCTATCTTGATTATACGGCCTGCAGTTTCATCAGCGACATACGAAGCATCAAAATCTTTATAACTAAGAGTTGTAGGCTTCATGGCAGCTGCGTGCATTGCAACATCTCTAAGCGGAGCCGTCATCGTCTCGGCAGTTTTAGCACTGTCGCACTTGAGAGCGATGATCACGCCAACTTGCTTGTTGGCATGCACATAACCGCTGACCGCCGTCGTCTCATCACCCATGATCGCTCCCGTGCGTCTTACTACAAGGTTTTCACCGATTGTAGCGATCTGCAAAGAGAGGTACTCAGCAAATGGCTGGCCATTGATAGCCGAAGCGTTCACTACATCAGCATCCGTAAAGTCATTGGTAAACACATGATTTACTATCTCATTCAGCACTGCTTTGAACTTGTCGTTTTGAGCGACAAAATCTGTTTGAGAATTGAGCTCGACGATCACCGCCTTATGACCTTCTACTTTGATACCGATAGAGCCTTCCGCAGCCACTTTGCTTGCTTTTTTCGCTGCTGCGCCAAGTCCTTTGTCTCTGAGCCACTCAACCGCTTTGTCCATATTGCCGTCAGCTTCAGTGAGCGCCTTTTTGCAGTCCATCATCCCGGCATCGGTCATCTCTCTCAGTTTTTTGATATCCGCAGGTCCAAAGTTTGCCATATTACGCCTCCTCTGTCAAATCTTCCGTATTATCTTCTGCTACAGCTTCAGCCAAAACTTCTGCGATCTCTTCTGCTCCGGCTTCACCGACCTCTTCAGGATTTTCACCTTGCGATGCCGCCAAAAGCGCTTTGCCTTCGATGATCGCCTGCGCCATCTCTTGACAGAAAAGGTTGATTGATCTGATCGCGTCATCGTTTCCCGGGATCGGGTAGTCGATCAGATCCGGATCGCAGTTTGTATCAAGCGGCGCGACGACTTTCATCCCGAGTCTTCTGGCTTCTTTGACAGCGATGTGCTCTTTGACAGCATCGACGACGAACATCATCTCAGGAAGTTTTTTCATATGTCTATAGCCCTCAAGGTATGTGTTGAGCTTCTCTTTTTTTCTTCTGAGCATCAACGCCTCTTTTTTGGTCAAAAGCTCAATCTGGCCATTCTCTTCCATCTGCTCAATGATCTCAAGTTTTCGGATAGATTTTTTGATAGTCGGGTAGTTGGTCAACATACCGCCTAACCATCTAGATGAGACATAAGGCATACCGCATCTCTCCGCATGCTCTTTGATCGCACCCTTCGCCTGTTTTTTGGTTCCTACGAAAAGGACGGTTTTACCTTCGGCCGCCGCATCTCTGACGACATTGTAGGTGTATTTGAAATATCTCAAAGTTTTTTGAAGATCGATGATGAAGATATTTTTTCGCTCGCCGAAGATGAATTTTTTCATTTTTGGGTTCCATCTTCTTGTCTGATGACCGAAGTGTACTCCGCACTCTAGTAGATCTTTGATTGTTACCATTTTTGCTCCTTGGTAAATGTGTTTGTTTATAGAGCAGCGCTCTTAAATAGGTTTAACCTCTGCAGTCCTTAACGCTTATGCGCAACCTTGCAAGGAATAACTGCATGAGTATTTCCAGATTCCGATTTGATAGAAAAAGGGAGTGTATTATATCCTTTTTACATTAAATGAAGTTTTATTCTCCTGATTTCGCGTGTCGTGTCAGATTATGAATTTATCCGGCAGACGATCTACGGCTCTTAAATACCGCGGCAGACTCGATCTGGCAAAATACAATACCAATACAAATGCTGTCATTGCAGTAAACGGTGCAAAATAGAAAAAACGAACAATACTGATAATTATCGCGAAGAGCAAAATCTCCAAAAGCAAAAAAACTATCGGTTTAAAATATCCCTTGGCACTTCTCGACTCAAAAATCCGGTGAATGTTTCTTGTTGCCATATTATTCCTCTTCTTCTTGATCTCTTTGTTGTGCCTGCTTTCGCGCCTCTTCCAATTCTCTCTCTTCTTTCTGTTTTGTTTCTTGTTGGCGGTCAAGTACATATTTGTACCTCACGAGGGTTGAGACGATAAAAAACAAAGTAAGTGCAAAAGCGCTGATGATATTCAATGCAGTATTATCAAATACAGTAATGATACCAAATACAATCAAAAGAAGCAAAAGCTCCAACAACAAAAATATTGTCGGCACCAATGCTCCTTTATTTGTTCTATTGTCAATTATTATGCGACTGGTTACTCTTGCCATTAATATTTCCCTGTTTTTATCTATATGCGACTATATTTTATATTGCAGCGCCAATAATTTTTCTTTGACTCCATCAATGTGCCCTTTGACCTTGACCCCTTCCCAAAGCGCCGCGATCTTGCCATCCGGATCGATGATGAAGGTACTTCTGTTGATGCCCATATACTCTTTGCCGTAATTTTTTTTGAGCTTCCAGGCACCGAATGCTTTGGCAAGCTCTTTTGCCTCATCGGCGAGAAGTGTCACTTTCAGACTCTTTTGTTTGATAAAATCACGATGTTTTTTCGGACTGTCCGGACTTACCCCCAAAATGACGGCATCAAGCTTTTCAAACTCATCCAAAGCCTCCGTAAAATCGCAGGCCTCCGTCGTACATCCCGGCGTATTGTCTTTGGGATAAAAATAAAGAATGATCCATTTGCCTTTGATGTCCCTCAGGCAAATCTCCTCTTCATCTTGATTGGGAAGACAAAAATCTGCTACACTCCCACCTACTTTCATTTCATCCGTCCTTATAAAAATTATGATATTATAGCACAGCTATGGATAAAAATAATAAAAAACCTCAAGAAAATATCTCCACAAAAGAGGAGCTGCTCAGTGATATTGAAGCACTGATCTCATATGGCAAAGATGAGCCGACTATTGCACCTGAGCTTTTACGCTATCTGGAGACTGAAGCGCTGATATCGATCAAAAGATCTCTGCTGCAAAAAGCAGGAGTGCTAAGCGAAGAGGACAAGCTGTGGCTGGTGCAATTCAAGAAGTATGATTAGCTTCCCGTTCGAGCCGAGCCTGTCGAAGCATGAATGGATTTAGAGGTGCCCTTTATAAGCTTTCACGAACTCCTCCGCATCCCAGCTGGCGATACCTCTGTTTTCCGCCTCCTGCGCCATCAGGCCTTTGCCGGAAGAGTCAAGCACTCTTTTTTGTGCATCATAAATGCGCGCGCTTTTGACGCCACAGCTTGGACTGCGGTCTTTGCCTACAAAAAGGTCGATATCACCGTGAGAGTCAAAAAAGTCATGGGCATACCGTATGACGGGTGCAGACAAATCTTCGCCCGTGAGGCTGGAGATCGCCCTGATACCATCTGCAGTTTCGACTAGATCCATAGTAGGGCGCGGAGTCGCGAAGGCAAAATCCTCGGGACAAAAAGGGATGATCGTATCATTCGCCAATGCTTCGATCAACAAGGCATTGCAGTTGTCCGATCCGTCATAACGGCACTTTTCTCCCAACAGACAGGCAGACACGGCGACCCTTTTCACCTGATCATCCCAAACTAAAAGACAAAAAGCAAGAAATATACAGCAACACCGCTCAATGAGGTCAGAAAGATACCGACGGCTGTCTGAATACCGGCTTTTTTGTGCCCCGATGTGTCTGCGCCCGGCAAGGCTGCATTGCTATGCGCCCGCATGGCCTTGACGATCGTGCGCACCCACCACGCGAGAGTCACTGCCGAGATCAGGATATGTACCAGCAAAACTCCAAACACAAAAGATTCACTCAGAGGGCTTCCCTGGACAAATGTTTCAAATCCGCCTCCGATACGAACACCGTATTCGAAATACCCTACCACAACGACTGAAAAAACAAACAAAAAGAGCTGACTAAAGCGATGAGCCCGGAATAGACCTTTGCCTGCCAATACAATCGCCACAAAAATCAAAAAAGGCAAAACCGCTACGATCAAAGTGACAAAATCCATAAAAAACGGCGCTCTTGTCCCCAAAAAACCGGTTTCAAACATATAATCCATATATCCTCCTCTTCATTCTTTACTCCGTCCGCACTGAGCTTGTCGCAGTGTCACTATTCACCAATCACTAACAAATAACTACCGATTTGATCTCCGTAAACTCTTCAAGCGCCCATCTGGGTCCTTCTCGTCCTATGCCTGAAAGTTTGCTTCCGCCATATGGCTGCACATCAAAACGCAATGTCGGTATATCATTGATCACGACACCGCCACACTGGGCATCATCGATAAACCGCTGTGTCAATCTCAAATCATTTGTAAATATCCCGAACTGTAAACCGTATGGGGAATCATTCATCTTGTCTATCGCCTCTTCGTAGGAGCTCACCGCCATCAAACTCACGATCGGCGCGAACACCTCCTCGCAGACGATCTTCATCTCATCAGTCACATTTCCCATCACTGTCGGCTGAAATATCCCGCCCGCCTCTTCACCTCCGGCGATGACACGCGCACCTTCGTTTTTTGCGCTTGCTATCCAGCTTTTTGCCCGATGCTTGGCATCTTCATTGATCAAGGGACCCATGAAGGTATCATCCTCGTAAGGACTTCCCGTTTTAAGCTTATTGGTCTGCCGCGCCATCAAATCAGCAAACTCTTCATACACTGTCTGATGCACATAGATGCGCTGCAGCGAAATACATACCTGCCCGCTGTTGTAAAATGCGCCAAATGCACAGCGCGAGGCAGCCAAAGCCAGATCAGCATCTTTGTCTATAAATATCGCCGCATTGCCTCCAAGTTCCAGGCATACTTTCTTGATCCCGGCTTGTGCCGTGATAATCTTGCCGACCGACACCGATCCGGTGAAACTGATCACCCTGGGGATACTGCTCTTGACAAGCGCAGAGCCCACTTCCGCATCGCCATACACCACGCTCAACGCATCTTTGACCGCATAAGGCGAATCGATGAAGGCTTTGGCGAGTTTATAGGCAGTGCGCGGCGCTTCGGGCGTCGGCTTGAGAACTACACAATTGCCTGCGCCCAAAGCCGGCGCTATCTTGTGGGCTACGAGGTTAAGTGGGAAGTTAAAAGGGGTGATACAGACGATCACGCCTGCCGGCTCTCTGCGATAAAAAGCCACCGTTTTTTTGCCGCTCGGCATCAGATCAGTGGGGATCGTCTCACCGTGGAGATGAGCAAGCTCCGCTACAGTGATCTTGATCGTCTCTATACATCGATCGACCTCGATCCTGGCAAACGAGATCGGCTTTGCCACCTCTTGCGCCAACACCAAAGCGAAATCCTCCCTCTCTTTTTGGAGCGTCTGCACTACATCTTCCAGCCACTGTATCCGTCTCGAAAGAGGCGTTTTGGATGCTTCGGCAAATGCATCTTTGGCGATTTGCAAAGCACGCACGGCATCATCTATGTCGCATACGGGCATGATACTGACGACTTCACCGCTGTATGGGCTGCGGTGCTCTTGATTGTTGGATTTGCTCTCTTGGGTAGAACCAAAAAAGACTTTGACCTCACCGGAAACTTTCTTTTTTGTAAATATTCCAAACATCTTTCTGCCTTTTTTTCAATAATAACAATTGTACCCCACAGATCATAAAAATATCTTTTTTATCGGTTTTTAACCATCTATTGGCTAATATATCTTTTAATTTTGGCCGAAACGGGAGCATGATCACAATGAATGAAGCAAAATATATCTGGATGGACGGCAAACTGGTGGATTGGAAAGATGCCACTATCCATGTCTTGACACATACACTACACTATGGAAATGCGGTCTTTGAAGGGACAAGAGCCTACCAGACAAAAAACGGATTGGCGATTTTCAGACTGGA
>DYNJ01000022.1:0-4840 GCA_020721085.1 Sulfurovum sp. | reverse complement strand
TTGAAGGGACAAGAGCCTACCAGACAAAAAACGGATTGGCGATTTTCAGACTGGATAAACACTGCAAAAGGCTCTATAATTCAGCGAAGATTACGGCTATTAAACCGAATTTTGATTATGAAACCGTGAGACAGGCACACATAGATATCCTCAAATGCAATGATTTCAAAAACAATGTCTATATCAGACCGCTCATCTATCTAGGCTACGGCAAGATGGGCGTGCATCATGTCAAAGCTACGGTGCATACGACCGTAGCAGCCTGGGAGTGGGGAGCGTATCTTGGCGAAGAGGGGCTGGAAAAGGGGATCAAAGTGTGCACCTCCTCCATCACCAGAAGCCCAAACCGCTCTACATTCGGCAAGGCAAAAGCGGCCGGCAACTATCTCAACAGCCAAATGGCGAAATACGAAGCGATCGAGAGCGGCTTTGAAGAGGCATTGATGCTGGATGAAAACGGTTTTGCCGCTGAGGGAACCGGAGAGTGCCTCTTTATCGTCCGTGACGGTGTCTTGATCACGCCTCCCAATGACAATTCGCTAGAATCGATCACCCAAGATACCGTACTCGAACTAGCCCGTGCCAAAGGCATCCGGACAGAACGAAGGAACATCACCAGAGATGAGATCTACATCTGTGATGAAGCGTTCTTCACAGGCACAGCCGCCGAGGTCACACCGATCAGATCACTTGACCACAGAGTAGTCGGCAACGGCAAAAGAGGAGAGATGACCGAAACACTCCAAAGTACATATTTTGATGTCGTCCACGGCAGAGATGAGCGTTACAGGCACTATCTGACCTACATCGACGCATAAACAAGCTCTATTATCAGAACAAATTATTTTAAAGGAACCACTGCATGCCAGCAGATATCAATGATTATTTCAAAAAAAGAAAACCATCCAATACCAACAACGACAGCAATGAAAACAAAGGAGGAGGGTTTAATGTCAAACCTCCGACAGGCGGTCTCAATATGAACAGATTTGTGCCCTGGGGTATCGCGCTCATCGCAGCTATTTTTGCTATATCCGCCTTCAAGCCGTTTATCATCATCAACTCCGGTGAAGTCGGTATCAAAGTCAATACCGGTAAATTTGATCCCAAACCGCTTGAAGCCGGGCTACACTTTTATGTACCTGTCTTTCAAAAGATCATTCCCGTCAATACCCGAATCAGACTGATCACATACAGCAACGAGGAGAATACAGAGCTTGGCGACGGATACAGAAGCTTCGAGGGGGGACTCAAAAGAAATCCCGCTATTTCTGTGCTTGACAAAAGAGGATTGACAGTCAATATCGATCTGGCCGTACAGTACCATCTCAAAGCCCAATCAGCGCCTGCGACTATCGAAAAATGGGGGGATAGCTGGGAGGAGAAGATCATCAACTCCAAAGTACGAGAGGTCGTCCGTGATGTAGTAGGACAATATACCGCCGAACAGCTCCCTGAAATGCGCAACCAGATCGCATCGGCTATCGAAACAAAGGTCAAAGAAAGTGTTGATCTGATCGCAGACAAACCGGTCGAGCTGACATCCGTGGAGCTCAGAACGATCAATCTTCCCGAAAAGATCAAGAATCAGATCGAGCGCGTCCAGATCGCCAAACAAGAGGTTACTATCGCAGAACAGCAAAAAGAGCAGTCCAAACAAGAGGCTCAGCGAAAGGCCGAGATAGCCAAAGGCGAAGCAGAAAGAAACCGTATCGAAGCGCAGGGAGAGGCGGACAAGATCCGTATCGAAGCGCAGGAGCAAGCCAAAGCCAACAAGCTGATCTCTGATTCGCTGACACCAAGGCTCATCGAACTTGAACAGATCAAAACCCAAGCCAAGTTCAACGAAGCGCTCAAAGTCAACACCAATGCACAGATATTCCTCACACCGGGCGGCGCAGTGCCGAATATCTGGATTGATGCGAAAAGCAACGGCGGATCAGCCAAAGATCGCGCCGAAAATATCTCAAGCAGGTCAGCCGAACAGTAACCCCGCATAAAAGGATCAAGATGCAGATAGACTGGCACAAAACACCTCTGATCGCGACTATCGCGCAAGATGCCCAAAGCAACGAGATCTTGATGCTTGCCTATATGGATCAAGAGGCGTATGAACGCACGCTCGCCACAGGATACGCGCACTACTTCAGCAGAAGCCGGCAGCGCATCTGGAAAAAGGGCGAAACATCGGGGCACACGCAAGAGATCAAAGATATCCTTCTCGATTGCGATGCCGATGCGGTCTTGCTCAAAGTGGCACAAAAAGGCGTTGCCTGTCATACAGGCCGCAAAAGCTGCTTTTTCACCTCTGTCACACAGGGTCAAACAGTGTATGACAAAGAGATCGACACAAACGCTGTGTACGGTGTCATAGATACGCTTTATCATACGATACTGGAGCGCAAAAACAGTACAGACGATGTCAAGTCATGGACCAAAAAACTGCTTGATAACCCCTCCTCGCTCCGAGAAAAAATCCGTGAAGAGGCAGATGAACTCTGCGTCGCTATCAACGAAGAGAGCGATGAGCAGGTGATCTACGAAGCAGCTGATCTGCTGTATCACTCCCTGGTAGGTCTCGGTTCGAGAGAGATATCGCCAGACAGGGTCAAGCAGGAGCTTGCACGCAGATTTGGCACAAGCGGGATAGAAGAGAAATCAAATAGAAACTTGACATTTTCTTCAAAATAATATATCCGAAATAACCGATAAGGTAGTATAATATATCATTGATATCTTAGGAGAATAAATGTTCTTATCAAAAAAACAGATCAAAAATATAAAGAAAAAACCTGCTAAAGTAGAAGAGTTGGCATCAGCGGAAGATGCTGCTGCAAGCAGCAGCGCTGAGGCAGCGTCGAGCGGTGCCGGAGAGGCTTTAACCGGCGGCGGCTCCGGTATGACATGGCTGGTCGGAGGGCTGGCTTTGGCAGGAGTCGGTGCAGCAGCCGGCGGCGGGGGAGGAGGCGGGGGTGACACTCCGACTCCTCCGCCTGCGGATACGATAGCGCCGATAGCGCCGGCCCTCACACTGGACACGGACAGCGGAAGCAGCGGGACAGATAGTATCACCAATGTCGGAACATTCAATCTCGCCGGCATAGAAACCGGTGCAAAGGTCGAATACACTCTCAACGGCTCAGCCTGGAGCGGGACCAAGCCGACGGCAGTCGAGGGCGCGAACACCATCCAAGCCAGACAGACAGATGCGGCCGGGAATGTTTCACCGGTTGCGACTCTCGCCTTCACGCTTGATACCGCAGCTCCGGATATCACCAGCAGCGAAACTGTAAATGCAAATGAAAATGTCCGCACCGCTACACCGGTATATACCATTGCGGCGGCGGCAGACGGTAACGGAGCCTATCTTTACACTCTTGGGGGTGTGGATGCGGATAGATTTGATATCGATCCTGCGACCGGCAAAGTAACATTCAAAAACAGTCCGGATTTTGAAGCGCCTGCCGACAGCGGGGCGGACAATACCTACGATATCACCGTCACTGCAGCCGATACAGCGGGCAACAGATCATCCCAGGCGGTTGCTGTCACTGTCAAAGATGCCAATGTCACCATCGATACAGTAGCGGGAGATAACATCATCAACGCATCGGAGGCTTCAAAAGGCGTGACACTCACAGGCACCGGCGAGCCGGATGCCGCTGTCACCGTCAACGGCAAAAGCGCTACCGTGGACGGTACGACCTGGAGCTATACTCTTTCGCCGGCAGCCATAGCGGCCATGGGCCAAGGCGCCGAAACCCTCACGATCGCTTCAGGCGGCACAACCATCACAAAAAATATTACAGTCGATACCCTGCCCCCGGCGGCATTCATCACGCTGAATCCCAATATCACAGCGGATGACTACATCAATGTCGATGAAGCCGGGCAAGACATTGCTGTATCCGGAAGCGTAGGCGGCGATGTCAAGGCAGGCGACACGGTCACTCTGAGGGTAAACGATACGGACTTCACCGGCAAAGTGACTGATAACAAAACCTTCAGTATCACCGTACCCGGCAATGATCTGGCTGCAGATGCCGACAGGACGATCGATGCATCTGTCACCACGGCTGACAGCGCAGGCAACAGAACAACCGCAGCCGATACGGAAACATACACTGTCGACAGTGATATTTCGACTATCACCATATCCAGTCCTATCGGGGGGAACGATATCATCAACGCAAGCGAAGACAACGCTGTAGTTATAAGCGGAATAACGACAGGCGTAGAAAAAGGCCGAACGGTAGAGGTAGAGATCGGCGGCGGCTCCAATAGTGTTACTGCTACGGCAATCGTCCAAGCCAATGGCTCATGGACGACAACAGCAAATGTCTCAACTTTATCCAACGGACCGCTTACTGTCACGGCAAATGTCTCAGACACAGCCGGAAACAGCGCAAACGATACGCACCCTGTAACGCTTGACAATGTAGCTCCGACAGTATCTATCACCGTGAGTAATATAGGATCCGATGATATTCTAAATGCAGTTGAAGCGGGAACTCCATTGGTAGTGAACGGAACAACGACAGCTGAACCCGGTCAAACTGTAACCGTAAATGTTGGCGGAACTAATTACACGGCAACAGTGACAGGAAATGCTTATAGCGTAACGGTTCCTGTAGACAACCTTACAACACTTCCGCAAGGAACTGTGAATATGACGGCAAATGTAAGCGACCGTGCGGGCAACTCAGCAGTTCAGGCAACAGACAGCTTCATTAAAGATACAGTAGTTTTAGTGCCGCTAATCAATACAATAGCAGGAAATGATACTATTAACGCATCTGAACAAACATCTGCAATCACAGGAACTTGTGAAGCAGGAGCA
>DYNJ01000021.1 GCA_020721085.1 Sulfurovum sp. | reverse complement strand
CTGGGAGAGTATCTCGAAAATGCCAAGAAGCGATGCGCTGATATCAACACTTCTGCGCCAAAACAGACAGGCCAAGCCTGTGTATTTGTAAGAACAGCTATGTGCTGCGAAGTGCGCGATGGCAAACTGTATCTCTTTTTGCCGCCACTGAACAATACTGAAGCCTTTTTGGATCTCATCGCCTCCATAGAAGCAGTTGCGGCAAAACTGGATATCAAAGTGGTAATCGAAGGGTATGAGCCTGCACATGATCTGCGGCTAGATCTGATCAAAGTCACCCCAGATCCGGGTGTGATAGAGGTCAATATCCAGCCCGCTACTTCATGGAAAATACTGAGCGACAACCTGCTGGCTCTCTATGACGATGCCAGACATTCACGGCTTGGTACCGAAAAGTTCATGACTGACGGCAAACATACAGGTACCGGCGGAGGCAACCATGTCACTATAGGCGCGCTGAAGCCTTCAGACAGCCCGCTTTTACGCAGGCCTGAACTGCTTAGAAGCCTGATCACATTTTGGCAGCACCATCCCGGGCTCTCCTATCTCTTCTCGGGAGCTTTTATAGGACCTACTTCACAAGCGCCGCGCGTGGACGAGGGGAGAATTGAAAACCTTTATGAACTGGAGATTGCTTTTTCTCAGCTTCCGCAAAACAGTGAAGTTCCATTTTGGCTGACTGATCGGCTGTTCCGCCATATGCTCACAGACATCACTGGCAACACGCACCGTTCCGAGTTTTGTATAGACAAGCTTTATTCGCCCGATTCAAGCTCAGGGAGGCTTGGCATCTTGGAGCTGAGAGCTTTTGATATGCCTCCGCATCCGCAAATGGCGCTTTTGCAGATGCTTCTGGTGCGTACACTGGTCTCTTTGTTTTGGCGCAAACCATACCGCCACAAGCTTGTCCGCTGGGGTACGCAGCTGCATGACAAATTTTTGCTTGAACACTATGTAAAAGAGGATTTGAAAGACATTGTCACCTTTTTAAACAGCGAAGGATATGCGTTTGAACTGGATTGGTTTGATCCGTTTTTTGAGTTTCGATTCCCACTGTACGGCATGTGTACTGTACAAAATATCCATTTGGAACTTCGCGCGGCGATAGAGCCATGGAATGTTCTGGGCGAAGAGAGCAGTTCGCAGGGAACTGCGCGCTATGTGGACTCCTCACTTGAGAGAGTACAGATCAAGGTTCAAAACTTTACACCGGAACGCTACAGACTGACATGTAACGCAGTAGCTATCGTGCTCAATCCTACCGGTATAGAGGGTGAGTTTGTCGCAGGCGTACGGTACAAAGCATGGCAGCCGTGGTCGGCGCTACATCCGACTATCGGAGTGGATACACCGTTGGTGTTTGATATAGTGGATACTTGGAACAACCGCTCCATCGGCGGCATGACCTATTTCGTCTCACATCCGGGGGGCAGAAGCTATGACACCTTCCCTGTCAACAGCTATGAAGCCGAGTCAAGACGGATCAATCGTTTTTGGGACTTCAACCACACGCAAGGCGAGATAGAACAGGTGCCGGCACATATCATCGAGCAAAGCGTCTATATCAACGGCGCCAAAAGAGCGGTGGTGATGCAGCCGAACAGCGCTCATGAGCAGTTTTATTATCAAGAGGTGCCGCAAAGCATAGAGTACCCTCATACGCTTGATCTTCGCAGAAAGTGGACGCAGGCATAGATGACAACAGTCGATAACTATATTTCAGAAGCTTCTTTTGATGAGGTGTTCGATCAAAACAAGACTATACGCTCCCATTGGAGTGCAATCATCACACATCTTGAGAAAGCCGGTTTTGACGGAATCGAATCTTATCAGTCCCAGATCAATTGGCATCTTGAAGACAACGGCGTCACCTACAACATCTATGACACTCCGGAGGGTATAGAGGGACGCAGATGGAGCCTTGACCCTATCCCGTTTGTCATCACACAAGAAGAGTGGAGCGATGTCGCAAAAGGACTCCGCCAAAGAGCAAAGCTGTTGGATATGATCTTGAGAGATCTCTATGGCGCTCAAAATCTTCTCAAAGACAATATCATTCCTGCAGAGATTATTTTCGGCCATCAAGGGTTCTCTGCTGAGCTTCACAGTATGGGAATACAGGATAATTTTCATCTCTATTTTTATGCTGCTGATATGGCAAGAGGACCGGATGGCAAAATGTGGGTGATCAGCGATAGGGCGCAGGCACCCTCTGGATTGGGGTATGCCATCGAAAATAGGCTGACGATCAATGCCATTTCACAAGAGCTTTTTCCCGGGATTGGCGCCAGGAAGATATCAGGATTTATCGAAGAGTTCAAAAATCTGCTCAAGAGACTTTCGCACCAAGAGAGCGCCGCATCTGCACTGTTGACGCCTGGATCGCACAATGAAACCTATTTTGAGCATGCTCTACTCAGTTCGTTTTTGGAAATCCATCTTGTGACAGGTAATGATCTGCTTAGTAAGAATGGCGCTATCTGGCTCAAGAGCTTGGGAGGGCTCAAGAGGATCACCACCCTTCTGAGAAGAGTAGATGACCGTTTTTGTGATCCGCTGGAGCTCAGAAGCGATTCAAGGCTCGGTGTCGCCGGTCTTGTGGATGTGATGCGCCATGGCGGCATCACTATGATCAACCCTATAGGCAGTGCGGCGCTGGAAAATATCGGACTTAATCCTTTCATGGAGAGTATATGCAGATATTTCTTGAATGAAGAGCTCCTCTTGCCGCAGATCGCGACCTGGTGGTGCGGACAGCAAAAAGAGCTTGATTTTGTCCTTGAGAATCTGGATAGACTGATCATCAAAAAAATCAATCCGGAGTCATTGTCGCAGGCTTATTTCGGCAAAAATCTATCCTATGAAGCGCTGCAGGATTTGAAAGAGCAACTGATACAAAATCCACATCAGTATGTAGCCCAAGAAGAGATCAGCTTTTCGACGACACCCTATTACGCTAACCGCCATATTGAACCCAGAAATGCTGTCATACGGGGATTTAGTCTGCGGAAAGAGGATGATTATGTCGTTATGGATGGAGGGCTGGTAAGGGTTTCGGCCGCCAAAGATGCCTTTTTGGTCTCCTCTAAAGAGGGGGGCACAAGTAAAGATCTTTGGGTATTAGGGGAACCTGACAAAAGCGATGCGTCCAATATCCTCAAGTATACTCCCTACACTGATACTTCTATCAGGAATGTGCCGACCCAAAAAGCTGAAAATCTCTACTGGCTGGGAAGATATGTCGCCAGGTCTATTATCACAGCCAGGCTTGTGCGCTATGTACTCAAGAAGAAGATCAATCTCTATCGGGACGAAGAGACTCTCTCTCAGGCATATCAGGAGATTTTGCAAAATGCACTGACACACCTTACGATGACGTATCCAGGATTTTTGCGGAATGATGAAGAAGAGCCGATTGACGCTATCCTTGAGATTATTTCTGTGATCAAAGATACTGACAGGACAGGATCCCTCTCTTTTACGATCTCCTTGTTGACCAATTCACATATCAATGTCAAAAGTCTGCTGGCAATCGAGTCGTGGAGGTTTTTTGATAAGATGCACAAAGAGTGGCAAAACTGCATATACCAATCCGGCAAGTTAAACAGCGCATTTTTGATCGATGGATTGGATACGCTTCTCATCCATCTGATGGCATACAAAGAGCTGATAGAAGAGAGCATGTTTAAAGAGCAGGGGCTGATAGTGTTTAATATCGGACACAAGATCGAAAGTGCGCTGCTGCTGATCTCGAAGACCAGATCATTCCTTTGTTTCAAGCTTGACAAGTCTGTCGGTTCTGATGTTCTGGAGGGAATACTCAACTCATGCGAGAGTTACAATAGCTATAGAGCCCAGTATAAAAGTGCTTTGAGACTGAAAAATGTGATAGAGTTCTTGATTTTCAATACTCAGTTTCCAAAATCATTAATCTATCTTGCCAATGAGATATTGGAAGACTTTAAGACGCTGCCTAAATCAAAAAGTCATCTTGCCTCCTACGAGGAGCCTATTTTTAGAGCCTATGCGCTTTTGAGATTGGCAGATGTCCATGCGCTGATACAAATAGCAGAAGAGGAGGCGACCTATTGCCAATTAGATCAGATTTTATCCCAGCTTTTCAAACTCTTCAGCGCAGGTGCAGAAGAGTTCTCAAAGACATATTTTTCCCATACCGATGAGTAGCTATGATCTATGAAATCTATCACAAAACCCTGTTTCGCTATCAAAACTTGGTCACATTCAGCCACAATATCTCCAGACTCAAACCCAGGCAAAGCAATAGCCAACAACTTTTGAGCTTCACGATGGAAACAGAGCCGGAAAGTTTTGAAGAGAGTGAGTTTGTCGATCAATTCGGTAATACTAATACCCATCTTTTGATACGAAAATCGCACCATTCATTGGTCGTCACAGGCAAATCAAAAGTCCGGATATACCCAGAAGTGATCGAAGCGCAGATTGCGCAGATCAAATCAAACAGTATGACCTATCGTGAGGCATTGGCGCGTCTGTCCAGTTTTGAATACGGTGATCTTGAGGCAAAGCAGTTTTTGTTTGCTTCTGAGCGCATCCCCAAAGGCTCCAAGCAGATACAGACATATGCACTTGCATCATTTCATCCCGATCGTGATCTTTTTGAGGCCGGATATGAGTTTATGGAGCGTATTTTTGAGGATTTCAAATTTGTATCGGGTTTCAGCGATGTAACTACGCCGATCGAGGAGATTTTTGAAGCCAAACAGGGTGTCTGCCAAGATTTCGCGCAATTTGCCATATCGGCTCTCAGGGCTATCGGCTTGCCGGCGCGCTATATGAGCGGATATATCGAAACTGTTCCTACTGATGGCAAAGAGAAGCTTTTTGGCGCAGATGCTTCTCATGCCTGGTTTGCACTTTATATCCCGAGAGCCGGATGGATCTCTTTTGATCCCACCAACAATATGATACCCAAAGAGCACCATGTCCTTTTGGGATACGGGCGGGATTATAGAGATGTGGCACCGCTTAAGGGGGTGATATTCGGCAGCGGCACAAGCAAACTTTCTGTCATGGTCGATATGCGCAGAGCCGACTAAGCCTCCACATAATCTAAATCTTTATAAAATGTTTCATGCGTCAGATAGAGCATTACAAATCCCAATGCAAAGACGACGGTTCCTACTGCGGCACCGGCTCCAAGGACCCCTAAAGAGTCCTTGAGCAGCATAAAGCTGGATGTTACAGGCACTACAGAACCTCGCACGAAATTTGGTACAGTAGTGGCAACCGTAGCACGGATATTGGTGCCGAACTGCTCAGCCGCCATGGTAATAAAGAGCGCCCAATATCCGCAAAAAGTACCCAGCAAAAACATAGCAAAATAAAACTGCGATATACTTGCTCCTTGTAGAGTATAGTAGTACAGTACCGAGAATGCCGAAATGACTAAAAATATAGTATAAGCCTTCTTTCTGCTTTGGAGTTTTTGAGACAAAAATCCACTAGCCAGATCGCCGGCAGAGAGTCCGATATAGCACCACATCAAAGCTTCTCCGGCGCTTACTTTGCCATCTATCTCGAGAGCCATGGCAAATTCAGGAGAAAACATCACAAGCACACCGATCACATACCAAAGAGGCACGCCTATAAGGATGGCTTTGATATATTTGGCAAATAATCTTTTGTTTTTAAACAGAGAAAAGAAATCGCCTCTTTTGATATCATCGCTGACATGATGCGTGAACATTTCCGACTCTCGTACCTTGAAGCGCAAAAACAGCAGCGCAAAGCCTAGAAGTCCTCCAAAGATGTAGGCATTTCTCCAGTCAAAATGAGTGGCGACGATATTTGCCGCCACTACGCCAAGCACTCCAAAAGCCGCTATAGCCATCACGCCGTATCCTCTGAGCTGCTTTGGCAGTATCTCGGCCACCAGAGTCACGCCGGCTCCAAGCTCTCCTGCCAGCCCTATGCCGGCAATGAGACGAAGCAGAGCATACTGCTCCACACTTGCCACAAAGGCATTAAGCGTATTGGCCACTGAGTAGAGGATAATAGAGGCAAAAAGCACAGACATCCGTCCCTTTTTGTCGCCCAATATTCCCCACAATATCCCGCCGAGAAGCATGCCCGCCATTTGCATATTGAGTATGATCGACCCCCATCTCATCACTCCGTCTTTATCAAGTCCAAGTTCTGTCAGACTCTCAACTCTGACAACCCCAAAAAGTATCAGATCATAAATATCGACGAAATATCCCATAGCGATCACGATCACAGGGAGGGTGAGTACTTGACGCATCGTAGATATCATATTAATCCTCTTCTGCTCTATTGAGTGTGCTGTTTTTGATGCCATAAAGAAAGTATATCAGCGCACCGACTCCGCTCCAAACGATAAATCTCACCCAAGTGTCCATAGAAAGACCATACATTATGACACTCAGAAGTATGAGATTTAAAGGCAGTAATACAGCTCCAAACGGTGTTTTGAAACCTATTTTCAGTCTTGGATCATTTTTTTTGCGTAGGATGATCACGGTTACTCCTATCATAAAATAGGCAAAAAGCGTTCCGATGTTGATCAGCTCTGCCAAAACCCCCAAAGAGACAAATCCGGCGATAAAGCTTGTGATGATGCCAGCTATGATGGTGATCTTATAAGGCGTGTTTGTCTTGGGATGAAGCGTTGCCAAGCCTTTGGGAAGCAAGCCGTCGCGCGATAATGCGTACACAACCCTAGTCAGCCCGATGCCCATAACTATCAGTACTGAAGTGATGGTGATGACTGCGCCGAGTGCAATCAGCATACCGACAACCGGCTCATTTAGCTGATACATCGCGAAAGCAAGAGCGTCCGGGACATCTAGCTTGTCGTATGGGATGATAGAAACCAGTACGAAGCTGACCACAATATAAAGCAGTGTACTGATAGCCAATGAACCAATCAGTCCGATGGGAAGATTTTTTTGTACATCTTTGGTCTCTTCGGCGACAGTTGACAGCGCGTCAAAACCCAGGTAGGCAAATACGATCAGTGAAGTCGCACCCAGCACGCCCTCCCACCCAAACGGCGTAAAGTTATCCAGATTGCCAAAATCGATATATTTGATGCCCACAAAAACAAACAATCCAAGCACCACCAATTTGATAGTGACAATCACTGTATTTGCCGTAGCGCTTTTTTTGATACCTAGAGTCAAAAGCGTGAAGATAGCTACCGACATCATGAGTGCGAACATATCGATATAGGTTCCCTTGGTGGGGTCAAACGGACCAGATATTGCCAGAGGGAAGTGTACCCCGAAGGCATTTTCTATAAACCCACGAAAATATCCCGACCATCCCGTAGAGACCGCAGGGACGATAAGACCATATTCTAAGATGAGGTTCCACCCCACGATCCACGCCACAAATTCACCAAGCGTGGTATATGTGTAGCTATATGCTCCTCCGGATACAGGGATGCTTGAGCCAAGCTCCGCATAAACAAGAGCCGATATTCCGACTGCAACAGCTGCAAATATGAAAGACAGGACGATAGCCGGTCCTGCCATAGTAGCTGCCGCCTTGCCGGTGATGACGAAGATGCCCGCACCGATAGTTCCTCCGACTCCCAGCATGACAAGCGCCAATGCGCCCAGCTTTTTCTCAAACTGACTATCGGAAATGTCGTACTCTTTTTTGCGAAACATTTTATGCATCTGTACCCTTTTCGGTATCACCTATTGGCGTTATAATGATTTAGATTGTACCCAAAATGAGTTCAAATTAAGGTTCAATACAGCAGCAAGACCTCTACGGCTTCTCCTGCTGACTTGCTGGTGTCTTCTTCTTGTGTGATCAGAAGTGCTGTAGAGCCTAGCATATTGGTCAAAATAGCGCTTGAACCGACCTTTTTGTCTTGAAAGTCCACGAAGTATTCACCGCTGGCAAAAGTGAGATTACAGGCAGTGAATTCCGCCTTTTTAGTTCGTTTGGCAAAAGGCTCTTTGAGTGTCGCCTTGAGTTTGCGAAGCGCGAATGTGCCGTGTTGCAGTTTGGTGATCAACGGGACTAGATAGAGCAGCGCTGTCACTGTCGATGAGTAGGCAAACCCAGGCAAGCCGACGATAAATTTATCACCTTTACGCGCCACCATGATATGCTGTCCCGGCTTGATATGTACGCCCTTGAAAAGCACTTCGCATCCCAACTCATAAATCACATCTTTGACAAAATCAAAATCACCCACACTCACGCCGCCGGTCGTCACGACAATATCACTTTGAGCAAGCGCGTCCGCTATAGCAGCAGTGATACTCTCTTTGTCATCTTTGATACAGCCGTGCTGTACCGGCATACCGCCATACTTTTGGACGATCGCCTCCAAAATATAGTTATTGGCGCTTCTGATCTGAGCATCACTCGTTTGCAGCTCACCAAGTTCCAACAGTTCACTGCCGGTTGAGATGATCGAAACTGTGGGTTTTGCGAAAACAAGCGGGGATGATATATTGAGAGATGCCATCACACCGATTTGGGCAAAATCGATCTTTGTTCCTTTGGAGATCAGACATTGGTTTTTGGTATAATTCTCGCCCTCCTCACGGACAGAAAAGCCCATAGAAACAGGCTCTTTAATGATGATCTCATCTCCATCAACCTTCACATTTTCGATAGGTATCAGTGTATCGCTGCCTTTTGGCATCAGCGAACCGGTAAAGGTTTTGATACATTCACCGACTCCCGCCTCATCACGCAGATCGCTTCCTGCGGGGTTAATCCCAGATATACGCAATCTCCCTAGTTCAATATCTGCATACCTAAATGCATATCCGTCCATGGCAGAAGTAGGATACTCCGGAGAGTTGTGGTCGGCTATGATATCCTCAGCCAGTACATATCCTAGTGCGTCACACAGATAGAGCTTCTTTGTTTTGTGTGTTTTTATCATTAGCTCATCAATGATTTTGATCGATTCATCAAAGTGCAACATATGCCAAATTCCTTTCTGTTTGCCTATTTGGGTTTGGACTCAACTCAACAGGCCTGCTCCGTCCATCGGTGTACTGCGGTCTTGGGCATAGATCCGTTTTCCGTCCGCTACATCATACTTCCAGATAGGCGCATTCGCCTTGAAATCCTCGACAAACGCATCAATCAGCTCCAGAGCCACTCTGCGCTTTGGAGAAAAGACAGCCGAAATATACGATGAGGCATGGACAGGAACATCACCGACGGCATGGGCTATTTTTACGATACCTCCTAGCTGTCTTGCGCGTTCTTGCCACTTGTCAAACCATTGCTGCAAAATCGGCTCATAGATATCAAAACTAAGCGCTTCTATCCCATTTTCTGCTCGAATAGTACCTACAAAAGAGACGAAAGCACCAAAGTTGGAGTTCGCCTCAGACGCAAGCCATCGTCCAAATATCTCGTTCACATCGAGCGGTCCGTGATGAAGCTCCATCGGCTATCCTCCGCACACAGGGGGCAGGATCGAGATCTTGTCGCCTTCTTTTAAGGCCGTTTGCAGATCATTGACCATGGTATCATTGAGCGCTACCGCACATTTTGGCAACCAGCCCAAAAGTGCATCGTCTGTTTTTAAAATATCTGCTACCTCTTTGAGTGTTGCCGCCTCTATCTCCATTGGCGCCCTGCCGATCGGACCCAAAAATTCTACCTTTACCATAATTTCATACCTTTAATTAATTGATAGATTATAAAAACTCTTCTCTATATAACAGCTTAAAGAGCCACTCAACAATCTGGCAGTACTATTTTGTTATAATCAAGCCCTCTGGGTAATTCAGCGACAAGTGATCAATTAGTAAAAAAGGTTTGTATGTGATTTTTGGTTCTATCAACTACCTCAATCTTCTGCCTTTTCAACTTTTTCTCAAACGAACACTGCCCAACGATCAAACCAAACAATCCTTTCGATACAAAAAAGATGTACCGAGCAGAATCAATCTCGCCTTCAAAAAGCGCTCTGTCCATGCCGCCTTTATATCCAGTATCGCCTCTCGCGGATGCCGCTGTACCGATCTGGGCATTATCGCCGATGGACCCGTGTATAGCGTTTTGGTCACCCCCGGTACTGATGAGATAGACTTTGAATCCGCTACTTCAAATGCTTTGGCACAGATACTTGGTCTTCATGGGAAGGTTATGATAGGAGACAAAGCGCTTCGCTATTTTTTATCTGGCAAAAAAGGCATAGATCTCTCAAAAGAGTGGAAAAAGCAGACAGACCTGCCTTTTGTGTTCGCTAGACTTTGTTACAACAAGTATGGGCAGCAGATCAGATCACTTGCACAGCTTTTTGCACAACAAAAGATCAAAATCCCTCAGACGATTCTCAAAAAAGAGGCATACAAAAGAGATATCACTCCACAGCAACTGCTCTGGTATCTTGAGCATATCCAATATCGCATGGATCACCGATCCAATGCATCTCTCAAACTCTTTTTGCAAAAAAGCAAAAAACTCAGAGCTAGATAGAGGCTGAGGATATGATCAAGTCAGTTCTGGGATCCTGATCGACTGCCCTGGGTATATTTTGTTTGCATCTTTGATAACTTCTAGATTTGCCTCTACAATGACCGGATATTTTGAACCATCTTTGTAAAAATCTTGAGCGATAGCCCACAGAGTATCACCTTTTTTGATAGCATAAAAGCGTGGCTCCGGAATATCTCTCGTATTTGTTGCAGCGATGATCTCTGGCGTCACCAGCTGATCAGCATTGACACTGGCAATGCCTTCTATATTTCCGGCGATCAGTATCGCTTTTTCCCTAGTTGCTGTATCCAACGCCACTCCTGCGAGCGTCACAGTATCGCCGGCAACCTCTACAACAAGCCCTTGGACAGGAAGTTCTTTGAATGAACTCTCGATCTCCGCTTTGATCGCTGCACTGTCATCACCTTTGCCCAACAATTTTTTTCCTACATTTGACAGAAATCCAAACATGATTTTGCTCCCTTTGTATTTAATAAACAACTAAACTCTCTGATTAGATATTTTTTAGATTCCGAATCAAATTCACATTGACAAAGAAACCGCCCCCCTGAATTTATTTCAGGAGCCTCAATTATAAGAAGATACCGCTTAGTCCTAGCTAAGAGCGTTATTTTAATGCTTCTTGAGGATTCTGGGCAAAGTGATCCCTGTTTGGCTTTGGTATTTGCCTTTGCGGTCACGATATGTCGTTTCACACTGCTCATCGCCTTGCAAAAACAGTACCTGCGCTATCCCCTCATTGGCATAAATTTTGGCAGGCAGAGGCGTCGTGTTGGAGATCTCTATAGTAATATGGCCTTCAAATCCCGGCTCAAACGGAGTCACATTGACGATGATCCCACACCTTGCATATGTACTTTTGCCCAAACAGATCGCCAAAGTGTCGCTAGGCATCTTAAAATACTCTACCGTTCTTGCAAGGGCAAATGAGTTGGGCGGCACAATACAGACATCTCCTTGAAAATCAACAACACTGGCATGATCGAAATCTTTGGGATCGATCACTGTCGAGTTGACATTGGTAAAGATTTTGAATTCATCGCTGACCCTGATATCATATCCGTAGCTGCTCAAACCATAACTCACCACCCCCTCGCCGATCAAACCTTCGCAAAAAGGGGTGATCATCTCATTCTCGATTGATTGTTTCCGTATCCATCTGTCTGATTTCAGTCCCACGCTTTATCTCCTTTTTGTTAACAAAATAGACTGCTTTCATCTATTTTTTGCATATTTTAGCCAATTTTATTAGGATAAGCCATTGTTGATTATGGTATTATATCGTATATTAAACCGCCCATAGGAGATGTCATGAAATTTGAAGAGATCAAAGAGCTTATTAGAGTGTTTGAAAAAAGCAAAGTTGACAAGATACAAGTCAAGCAGAAAGATTTTGAGATCGAGATGGAGAAAAATACGAAAAATATTGTCGTAGAAGCAGCTCCACAGCCAGCAACAGCCGTTTCTGCACCATTGGCTCCTGCTGCGGTCGCTGCTGTGGCTGCCCAAGAAACAAAAACCAACCAAATATCAGGAGAGACCATCACCTCTCCGATGGTTGGAACCTATTATGCCTCTCCGTCGCCGGATTCGCCTGTATTTGTCAAAGTCGGCGACAAAGTAAGCAAAGGTGATGTTTTGTGTATCCTTGAGGCGATGAAGATTATGAATGAGCTTGAGGCTGAGTACGATTGCAAGATTTTGGATATTTTGGTCAAAGACGGCGATGTGGTCGAGTATGATATGCCTCTTTTTGTCGTAGAAAAAGCTTGATCATGGCAGAGATCAAGAGAATATTGATCGCCAACAGAGGCGAGATTGCATTGCGAGCGATACGAACGATCAAAGAGATGGGCAAAGAGGCTGTAGCAGTTTATTCTACAGGCGACAAAGAGGCAAGTTATCTTCGTTTTGCTGATGCTGCGATCTGTATAGGGGGATCAAAGAGCGCTGATTCGTACCTCAATATTCCTGCCATTATCACTGCGGCAGAGGTATCAGGCTGCGACGCTATCTTTCCAGGATACGGCTTTTTGAGCGAAAACCAAACATTTGTAGAGATCTGTGCCCACCACCAACTCACTTTTATCGGACCGAGCGTAGAGGTCATGCAGATGATGAGCGACAAATCAAAGGCCAAGCAGGTTATGGCGGAAGCCGGCGTACCGACTATCCCAGGAAGTGACGGAACTGTCAGTGATGGCGAAGAGGCAAAGAAGCTTGCCAAAACGATAGGTTACCCAGTCATCCTCAAAGCTTCTGCCGGAGGAGGCGGACGGGGTATGCGTGTGGTGGAGGATGAATCATATATCGAAAATGCTTTTTTGGCATGTGAAGCCGAAGCGCTATCGGCTTTTGGTGACGGCGCTCTTTATATGGAAAAATTTATCCTCAATCCCCGCCACATAGAAGTACAGGTGATGGGAGATGCGCACGGCAATGCTATCCATATAGGCGAGCGCGACTGCTCAATGCAGCGAAGACACCAAAAACTGATCGAAGAGTCGCCTGCGATTTTACTGGATGACATTCAAAGAAAAGCTCTTCATGCCGCCGCAGTCCAGGCGACGAAGCATCTTGGCTATCAAAACGCCGGTACTTTTGAGTTTCTTGTTGATAAAAACAAAGACTACTATTTCATGGAGATGAATACGCGCTTACAAGTCGAGCACTGTGTCAGCGAAGAGGTCAGCGGTCTTGATATCATCGAATGGATGATCCGTGTGGCTGAGGGCGAAGCGTTGCCTACCCAAGAGAGCATCAAACTCCAGGGGCACGCGATCGAGTGCCGAATCACAGCGGAAGATCCTGTCTCATTTCTTCCCTCACCGGGCAAAATCCAGCATTGGATTGCACCTGGCGGCAAGGATGTCCGTATCGACAGCCATGCTTTTATGGGATATACCATTCCCACCCATTATGACTCTATGATCGGCAAGCTGATCGTTTGGGCTCCTACGCGCAAACAGGCGATCGCCAAAATGCAAAGGGCATTGGATGAGTTTGAGGTAAGCGGGATCAGAACTACTATCGATTTTCATCGCAGGATGATGCGCAATCAAGACTTTAGATCCAACAATTTCGATACAAAATACTTGGAAAATTACAAAGGATAGCACGCGCTTTGATATAAGGGCGTCTCTCCAAACGGGTTCAAAATGAATACTTCAACTGTCATCCAAACGACAAAAAGTAGCGCTATTTCCCTGCATGGCTCCACTTTGCTTCGCTCTTTTGATATGGTTTTCACCTCGCGGAAATAGCGCGTCGCAGTTCGAGAGGATGACGCTTCTTGTTGCCTGCGGCGGTGCTATGCACATCGCCTTTAATTCCGAAGCTATCTACGACAAGCTGTTGTCGTTGCCTTGACGCTTCTCATCTAAAAAAGTGAAAAAGAAGAAAAATAAAAAGAGTTGGATTCCGGATCAAGTCCGGAATGACGAGATTTTGTTGTTTGTGGTGAGCTTGTCGAACCATAACGGATTCACCGTAAGCTTTGTGTTTCCGATCTTGACAGCTTAGCTATTTGGCATTATTGATAAAATCGATAGCTCTGTTTATTCTTAAAACCGTCTCATCGACACCGATGATCGCCATGATCTCATCAAGTCCTGCACCGCTAAGCTCACCAAGCAGGCTAAGTCTTAGAGGCTGTCCGATCTTCCCGAATCCGATCGACTTTGTCGATACGAAGTACTCCAAAACCGCATGATAGTCACTAGGCAGATGAAGCTCTCTATCCCAGCCCTGCAGCATCTTTATAAATCCTTCCAATATCTCAACAGTATCTGATTTGAAGACTTTGCCCACCGCTTTTTCATCAAAATTTAGCGCCGGAGCAAGGATTATCTCAATCTGCCTGGCGATCTGGACGAGCGTCTTCCCCCGTTCTTTGGTGGCGTCCAAGATCATCTCCAATTTATCATGCCCCTCGATTCTGACACCATAATCCTCAAGAAGTTTTGCTAAATTTATATTGGGCATCTGTTTGATATAGTGTGCATTGAGCCAAAGCAGCTTATCTGAGTTGTAGCAAGAGGCACTTTTGTTGATCGTTTGCGGATCAAAAAGCTCTATCATCTCATCTATCGAAAATATCTCCTGATCACCATGACTCCACCCCAGTCTGACAAGAAAATTTAAAAGCGCCTCGGGCAATATACCCATATTTCGGTATTCCATCACATCGGTAGCTCCATCGCGCTTGGAGAGCTTTTTGCCATCTTCGTTGTTGATCATAGCCACATGGAAAAAGCGTGGCAATACAAACCCAAGCGCCTTATAGACTACAATCTGCTTGGGAGTGTTGTACAGATGGTCATCTCCTCGGATCACATCAGTGATACCCATCAAAGCATCGTCGATCGCTACCACGAAGTTATAAGTAGGCGTACCGTCACTTCTGGCGATAACAAAATCATCAACTTCGCTGGCGGCGATAGAAATCTCGCCTTTGACTCCGTCAACAAACGAGATCTCACCCTCAAGAGGCGCTTTGATACGGATCACCGGCGCCACACCTTCTGGCGGTGCTCCTGAAAAATCACGATACCTGCCGTCATATCTAGGCCGCTCTTTTAGTGCCATTTGAGCTTCTCTCAAAGAGTCAAGCTCTTCTTTACTCATATAGCAGCGATACGCTTTGCCGGATTCGAGCAGAGCATCGATGTATTTTTGATAAAGATCAAATCGTTTCGATTGATAGACGACTTCTCCATCATACTCCATACCCACCCAGCCAAAAGCTTTGATGATAGCTTCCATCGCCTCTTTGCTGTTTCTAGAAAGGTCGGTATCTTCGATCCTCAGCAAAAAAGTGCCTCCGTTTTTGCGCGCCCAAAGCCAAGAAAAAAGTGCGGTACGCAATCCCCCGATATGCAGATATCCTGTGGGACTTGGAGCAAAGCGTGTCGTGATCATGAGAATCCTATGTGTAATTTAGGGCGATTATACCCTAATTATAATTTAGAGCGCCTCTCATAAAGACGCAGTTATTACTCTTTATCATCTCCCTCTTTGGAGCGCACATTGTTTTTGATATTATCAACCAATACAGGACCAACCCCTTTGACCTCTTCGACATCTTGGAAATTTTTGAAAGGTTTCTTTTTGCGGTAGTCGATGATCGCTTTGGCTTTGACCTCGCCGATCCCTTTGATCTGCATCAGATCATCCTTAGAAGCCTTGTTGAGCTCAGATATACTCATCCCGAACAGTGAAACTGCGCAAAGCAACACCACAGCCATCCATCTCTTCAACATCTTTGACTCCTTTTAAAAAATGCTATAAAAAAAATTATAGCACGAAGTCGCTATACCTTTGCCTTATCTGAAGCCTAGTGTGTTAAAATTGCGCGAAAAGGTTATGTTTGGAAGATATAGTGTGGATTGCTTTGAGTGCATTGATCGTTTCGTGGATCATACAGCACGCCGTCATCCACTTCTCTCACAAATATCATCTCTTTATAGATCTCCACACAGACGACAAGCCACAAGGATTTCATGCCTCATCAACACCTCGGGCGGGCGGAATCGGGATCGTCATCGCGATGTTCTTGGTCTTGCTCATCCCCTTTGGATGGAAGCTATTCATCTCCATACTGCTCGCATTTGGCAGTGGCATATTTGAGGATTTTCACCGCTCTCTCAAGCCCGCCACACGACTTCTGCTCCAGCTGGCGGCTGCGGTTATGGCAGTAGCGCTCACTGGCTCTGTCGTCACTTATCTTGGATTTGGCATCTCAATGCCATACTGGCTCGGCATGATCTTTAGTGTTTTTGCAATCATTGGAATGATGAACGCGGTCAATATCATTGACGGTTTCAATGGTCTCGCCTCTGGTATAGTCTTGCTCATGCTCATCTCGTTTGGCGTAGTGGCGGCAAGTGTGGGTGATACACAGATCGTGATGATCACTACAGTCACGGCTTCGGCGGTTTTGGGATTTTCGATATTTAATTTCCCCAAAGGTAAAATCTTTTTGGGTGATGGAGGAGCCTATCTTTTGGGGTTTATCGTAGCTTTGATCGGTATCTTTTTGTCCGGTACCAACGAAACAGTCAGCCCGTGGTTTGTGATGGCAGTCTTGATCTATCCGGTCTGGGAAGTAGTTTTTTCAGTCTATCGCAAACTTCGCGCCGGCAGATCACCTCTTGAGCCGGACGGCTGCCACCTGCATATGCTCATCTTCAAACACATCACCCGCTCCAACCCGATGACATCTGTCTTGATAGCAGCTTGTACGGCTCCTTTTGTACTCTTGCCGACATTGTATGCCAATAACTCCGGCGCCAATTTCGCCACCGCACTGATTTTTGTCATACTCTACACCGTCTGCTATCGTTTCCTGGAGAGAAAAGAGCAACTTTAGCTACTCTTCCGCACCCTTCTTCCTTCTTGCTTATTCAAATCTTCAACCTGTATATCTTCGTCATCGCATCGAGTGCCACAGGCTCAAAAAGAGTCGGGTCATACCTCTCCAGCACAAACATTTGGATAAAAAGCGAATCCAGATAACTCTGATCCATCACCAAAAAGGCATTATAGCTGCGCATATAGATCACAGAATATTTTGCTGACGGATCAAGTGTTCTTTGATCTGTGACCACTTTGCCTTCAGATGAATACCCGACAGTGATCCATTGTGCGATCGCCTCTTTGCGGGAGCCTATCTGGAGAGCATTTTCGCTCTGCAGCACCTTGATACCCTGCCCAAGCAAGATTGCATCCCCGTCTTGCCTGAAATTGTTTGTAGAGTAGAAAAAAGGTTCACCAAGCGGTCTTCCCGTAGTAAGATCGAGACTGCTAAAGAGTTTGATCGTAGGCAATATCCCCATCATACGCCAAGGCAGATAGAGATAGATATCGCGGGTTTTTGGCGGGAGGGCAGTCTCTGGGAGCGATAGGGCGGTCAGAAATAGATCCGGATCAGTGTATCCCTCTTTTGCCATCATATATTCAAAGTCTGTGGGCGCTGTTTTGTTTTTGTCGCTGGTGCCTTTTTCGATATATTCCGTGTACATTCGCATCATATTGGCAGCCGAGAGCTGATCTGTTGCAGTCAAGACAAAAGAGGCTGGATAGTTGACATCCCCGCTATGTTTAGCGCCGTCGATCCATGTCTTGACATCACTGTAGTAGCGGACCGGATAACCATAATCCCACCAAGCGACGACATAATCTTCCCTCCCCGCAACTGAGCGAAGCTTCTCCAGTGCTTTCACCTCTTCTGCCGTGCAAACCGTAGGGGTCATATACTCCTTGATATGCAGATAATTGGGATAGAGCGCTGTTGCGGTAAATACGCTCAACACAACAACCCTAAGCCATCTTTTTTCTATCACTTGCGTGATCTGAAGCAGCAGATAAGCTAGCCCGATCGCCATCACAGGAACAGCATAGATCGTAAATCGCAGTCCTGAAAATAAAGCGATAAACCCCAATCCCGCCAGAGGAAGCGTTACGATGAGAGGGCGATAGGCTATGAGCGCCAAAATATAGCCGAGACATGCGAAAATAAATGTGACTTTGTGTCCGCTGATCCGTTCGGCAAATACACTAAACGGGATGTGACCCACCTCTCTGATCGTGGATGTAACATTATAAAACTGAAGTGATGACAAGGCTGTATTTTCGGTTGCGCCATGAAACACATATCCCTCAAGCAATCCCCAGATCACATCTATACCGCCGGTAAAAAAATATACACCTACGATGACACCAAACAGGGGCCAAAAAAGTTTCTCGGAATATTTACTCTCGAAATGCAAAAATGCAAATAGCGCCAGCGCCAATCCGATCTTGACCCAAAGAGGCAACAACAATATTCCGATCAGCACAAAAAGGGCGATTTTGTAATAAAAACGGTTGTGCCGATCGAAAATCACCGTGTAGCCCAATATCATAGCGAACAAAGCGGTATCAAACGCATACGCCGAAGGGTACCACCATTGATACAAAGTGATAGAGACGGTGATAGGGATCAGGTATCGGTTACGCTGGTGTGTGAGGGCAAGTATGAGCGAATACATCGTCAGCATCGGAAGGGCTATGTTGAGCATATCGGTATCATAATAGCCTGTCATCGTACGGTTATAGTAGCTGTGCGCCACAGATCCGATCAGCGCGGCGATGAAACCCATCGTGGTTTGATTTAGAGCACGACCTATCAGTATCAGCGGTATGACGACCAAAGAGCTCAAAAATGTAGGCATATAGAGGATCAGCGTCTCGAAACTGATTGGGAGAATTGTGGCAAGAAATGCAGTAAGTTTGGAGATGGCAGAATCCACCAATGAGAGATCGCCCGCCTCATGGTGCCCCTGGAGGATATCGCGCGCACCCTCTGCAAAGGCATAGCCGTCGTTGGTATTGATCATCAGCTGACCGTTCCAGAAAAACTGCGGCTCCCCTTGAAAATGATAGACCCAAAACATCCGCATCCCAATTGAAAAAATGTAGGCAATAGCAATAAAGAGAAGCGGCGCTCTTAAAGAGGTATTCTCGTCTTGTAGTTTTAGCATGGGATTTTGCTCCGAGTTTTAATGGATGTATTTTAGCGTATTTGACCTACTTTCTCAATAATCGATATATTCTTTGTATCACAAATTTAGGCA
>DYNJ01000098.1 GCA_020721085.1 Sulfurovum sp. | reverse complement strand
TGCCCTTATATAAAATGAAAGCCGATTGCAATACTCCTGATTAAATATTTTTAGATTCTGAAATGAATTGGGAATGAAAAATCGGAATCCATGGATACCGTTTCGAGTACGGCATGACTGATTTGGACTCGCACCGCCAAAACCTCTCTCATAGCAATATGGTTATATAATTGCCTTATGACAAAAAAGTTTTTTCTCCAGCCTATCAAAGCCTATCAGTACATATCCAAAATGCTTCCGGGAAGCTGCCGCTACTATCCGACCTGCTCAGAATACGCCGCATGGCAATTTGATACCGCAAATCCTCTGAGCGCATTGGCAAGCTCGACTGCCAGGATACTCAGATGCAACCAGCTTTTTGCCGGCGGTATAGACTATCCCGTCATCCGCTACAATCCTCCGAAATTTTCACTCCATAAACCATACATTAACAATGATTATGGCAAAATAAAAATCCGATATTGGTTTGTTCCAAAAACAGAAGAGTTATATTATGTAGTCAAGGATTTTCATGTCTATTAGTCTGTACGCTCCTTTGGATATGCACCTGCACCTGCGGGACGGGGAGATGCTGCGGCGTGTGGCGCCACTGAGCGCGCGTCATTTCGCCGGTGCGCTGATCATGCCCAATCTCATACCGCCGGTCTCCACCAAAGAGGATATTGTCAATTACCGTACGAGAATCATACAGAGTATCGGCGATGAGACATTCATGCCATATATGACACTTTTTTTCAAGCCGACATACACCAAAGAATTTTTACAGAGCGTGCGGGACGAGATCACTGCGATCAAGCTCTATCCTGCCGGCATTACCACCAACTCCGAAGGAGGAGTAAGCGGATTTGATATCGATACTCTTCGCCCTCCCCTCCAAGCGATGAGCGATCTGGGGATTCCTCTGTGTATCCACGGAGAAACAGGCGGATTTGTGATGGACAGAGAGGCTGAATTTGTCCCTATCTACGAGAAATTGGCGGCGCACTTTCCCAAACTCAAAATCATCATGGAGCATATCACGACCAAAGAGAGCGTCGCAGCACTCGATCGCTTTGACAACCTCTATGCCACGATCACGCTACACCACCTCATTATCACCCTTGATGATGTTGCCGGAGGGATGCTGCAACCGCACCTCTTTTGCAAACCCATCGCCAAAAGACCTGAGGATAGGGCAGCACTTTTGAAAGTTGCTCTTGCGGCACACCCCAAAGTGATGTTCGGCAGCGATTCCGCTCCACACCCCAAAGAGTCCAAAGAGTGCCCGGGATGTGCGGCAGGCGTATTTACTGCTCCTATCGCACTGCAGATGCTAGCAGAACTTTTTATACAAAACAACGCCCCGCTTGAACATCTCCAACACTTCATCTCCGCCAATGCACAGCAAATTTATGGTATCACTCCGCCTGACAAAGAGGTTGTGCTGCTCCAAAAAGAGTTTACAATACCTCAAAACTATGAGGGTGTTGTACCGATGTCGGCCGGAGAGAAGCTCTCATGGTCGATAAATCCGGCGATTTAAGGAGCTGCTATGGCGGAAACAACAATAAAAGAGATAGCAGATGGGCATGAGGCTTTCAGACGCATCAGGTTCAAACAAAACGAAAATAGATTTAAGACGCTTTGCAAAGAGGGTCAAAACCCAAAAGCGCTTTTTATCGGATGCAGCGACTCACGGGTGATGCCGGCGATGATCACGGGAAGCGGACCGGGCGATCTGTTTATCGTGCGCAATATAGGCAATTTTGTAGCGCCGTTCAGCCCCAATGCAGACTACCATGCGACAGCTTCCGCGATCGAATATGCCGTAAGCGTGCTGGAGATCACAGATATCATCGTATGCGGGCATTCTGATTGCGGAGCGATAGCTGCATTATACAAAGATATCCCCAAGACGGATGAAAATATCCACACGATCAAGTGGCTGGAGCTCGGTGAACTGCCCAAGAAAATAGCGATGATGAGTGTGCCGTCCAGCGATCATGAAGCGCTCCTTCGTTATACCGAGAGGATCTCGGTCGTATTTCAGCTTGAAAATCTCCTCACCTATCCCGCCGTCCAAAGACGCGTTGATGCTGGGGAGCTTTTTTTGCACGGATGGTATTATAAGCTACAAGAGGGCTTAATCGAATATTATGACGACGAAAGCTGCTCCTTTAGTCCTTTGGGTGACAGTTAACAGGCACATAGACAACAAAAAAGGAAGAAACATGATAGCCAACTCCATCGAAGCACTGATAGGTAACACGCCTTTGGTAAGACTGCGGAAACTCTCTGAGCAAAGCGGTGCAGTGATCTTAGGCAAATGTGAATTTATGAATCCGACAAGCTCCGTCAAAGACCGTATCGCTTTAAATATGGTCAATGGCGCCATCCAATCAGGTACGATCACCCCAAATACTACGATCATCGAGCCTACCAGCGGCAATACAGGCATCGGACTGGCCGCGATCTGTGCTTCCAAAGGGCTCAAGCTCATCTTGACTATGCCCGAATCCATGAGCATCGAGAGAAGAAAACTTTTGGCACATTTGGGCGCCGAGCTGGTACTGACACCTGCCGGAGAGGGGATGAAAGGCGCAATAAGCGAAGCGATAAAACTGCAATCTATACTGGATAATGCCATCATTTTGCACCAGTTTCAAAACCCCGACAATCCTGACATCCATCGCCGCACAACTGCACTGGAGATACTCAAAGATACCGGCGGAAAAATTGATATTTTGGTGGCAGCTGTGGGTACAGGAGGCACGCTGACCGGCACAGCAGAAGTACTCAAAAGCTCCATTCCTGCACTTCAAGCTGTAGCTGTCGAGCCCAAAAACTCTCCGGTACTCAGCGGAGGTATCGCCGGTCCGCACAAAATCCAAGGTATCGGGGCAGGTTTTATTCCCCAGATCCTCAATACGACCATCATCGACGAGGTTATCCAAGTAGCCAACGAATATGCATTTACTATGGCAAGAAGAGCAGCCAAAGAAGAGGGTCTGCTAGTGGGTATCTCATCGGGGGCTAACCTGCAAGCGGCCTTTGAGATTGCCTGCCGCCCGGAAAACCGAGGCAAGACTATCGTCACTATACTGTGTGATACTGCGGAGCGCTACCTCTCTACCGATCTTTTTGACACCTGAGTTTTTGATGCCTGACTCAATCGCCTCCCCTCTTTTTCTGGAAACAATCCGTATCGAGGACGGCATGGCATGGCATCTTGACTATCATACCAAACGACTCAACCAAACATATCGTGCGCACTTTGGATCACCAAAAGAGATAGTTCTCTCAGAACTTCTAACTCCACCGAGTGATGGGCTTTATCGGTGCAGGGTTATCTATGGGCGTGAAGTTGAAAGCATTGAGTATCTTCCGTACACTCCCAAGTCTATAAACACTATCTCTCTTGTGCACTGTGATGACATCTCTTATCCATACAAATATGCCGACAGAAGCGCCCTGGACGCACTTTTCGCCTCTTGTGGCGCATGTGATGCTGTTCTCATCGTCAAAAACGGGCTGCTGACAGACACCGCCATAGCAAATATCGCCTTTTTGGAGCATGGCAAGTGGATCACACCAGAAAAACCGCTTCTTGAAGGAACCACGCGCAACAGACTGATCGACGAAGGATTTTTGACCCCAAAAGCCATCCGGGCAGATGAGATCAACCGTTTTGATGGCTTTGCTCTAATGAATGCTATGATAGGATTTGAGATTATAAATCCTATTTGGATCAAGATCAATAAACCTCAAAAGTGAGATATATGAATTTTCAACTTTTTCAAACAGAGGCATTTAAAAAACTTAGCGCCTCCCATCTAAGAAACACAATAAACTTTCTTTTTGACAGCCATCAAGAGTTCGCGATAACATGCCAAACCAGCCATCTGACATTTGCTCCCGAACTTCCCGCAAACATCAAACAACATTTTGGCGATACTGTGCTTTTGATGCTGTCCGGCTATACTTTTGAGACCTCAAATCTTGATGAAGATTATTTGAGTTTTGAGGCAGGTTTTGGCTCGGAGCAGTTCGGCACTACCGTATCGCTTCCGCTCCTTGCGATCAAGCAGATCTTTGTCGATGAGTACCCTATCGCGATCAATATCAGCGATCCCGAACCTAGACCAAAAGAGAAGACGAAAACCGATACTGAACACACTCAAAATAAATCTATGGAAGCGTTTCTGAACAACCCCCAAAATAAGAAACTTCTACAGAGGAAAAAATCAAAATAGATTGACGAGAGATGCTCTTACGCGCCGATACTGATATAAGTTCTGTTGTAGCCGTGTTGACCGATGATGTCATAAAGTTTTTGAGCATTGGTAGTCTCCAGTCTTACACATCCGTGCGAGGCTATATAGCCTAGACTGCGTACATATTCGGTACCGTGTATGGCGTATCCATCTTTGAAAAAGACAGAATACGGCATCGGCGCATCATCATAGAGTTTAGAAAAATGCATTTTTTCACGGTGATATGGTTTGTAGTGTCCCGATGGAGTGATATAGCCATTGCGCGCGGTTGAGACGAACCATGAGTAAATGAGCGTGTCGCCCTTATAGACATTCATAATCTGATCAGAGAGATCAATTTTAACAATGATATCGCCTGTCATCAAAGGTATTTGCCGCTCCAATGCTCTGACTCTTCGCTCTTCTTCTGTTTTGATCTGGAGAAGCTTTGCTTTTTCTTGCTTGAGACTGACCTCTTTTGCTTGGTAGGTTTCGATCATTTTTTCATATGCGCTGACACGACCATTGTTGAACATCTTCTCTTTTTCTGCCAAAAGCCTCTCTTTGAGCATCCTATTTTGCTCGTGAACCACATATAATTCTCTATCTAAACGCTTTAGTTCAGATCTTTGGGTTTGAATATTTGCTTGAATATCCGTAACCGTCAAAAGAGGAAGAATGAACAACATGTACTTGATAATATAACTTTTCTTCATGACAATAACTCTCTTTGTTTAACTTTCATTAATAATTTGTTAATTATACAGTTATGTACCTTAAAGAAATATATAAAGATCACCTCTAAACTTTATGTCC
>DYNJ01000132.1 GCA_020721085.1 Sulfurovum sp. | reverse complement strand
TTAGATTGCTTCGTCGTAAACTTCTTGCAATGACCGTCTTCGTGGGCTTTGCTAGAAGCGTGGCAATCTCGACTGCTTTTTAATGAGTAGATTTAATAGTATGCACTAAAAGGATTTTCGTGTCAAGTATCTTGCAGTTGATGCGTCCCCAGCAATATATCAAAAATCTTTTTATTTTCCTTCCGCTTTTTTTCGCGCTCAAGATTACTGATGGCGCGTTGCTGCTCAATGCTTGTATTGCTTTTGTAGCGTTTTCACTCACGGCAAGTGCTATCTACACGCTCAATGACTACCATGACGCCGAGGAGGATAGGCTCCACCCCAAGAAAAAAAACCGTCCCATTGCGTCAGGTGCCATCTCCAATAGGGTGGCGTTGATAGTGATGGCGGTACTTTTTGTAACCGGCTTCTCTGTGATGGCACTCCTCTCTTTGGAGGCTGCGGCGATTTTGGGTGGGTATGTGCTGCTCAATATCGCCTATAGTTTGCGTCTCAAGCATATCGCTATCATCGATATCACGATCATTGCCGTCGGGTTTGTACTGCGTCTTTTCATAGGTTCTGTTGTCACCGGCATACCCCTTTCGATGTGGATCGTCATCATGACCTTTTTGCTGGCACTCTTTATGGCGCTTGCCAAACGCAGAGATGATGTCCTTATTTTTCTGGATACCGGCAAAAAGATGCGCAAGGTCATCGATGGTTACAATCTCCAGTTTCTCGATACCGCTATGGCGATCATGGCATCAGTGGTGATCGTCGCCTATATTATCTATACGGTTTCGCCGGAAGTGACAGGAAGGCTCGAAACGCACAATCTCTATCTCACGGGGCTTTTTGTCATCATCGGGATAATGCGTTATTTACAGATCACTTTTCTCGATCAAGAGAGCGGAAGCCCTACAAAGATCGTGATGAGTGACCGCTTTATGCAGCTGGTGCTCATCGGATGGGTGATCACATTCGCATGGATACTCTACTGATGATAGCATTCAAATATACTATTTTTGCACTCATCTCCACGATTTTTAACCTCCTGTTTCAATACCTGAGTTTTGGAGCCTATGACGGTTTTGGCTCTTTGTATGTGGCGATGTTTTTTGGGACACTTGCCGGTTTGGTGGTCAAATATATTTTGGATAAAAAATTTATCTTCTACCATGCCCCCATAGACAAGAGAGATGATGCGAAGAAGTTTCTGCTCTACTCTTTGATGGGGGTCTTTACGACGATTATCTTTTGGGGAACAGAGATCGCATTTGACTCGCTTTCCGGCAACCCAAATGCCAAGTATCTTGGCGCAGTTATAGGTCTAAGTATCGGTTATCTCATCAAGTACTTTCTGGACAAGAAGTATGTATTCATCCACAAAGAGGAGGCGGCAATATGAGCCTTATGAGCTGGGGAATGTACCCCAAAATAGCAAGCA
>DYNJ01000020.1:18162-19587 GCA_020721085.1 Sulfurovum sp. | reverse complement strand
CACCCCCATCTTTTCATACAATTCATAAGTAGAATTTCTCATCATTTCTGTTCCATTAAACCCCTTTCTTGTTGGATGTAATTTTCATAGTATTCAATCGGCGTTAAGTCACCCATGCTCTCATGGGGTCATTCCAAAAGAGATAAAATTGTTAATGATTTTCTTGAAAATAACCGCTGGAAAGTCTTACGATTTTTTGGGAAGGATATAAAAAATAACATTTCTGAGTGTATTACTCTTATTGAAAAAACTTTAAACAATAATTTATTAAGATGATAGCTTCTGGCGGGCAGAGGGGGATTCGAACCCCCGGTAGTTGCCTACGGCCGCGTTCCAGGCGACTGGATTAAACCACTCTCCCATCTGCCCATCTGACGCAAGAGACGGAATTATATCTTAATAAGTTTTAAGAGAGACTTTGCTATACTGCGCAAGGTGATAATCGGAAATTGGCAGTGAGGGTGTTGTGGCGCCTTGACTGCCTCTTTCTAGACCTGTGCAATGGCATTTGGGGATACCGAGTCAGGATGGGAACATAGCAGCTCATCCTCATTTGCTGTGTGCCGCAGGTATCTGGAGGGAGGTTTCGTCCTCGTCATCCATATCGTCTGTATTTTCATCAAGAATACTCCACTCATAAAACGGCAATGCCTCGAAAATAATCATATCTATCGTAAATTCATAACTGTTTGCTACCGTGACGATTGTCACCTTTTGAACTCCATATTTGAGGTAGAGAGAATATTTACCCGAGGACTTTTTCCATATGCTCTCTTCGCTCTCAAACGGCGCAGGGATGATGAGTTCTCGGTATTTGGTCAGATAGCCGTGTATGCCCAGAGACTTGAAAGCTCCTTGATGCTTCAGCAGAGAGAGGACTACCATCGCGTCAAACTGGACGATAAACGGTTGTCCTGTCGCCAGGTATTTGGCAAAGGCAAAATCAAAAAGTATCATTTTGCGTCCGCCTGTCTGATAGATGTCCTCGATGAAAATAACTATGCCCTCTTCTATGAAAAGCTTGATCTTTTTATAGAGCCAGTCTTTGGAGATTTTGAAGTGCTCTTTGGCGTATGTGTAGATTTGATGTATGGTCAGATGTTTGGTTTGGTAGATAGCCAGAATAATGAGAAGGTATTGCTCTGGCATATCAAATTTGCTTTGGAGGAAATTTTTGAGCATTGGTGCGGCTGTTTTGCCTGACCTTGCCATCTGCGGCAGAGTACCGGCTTTGAGGAAGTGGTTGAAGCCGGCAGTCTGGGGAGCGCCTTTCTCGAATGCCAAAAACTCCTCATAGTCCAAGGGGAAAAGCTCGGTTTCATCAAACCCTTCAAGATGCATCGGAACTCTTGAGAGAGTGATGATCTTGTCAGCTTTTGGAAGTATCTCAAGTTTTGACCGGTCATAATGGTCTAGGATCAAGAG
>DYNJ01000020.1:0-18062 GCA_020721085.1 Sulfurovum sp. | reverse complement strand
AACAAAACCGATATAATCTGCGTTCCAAAAATTTTATGTTGGCGCCGTCCAACGAGTTCTTTAAAGGGTAAAAATGGAAAAAATTAGATTGAAGCTTAAAGCTTATGATCACCGTGTATTGGATAGATCTGTCGCTGCGATCGTGGATGCAGTCAAGAGAACAGGCGCTGCCATCAGAGGCCCCGTTCCTATGCCGACCAAAATGAAGCGCTATACCGTATTGCGGTCACCGCATGTCAACAAAGACGCGCGTGAGCAGTTTGAGATCAGGATTCATTCAAGAATGATCGATATCGTTTCGGCAACGCCGGAGACAATCGATTCATTGATGAAGCTGGATCTTGCACCTGAGATCGAAGTAGAAATCAGATCGATGGATAAGTAAGGAGCAGAGAATGGAATTTATCGTAGAAAAAATTGGTATGAGCAGAACAATAAGCGTACCAAGTGTTCCCGTAACACTCCTCAAAGTCATTGAAACTAAGATTTGTGAAGTCAGAGAAGACGGCAAGGCGCTTGTTGCGTACAATGGAAACAAAAAGCTCAATAAAAGCATTGAGGGTCAGCAGACTAAATTTGGCATATCAAAAGAGTTTAACAAGTTTATGACGATCGAGGTAGTGCAAGGTGCCGAGACCGGCGATCTCGATCTGAGCGTCTTGGGTAATGCTGCTGAAGTCAAAACATCTCTCAATACTAAAGGCAGAGGGTTTTCAGGCGCCATGAAGCGTCACAACTTCTCCGGCGGACCGGGCGCACATGGTCACAGAATGGGCAGAAGAACCGGATCTATCGGCAATAGAGAGTGGCCTGGCCGTGTCCAAAAAGGCAAGAAAATGCCCGGACAGTATGGCAATGTGCAAGTAACAGTAAAAAATGATGTGGTTTCGTTTGATGTGCAAAACGGCATCTTAGTATTAAAAGGTTCTATTCCTGGACACAATGGCGCCAGAGGATTGGTAAGGATAGTTAAATGAGTAATGCAGCAGTAATCAAAAGCAGTGAGCTTCCAAAGGCGTTCCTTGAAGTTCATCCGCACAACCTCTACCTATATGTCAAAGCGTATGCTACCGGACTCAGAGCAAATACGGCTCATGTCAAAACCAGAGCAGAAGTTAGCGGCGGCGGGAAAAAGCCATGGGCACAAAAAGGCGGCGGCCGTGCCAGAGCAGGATCCAAAAGATCACCTATATTTGTAGGCGGAGGCGTAGCATTCGGACCCTCTTCGAACAAAAATTATGACCTAAAAGTCAACAAAAAGCAAAAAAAGCTTGCGCTTTATCATGCATTGGCAGAAAAAGCTGCAAATGGAAGACTTCTTTTGATCGATAGTATTGTAGTTGGATCGGGCAAGACAAAAGACGCTTCGGCGTTTGTGAACAGTTTGGGACAAAGAGATGTACTTGTGGTTAAAGAGATGATCGATGACAAAACATTTTTGGCATTCAGAAATCTTCAAAACAGCTATCTGATAGAGTCCAATGAGCTGAATGCTTATTTGGCGGCAGCATACAGCTCGATCGTGATCGAGAAAGCTGTTTGGGAAAAATTGACAAAAGAGAGTTAAGATGGCAGATATTACAGATATTAAATCGATTATTTATACAGAGAAGACACTGGGTCTTCAAGAAGATGGTGTCATCGTAGTTCAGACAACTCCCAGAATGACCAAGAACGGTCTAAAAGAGGTGTTCAAAGAGTTCTTCGGAATCAATCCGCTAAGAGTCAACTCGATGAGAGTCAATGGAAAAGTGAAAAGATTTAAAGGCATCGAAGGCAAAAGAGTGGATATGAAAAAGTTTTATGTCAAACTCCCTGAAAATGCAAAAATCGAAAGCTTAGCGGTATAAGGACAGAAGATGGCAATAAAAACATATAAACCATATACGCCGAGTCGTCGTTACATTACCAATCTCGACAGTAGCGATATTACGGCAAAAGCAAGTGTTAGAAGTCTTTTGGTAAAGCTCCCTGCGCATGCAGGAAGAAACTCCAATGGCAGAATTACATCAAGACATAAGCAAGCGGGTGCAAAAAAGCTTTATAGAATCATAGATTTCAAAAGAAACAAATTTGGTATCGAGGGAACGGTAGCTACAGTTGAGTATGATCCATACAGAAACTGCAGAATCTGTCTTGTGAGCTATGTGGATGGCGACAAAAGATATATTCTTCAGCCAAAAGGTCTCAGTGTAGGCGATAAAGTGATGTCTGCCGAGGCAGATCTGGATATTAAAACCGGAAATGCGATGAAGCTCAAAAACATCCCGGTGGGTGTTTTGGTGCACAATGTCGAGCTCAACCCGGGTCAGGGCGGTAAGTTCGCAAGATCGGCAGGCGGTTATGCTCAGATCATGGGTAGAGACGGCAAATATGTCTCACTCAGAATGCCTTCCGGCGAGATGAGATATATCCTCGGTGAGTGTATGGCTACGATCGGCACAGTAGGAAACGAAGATTTTGCCAATATCGTGATCGGAAAAGCCGGCCGCGCAAGACATATGGGTATCAGACCTCAAACAAGAGGTGCTGCGATGAACCCGGTCGATCACCCGCATGGCGGCGGTGAAGGTAAAACCGGTTCTTCAGGACATCCTGTTTCTCCTTGGGGTACGCCAGCCAAAGGATTTAAAACTCGCAAGAAAAAAGCTAGTGACAAGTTGATTATCACTAAGCGTAAGAAGTAAGGGGCTAAGATGGCAAGATCTACAAAAAAAGGTCCATTTATCGATGGTCACCTGATGAAAAAAGTATTGAAAGCAAAAGAAGAGGGATCTAGCAAACCTATCAAAACTTGGTCAAGAAGATCGGTGATCTTCCCTGAGTTTATTGGTTTGACGATCAATGTGCACAATGGCAGACAATTTGTACCGGTATTTGTAACAGAAAACCACATCGGCTACAAACTGGGCGAATTTGCGCCAACAAGAACATTTAAGGGCCACAAAGGCTCTGTTCAGAAGAAGATAGGGTAAAGGGCAGATTATGAGTAGAGCATTATTAAAATTTGCCAGAGTTTCACCCACGAAAGCGAGATTGATTGCCAGGGAAGTACAAGGAATGAACGCTGAACTTGCCCTTGCAAGTCTTGAGTTTATGCCAAATAAAGCTGCCGGTATCATCTCAAAAGTGATCGCATCTGCAGTTGCAAACGGTGATTTTGAACCACAAGAGGCAGAGATCATCAGCTGCAGAGTGGACAAAGCGGCCGTGATGAAGAGATGGATGCCTAGAGCGCGCGGAACAGCCAATAGGATTATCAAGCCAACCTCTCATATTTTGGTGGAAGTTGCAGCGTCAAAAAAAAGCAAAAAACAAACTACTGAGAAGGGTGCATAACTATGGGTCAGAAAGTTAATCCAATCGGTCTTAGACTAGGAATCAACAGAAACTGGGAATCAAGATGGTTCCCAGCAAAAAGCAGAGCAGCTGATTTTATCGCAGAAGATTATAAGATCAGAAAATTTTTGAAAAAAGAGCTCTTTTATGCCGGCGTATCCAATATTATTATTGAGCGGACAGCGAAAAAGATCAGAGCCAATATTGTTACGGCAAGACCAGGCATCATCATCGGGAAAAAAGGCGGAGATATCGAGAAATTGAAATCTACGCTTATCAAGATGGTCGGTAAAGATGTGGCGATCAATATCAAGGAAGAAAAGCGGCCGCAGGCATCTGCTCAATTGGCAGCAGAGAATGTAGCAACTCAGCTTGAAAGAAGGGTAGCCTTCAGAAGAGCAATGAAAAAAGTGATCCAGGGCGCGCTCAAATCGGGTGCTAAGGGGATCAAGATCTCTGTTGCCGGTCGTCTTGGCGGAGCTGAAATAGCAAGAACTGAGTGGTATCTTGAGGGAAGAGTTCCTTTGCATACACTTAGAGCAAAAATTGACTACGGATTTGCCGAAGCACAGACAACATACGGAATCATCGGTATCAAAGTCTGGATATTTAAAGGCGAAGTACTCCAAAAGGGCATTCAGCCTGAGGCACCCGAGGAGAAAAGTAGCAAAAAACCATCCAGAAGAAGAGGTGAATAGTCATGTTAATGCCAAAAAGAACAAAATGGCGAAAGCAAATGAAAGGCAGAAGCAGAGGCAAGTCTTTCAAAGGTAACAAAATAGAGTTTGGTGAGTTTGCTATCAAAGCAACTGATGCGGGGAGAATTGACTCTCGCCAGATCGAAGCTGCGAGGATCACAATGACCCGTAAGATCAGCAGACAAGGCAAAACATGGATTCGTGTGTTTCCTGACAAGCCTTTGACTGCCAAGCCCCTAGAAACCAGAATGGGTAAGGGTAAAGGCGCCGTTGACAAGTGGGTTATGAATATCAAGCCAGGTAGAATTATTTTTGAAATGACAGGCGTCAGCGAAGAGCTTGCCAGAGAGGCGCTCACATTGGCGTGCCATAAGCTGCCGTTTGGTACGAAAATCATTTCACTGAAGGACAGCCATGAAATATATTGATATTGCAAACAAAACCGAAGCAGAGCTTCTCGCAATGCTCAAAGAGAAGAAGCTTGAGCTTTTTACGCTTAAAGCAAAACAAAAAACAATGCAGTTAACAAATACTAACGAGTTGACAACTGCCAAAAAAGATATCGCAAGAATCCAAACAGCATTGAGCGCTGTTAGATCTAAGTAAAGGATCCAATATGCCAAAAAGACAGATAACAGGAACAGTGATCAAAAAGGCAGGAGACAAAACGGCAACCGTGATGGTAGTACGGACAGTTCTCCACCCGAGATATCACAAAACTGTAAAAAGATTTAAAAAATACCTTATTCATGACGAAAACAATGAAACACTGCTTGGCGATACAGTAAATGCTATTGAATGCAGACCGCTTTCGAAAACCAAGAGCTTTAGACTTCTTGAGATCGTCAAAAGAGGAGAGGTCTAATGATACAGAGCTTCACCAGACTCAATGTGGCGGACAATAGCGGCGCCAAAGAGATTATGTGTATCAAAGTACTTGGCGGAAGCAAGCGCAGATATGCGACTGTAGGCGATGTGATCATCGCTTCTGTCAAGAAAGCATTGCCAACCGGTAAAGTCAAGAAGGGTAAAGTTGTCAAGGCGGTTGTCGTGAGAACTAAAAAAGAGGTTCAACGAGAAAATGGCTCACTGATCAGATTCGATGACAATGCGGCGGTGATCATAGATGACAAAAGAGAGCCGATCGGTACGCGTATTTTCGGACCGGTCAGCCGTGAAACAAGATATGCAGGTTTTATGAAAATCGTATCACTTGCGCCGGAGGTATGGTAATGGCAAAGAAATTGAAGATCAAAAAAGGCGATCGTGTAGAGATCATTGCCGGCGATGACAAAGGCAAAACAGGCGAGGTGCTTCAGGTGCTTCCCAAAAAAGATGCGGTCATCGTGGCAGGGTGCAAAGTCGCCAAGAAAACCATGAAGCCGAACGAAGAGAACAAAGAGGGCGGATTTGCTCAAAAAGAGATGCCTGTGCATATCTCAAATGTAAAAAAAGTAGAGGGTTGAACCTATGAGTAGAATGAAGCAAAAGTACAATGACATCGTTCCTGCCCTTAGAAAAGAGTGCGGGATTGACAATGCGATGCAGACTCCTAAGCTTGAAAAGATTGTGATCAGCGTCGGCGCCGGTGAAGAGGGCAAGGATACAAAACTTATCCAAAACATGGCAGACACTATCTCTTTGATTGCAGGGCAAAAAGCAATAATTACAAATGCAAAAAAATCAGTTGCCGGGTTTAAAGCCAGAGAAGGCGCGCCAAGCGGTATCAAAGTGACACTTAGAGGTGCCAATATGTACAACTTTTTTGATAAGCTTGTCTCTATCTCCCTGCCTAGGGTTAAGGACTTTAGAGGAGTACCAAGAAAAGGTTTTGACGGAAGAGGCAATTATAACTTTGGTTTGCAAGAGCAGTTAATGTTTCCTGAGGTTGAGTATGATAAAGTTATAAAAACACACGGTATGAACATCACTATTATCACAAGTGTCGAAGACGACAAACAGGCATTTACGCTTTTAGAGAAGCTTGGTATGCCATTTGCTAAAGGAAGAAAATAATGGCTAAGAAGTCTATGATCAACAAGCAACAAGGCAAAGCTAAATTTGCAGTCAGAGCATATACAAGATGCAGCATCTGCGGAAGACCGCATTCAGTATATCAAGATTTCGGTATTTGCCGTATCTGTTTAAGAAAAATGGCCAACGAAGGCCTCATCCCCGGCATGCGCAAAGCTAGCTGGTAAAAGGAGTAAAAGATGATGACAGACCAAATTGCAGACTCTCTTACCCGAATAAGAAATGCAGCATTAAGAAGATTGGATACAACTATACTTCTGCACTCAAATAATATTGAGGCAATCGTTTCTATTCTTGTAGCAAAGGGTTACCTCGAGAGTTATAAAGTAAAAGAAGAAGACAACAAAAAGACGATCAAGGTCGTTTTAAAATATGACGAAAACGGTCACAGTGTGATCAATGAAGTCAAAAAGATTTCAAAGCCAGGCAGACGCGTTCACCAAGGGAAAGACGCGATCAAAACATATAAAAACGGTTACGGGACATTGATCGTCTCTACAAGCCAAGGTGTACTTCCGAATGATGAGGCGTTTAAGCGCGGTATCGGCGGTGAAGTCATCTGTAGTATTTGGTAAAAGGGGAGGGTCAATTATGTCAAGAGTAGGAAAACAACCCGTATCCATCGCAAAAGGTATTGATGTTTCATTGGATGGTACGACTATCGTTGCCAAAAAAGGCAGCATGGAAAAAAAGCTTGATACGCACGGAAGAGTGAATGTCAGCGTTGAAGGCGATGCGGTCAACTTCACAAGAAAAGGTGAAGATAAGCAAAGTTCAGCATATTGGGGAACATACAGAGCGCTGTTCAACAACATCGTTGTGGGCTTGGACAAAGGATTTACAAAGACACTTGAGATCAACGGTGTCGGTTATAGAGCAGCGGTTCAGGGTGATATATTGACGCTTCAGCTGGGCTATTCTCATGATGTTATCTATAATGTCCCCAAGGGTATTGAAGTCAAAGTGGATAAAAATGTCATTACCATAAACGGTTCCGACAAACAGACTGTAGGGCAGGTTGCCGCAGAGATCAGAGACTTTAGACCGCCTGAGCCGTATAAAGGCAAGGGTGTGAAATATTCTGACGAGGTGATCATCCGCAAAGCCGGTAAGTCATCCGGCAAGAAGAAGTAAGGAGCAATAGATGTTACAAAGTATTCAAAAAAGAAAAAACAGACTAAATGCTCAGAGAAAAGCTAGAACAAGAGGTAAAATATTCGGAACGGAAGCAAAGCCCAGATTGACAGTGTTTAAGTCAAATAAGCACTTTTACGCGCAAGCAATCGATGATACAAAAGGTCATACTTTAGCTTCGGTTGACGGAAGAAAGCTTGGACTTGGAGCTGACAGGCAAGATGTCAAAAAGCTAGCCGCAGAGCTTGGAAAAAGTCTTGCTTCCATCAATATAGAAACAGTCGTTTTCGATAGAAACGGTTATCTGTATCATGGTGTGGTTGCATCATTTGCAGATGCGCTTAGAGAATCCGGCATAAAGTTTTAAGGAAGCATGATGGAAAATATAAATAGAGAAGATTTTGAAGAGGCGATCGTCAATATCGGACGCGTCACAAAAGTTGTCAAGGGCGGCAGAAGATTTAGATTTACAGCTCTTGTGGTGATCGGTGACAAAAAAGGTACAGTAGGCTACGGATTTGGCAAAGCCAAAGAGGTTCCGGATGCTATCAAAAAAGCAGTAGACGATGCTTTCAAAAACCTTGTGAAGATCAACATTAAAGGTTCAACGATTGCACATGATATCGAACATAAATTTAACGCAAGCAGAATCCTGCTAAGACCGGCAAGTGAAGGTACGGGGGTAATCGCCGGAGGTGCGGCCAGACCGGTGATTGAACTTGCCGGGATCAAAGATGTCCTTACCAAATCAATCGGTTCAAATAACCCAAACAGCCTAGTAAGAGCGACTATCCAAGCCCTTACTAGAATCAAATCGTAAGGAGGAGATGATATGTCATTGCATAACTTACAGCCGGCTCCCGGTTCAACAAAAAATAGAAAAAGAATAGGCCGCGGTCAAGGTTCCGGTACAGGAAAGACGGCAGGCAAGGGTAACAAAGGTCAAAAAGCAAGAGCCGGTTACAACCACAAAAGAGGTTTTGAGGGCGGGCAGCAGCCGCTCTACAAAAGGCTTCCAAAAGTCGGCTTTATCTCAAGAGTTGAGAAACCATATGTGATCAATGTAGAAAAGATCAAAGCGATCGCCGAACTCAAAGAGATCACTCTTGAGACTATCGGATCAGTACACAAGCTTGCCAAAACAGTGACAAAAGTCAAACTGATCGGCGTTAGCGCCAAAGGACTGGCTTCCAAAATCAAAGACGAAGCCGTCACAACAAGCGGAAAGTAATATGGGCAATGCTTTAACTCGCAAAATCCTGGTTACGCTGGGGTTTCTTTTTGCCTACAGAGTTTTAGCCTATATCCCTACGCCTGGTGTTGACCTTGGCGTGATCAAAGAGTTTTTTGACAGCAATGCAAACAATGCTTTGGGATTGGCCAATATGTTTAGTGGAGACGCGATCAGCCGTCTTAGTATCATATCGCTGGGTATTATGCCCTACATCACCGCCTCTATCGTCATGGAACTTCTAGCAGCGACATTCCCTACACTTGGTCAAATGAAAAAAGAGCGCGATGGTATGCAAAAATATATGCAGATCATCAGATATGCGACTATTTTCATCACTGTGGTACAGGCGATCGGAGTATCTATGGGGTTGCAGAATATGACCGGCAGAGGCGGACAGAGCGCAGTCATGATCGATCCTGTTATGTTTACTGCGATCACTACTTTTTCTATGTTGGCAGGTACGATGCTTTTGATGTGGATAGGTGAGCAGATCACCCAAAAAGGGATCGGAAACGGTATCTCATTGATCATATTTGCGGGGATCGTTTCGGGCATACCTTCGGCGATTTCCAATACCATAAGAGCCGTGAACGCCGGCGAGATGAACTTCTTGGTGATATTGCTTGTGTTGGCTATCATAGTAGTTACAGTCTTTGCTATTTTGTATGTGGAGCTAGGAGAGAGAAGAGTTCCTATCTCTTATTCTAGAAAAACGATCATGCAAAATCAACATAAAAGAGTGATGAATTACATCCCTATCAAAGTAAATCTCTCAGGTGTTATTCCTCCGATATTCGCCAGTGCGGTATTGATGTTTCCTTTGACGATGCTGCAGGCCAGTACCAATCCTTGGGTGACTAAAATTGCTGACTTACTCTCTCCGGGGGGCATTGTTTTCAATGTGGCTACATTTTTTCTGGTCGTCTTTTTTGCATTTTTTTATGCTTCTATCGCATTTAATGCGAAAGACATTTCAGACAATCTCAAGCGGCAAGGAGGTTTTATCCCCGGCGTCAGACCCGGAGAGCATACCAAAGAGTTTCTCAATGAAGTGGCCAGTCGTTTGACTACCACAGGATCATTATATCTTGCGGCTATTTCGACTATCCCATTCATATTTATCAATGCGTTGGGAGCCAGCTTCTACTTCGGCGGTACATCAGTCCTGATCGTTGTGCAGGTAGCGCTCGATACGATGAGAAAAATCGAAGCACAACGAACAATGAACCAATATCAGACACTAGGAAATGTAGGTCTGTAATGGCGATTGCTATCAGAAAACCGGATGAGATCATCAAGCTCAAAAGAGCTGGAGAGATCGTCGGAAAAACCCTCCAATATCTAAGCGAAAATATCAAAGCCGGAATGACTCTCGCTCAGATCGATGAGATGGGCGAAGCTTTTGTCAGAAGCCATGGGGCTATACCGTCATTTAAGGGACTATATGGTTTCCCGGCTTCTGTATGTACCTCGCTCAACGAAGTTGTAATACATGGGGTACCCACAAACAAAATTATCCAAGAAGGTGATATTCTGGGGCTTGATATCGGAGTGATGTTGGATGGATATTATGGTGATGCGGCGATCACGATGCCGATAGGCTCTATATCCAAAGAAGATGAAGCCTTGATAGCATGTTCAAAAGATGTGCTTTACGGTGCAATCGATGCGATAAAACAGGGGATGCATTTCAAAGAGCTGGTTCAACTGCTCGAAGAATCTATCAGAGGCAGGGGGTTTGTGCCGTTGCGCGATTTTTGTGGGCACGGTATCGGCACCAAACCGCACGATGAGCCAAACATCCCCAATTACTTAGAGGGAAAACCAAAACAGGGTCCCAAGATAAGAAATGGAATGGTTTTTTGTCTAGAGCCAATGATTTGTCAGAAAAGCGGCAACCCGGTCATACTTGAAGACAAGTGGTCGGTTACAAGTGAAGACGGAATGCGGTGCAGTCATTATGAGCATCAAGTTGCCATTATTGACGGCAAAGCACACATTCTCACGCTTCCTTAAATATATCACAATCTATCTTTGAGTCGGCTGAGGCGGATTGAGAGGTGTATTGACACCAAAAGCAGAAAAAGAAGGAATCAATTTTGGCAAAAGATGATGTAATCGAAATCGATGGTAAAGTGGTCGAGGCATTGCCCAATGCGACATTTAGAGTGGAGCTCGATAATAGTCATATCGTACTGTGTCATATCGCCGGTAAGATGAGAATGCATTATATCAAGATCCTTCCGGGCGATAAGGTAAAGGTCGAATTGACCCCATACAGCTTAGATAAAGGTAGAATTACTTTTAGATATAAGTAGAATTTAATCTAATTTTGGATAATATTCTAACCCCCGAAACTTTAACAATCGGAAATACGGGACTGCGTGAAGAATTTTTGCATAAGTAGCACTGATTATGCAAGAGTTGGAAAGCAAATACTCAGCTATCCACGCGTTATGACGCCAACCTAGGCGTCAAAAGTGCAAAAATAAGGCAGGAGATGACCATGAAGGTTAGACCATCAGTAAAAAAGATGTGCGATGAATGTAAAATCATCAAGCGCAAAGGTATCATTCGCGTGATTTGTAAAAATCCAAAACACAAACAAAGACAAGGATAAGTATGGCACGTATAGCAGGTGTTGATTTGCCTAAGAAAAAGAGATTGGAGTATGCACTTACCTATATTTATGGTATCGGTCTGACTGCATCACGACAAATCTTGGACGCAACCGGTCTCGATTATAACAAAAGAGTCCATGAGCTTACAGATGCAGAAGCAGCGATCATCCGTAAAGAGATCCAAGAAAATCATGTAGTCGAAGGTGATCTAAGAAAAAAAGTTGCTATGGATATCAAAGCATTGATGGATCTTGGCAGCTACAGAGGTCTTAGACACAGAAGAGGACTTCCGGTTCGTGGACAAAAGACTAAGACAAATGCAAGAACTCGCAAGGGTAAAAGAAAAACCGTTGGCGCAGCGTAAGGGCAGGAGGATAGATGGCTAAGAAAAAAGTAAAAAAGAGTATTGCCAAAGGTGTTGTGCATGTCGCTGCAACTTTTAACAATACGGTGATCACGGTCACTGACGAGATGGGAAATGTACTTGCTTGGAGCAGCGCAGGAGCGCTTGGCTTTAAGGGGAGCAAGAAATCTACGCCTTTTGCTGCACAGCAGGCAGTTGATGATGCATTGTCAAAAGCAAAAGAGAACGGCATCAAAGAGGTCGGTATCAAAGTTCAAGGACCAGGATCTGGAAGAGATACTGCTGTAAAAGCGATCGGATCAGCAGAAGGAATCCGCGTAACTTTCTTGAAAGATGTCACACCGCTTCCACACAACGGGTGCAGACCTCCAAAGAAGAGAAGAGTTTAATTTAATCATTGGCGAATAGTGAAAAGTGATCGATGCTAAGATGCATCGTGTTGCAATACTATTATTTTTTAAAAAATAAAAAGGTAAACAAATGGCAAGATATAGAGGTCCAGTTGAAAAACTAGAAAGAAGGCTAGGTGTTGATCTTGGTTTGAAGGGCGAGAGAAGACTTGCCGGGAAAAGCGCTCTTGAAAAAAGACCTTATCCTCCGGGACAACATGGACAAAGAAGAACCAAAATCAATGAGTACGGCTTGCAGCTTCGCGAGAAGCAAAAAGCCAAATTCATGTATGGCGTCAGCGAAAAACAATTTAGAGTACTTTACAAAGAGGCTAATCGCAAAGAGGGCAACACGGGTAACATTCTGATTCAACTCCTTGAGCAGAGACTTGATAATGTCGTATATAGAATGGGATTTGCGACTACAAGAGCGTTTGCCAGACAGTTGGTCAACCATGGCCATATCATTGTGGACGGCAGAAGAGTGGATATCCCTTCATTCAAAGTAAAAGCAGGTCAAAAGATTGAGGTAGGCGAGAAGAGCAAAACCAATTCTCAGATACTCAGAAGTATTGATCTTACCAATCAAACCGGCATGGTTGAGTGGGTAGTTGTAGACAAAGAGAAACTTGTTGGTACCTTTACAAGAGTTCCACAAAGAGAAGAGATTTCAATACCTGTAGAAGAGCGTCTGATCGTCGAGCTTTACTCTAAATAATCCAGTAAAGGACACCAACCTATGAGAAAAATTAAAGTCCAACCGTTTACTCCGACCGAGGTAGAAGTCAAAGAGATCAGCGACAGAAGAGCTGAGATCGTAGCCTATCCTTTTGAGAGCGGATACGCGGTCACGCTGGCGCATCCCCTGAGAAGACTTATATTGGGCAGCTCTATCGGGTATGCTCCAATCTCTGTCAAGATTGAGGGTGCGGCACATGAGTTTGATAACGCCAGAGGCATGCATGAAGATGTAGCTGTGTTTATCATCAATCTCAAAAATATCCGATTTAAGATCAAAGATGACAGAAAAAAGGTCAAGGTAAGCTACTCTTTCTCCGGACAAAAAGAGGTTACCGCCGAAGATCTCAACAATGATGATGTTGAGGTCGTCAACGGCAATCTTCACCTTGCCACGCTCAATGATGATGCTACTCTCAATTTCACCGTAGTGATCTCCAAGGGCATCGGGTATGTACCCAGTGAGGATCTTGTCGATGAAGTCGATCCGGATGCTATACCTTTGGATGCTTTCTTTACTCCGGTAAGAAAAGCAAACTACAAGATAGAGCCTATGCTGGTTGAGGACAAGCCGAACTATGAAAAAATCATCTTTGATATCATGACAGACGGTCAGATCGGCCCTATAGAGGCATTTATAAATGCTCTTGAGACGATGAATAGACAGTTGTCAGTATTTAACGGGGTATTGGATATAGACATCAGCTCCACTCCGGCAAAACAAAATTTGGATGAAGGGGAACTAAAACCGTTTCTTCAGCCGATAGACACTCTTGGATTGAGCGCCAGAAGTTTCAATTCTCTTGACAAAGATGGGATCAAGTATCTAGGTGAGTTGGTATTGATGAGTGAGCATGAGATCGGTGAGATCAAAAACCTTGGCAAAAAATCTCAGGATGAGATCAATGAATGCCTTGAGGCGCACGGATATGGCGCTGAGTTTGAGCTCAGTGATGCTACAAGAGCAAATCTTGTCAAAAAAATAAAGCAATTAAAATAATAAAGGATTCCCATGAGACATAGACATGGCTATCGTAAACTTAGCAGAACCTCTGAGCATAGAGCAGCGCTTTTAAAAAATCTCTCGATCGCTTTGACAAAAGAGAGCAAAATCGAGACGACACTGCCCAAAGCAAAAGAGCTCAGAAGCTATTACGAAAAACTGATCACAAAAGCATCTGCGGGCAACTCAGATGCTCACAGAGCGATATTTGCAATGCTCCAAGACAAAGAGTGTACGAATAAGCTTGTCACCGAGATCGCGCCAAAATACGCAGATCGCAACGGCGGATACACTCGTATTATCAAAACTCGTATCAGACGAGGCGATGCCGCACCTATGGCGATCATTGAATTGGTATAACGCAAACACCTTCTTCAAATATCAAGGCTTCTTTGCCTTGAACGCAACAATATCCCTAATTTTATAGTAACATCTTGACAAAAAATCATTTTTTCTGTATATGTGTGAAGACAAAAATGCAATGGATGAATTTTCGACCATTTTCGCTATAATTGTCATACGAAACGAGCCAAAATAGGCATACAATAAAGGAGAGAGGTTGATTCCTTTTACTGATGAAGAGCTGCTGCCCGCAGTAGCAAATGTGATAGAAAAGGTGCGGCCGTCTATAAAGCTTGACGGTGGTGATATTCAGCTTGTTGATATCAAAGACGGAAGAGTATATGTGCAGCTTCAGGGAGCATGTGTAGGATGTGCAAGCAGCGGAACAACACTCAAATATGGTGTAGAAAGACAGATGCGCACCTTGATCCATCCGGAAATAGTGGTTATCAATGTTCCTGCCGGATGGGAAGATAAGCTGGATCAATTAAATTAAATGGCGAATATGGGCAAACAAATTCTATTGGAACGCGCTGAAGCGCAATTTGTAAACGGAGAATATCACAAAGCGCTACAAAGCTATGGTCTGCTCTTGAAAGACTATCCGGAGCTTTCTGAAGCAAAGGCAGGTGTATATTTGAGTGATCTTGGTACAGAGAGCGCCGATGAGGCACAGACGCTTTTCGACTATTATCAACTCATCAAAGATGACAAAGAAGATGCTGTTGAGATCATAGATCATTTGATCGATGCACTGCACCATTCGAAGCAGACAATCCAAGAGCTCCTTATTGATCCGCTCAGAGAGCAGGCTGACTATGCGGACGGGATTCGTTATTATGACTTTCTGCGTCTTGTCGAGTCAAGAGGCAGTTTCAAAGAGGCGTTTGAAGACATTATGTTTTCCACGAGGGTGATCATCACTGACAAAAAAGAGTTTATATCATTTATCAAACAGCTCTTAACTGAAGGATTTGATGAGATGGCTCTGGGCTACCTTGACTCTATCTCGGGAGCATTTGGCGATGATCAGGAGATCTACGCACTCTATACCGATACAAAGGCGCACAAAAAGTGAAAATACCATTTGACAAGGATTGGTTTACTGCCCTAAGTGATGACACCAATGAGATCGATGAGCAGACCCTTTTTTTAAAAACTGTGCAAAACAGCCAATACTATGAAAAACTGCAATTCCAAGCCCCCTTTATCACGCCTAAAGAGCTGATCGCCTATTGGCAGCTGGGTACGATGAGAGTCGTAGGCGTGACCGGCACCAACGGGAAAACAACTGTAACTGCGGCGATCTATTCTATTTTGATAGACCTTGGTGAGCACCCGGCCCTTCAAGGAACTAGGGGTTTTTTTGCTATGAATGAGCAGATGGAGGTCAAAAATATGACCACCCCCTCTATCTTCCAGACTATTTATCATATGAAATTAGCTCAAGAAAAAGGGTGTAACTACTTCATTATGGAAGTAAGCTCACACGCGATAGATCAAGATCGCATCGAGGGGATTGATTTTGCCCTAAAGGCGCATACCAATGTCACCAGCGATCACCTTGATTATCACAAAACCGTCGAAGAGTACCGTGCTGTAAAGAGTCGGTTTTTTGCTGACGAAAGTCCAAAACTGCTCAACAAAGACGAGATAAAATATATTACATATAATCCGATCAACGCGCAAAGTTACGGTGTCGAAGAGGCGGCGACATTCAAGGTCATGGCATATTCTCTCAATGACGGCATCTCGGCTGTTATCAAACATTTTGCCGAAGAGGAGACATTCTTCTCTGATATGGTGGGATTGTTCAACCTTTATAACTTGACAGCAGCGATCGCCTCTTGTCAACTGTTGACAAAACTGCCGTTGTCAAAAATATGTGAAGCGGTAGAGCATTTTGGCGGTGTCGGAGGGCGTATGGAGGTTGTCAGCAAAGATCCGCTTGTCATTGTCGATTTTGCGCATACGGATGACGGAATGTACAAAGTGCTTGACAGTATGAAAGACAAAGATTTGGTTGTAGTCTTTGGCGCAGGAGGCAATCGTGACAAAGGAAAGCGGCCGCGCATGGGCGCTGTTGCAGGGCGGTTTGCCAAAAGGATCTATGTGACCAGCGACAATCCCAGAGATGAAATCCCTGAGGCCATTATCGAAGAGATACTTCAAGGACTCAAAGGCAAAGAGCATGTTTTTGGCGTACTTGATAGGCGCCTTGCAATCAAAATGGCGATTGAGTCTTTGAGTGGAGATGAAATATTGCTTATTTTGGGGAAAGGCGATGAGACTTATCAGGAGATTAAAGGCGTCAAGCATCCTTTTGACGACAGAGAAGTTGTCAAAGAGCTTTTGCCGCGCGCGGCCAAATAAGATTTTTGAAAAATATTTCAAATATCAAGAAATAATAGAGAAATTTTTGCTACAATTCCAAATAGGAGTAAATTACTCTTAATTAAAAACAGACTAAGGATCTATAGTGATAAACAGTATACCACAACCGGCGTTTTATATATTCAAGTGTCAGCAAAGCGCACCTCCTGGGATGCCAAAGCCAAGCTGTGTCAGCCAAAACAATCCGGAATCCCAAGAGCTTTTTCAGTTCTTGGCTCAGACATTGATGCAAAAAGGGATCATTGCGACAGTTCAGCCGATCCAAACAAGCTGTCTAAATCGTTGTCAGCAAGGACCGGTTATGCTGGTCGAGCCGGGACATACAATGTATGTGGGTTTGACCAAGGCGAAGATCAGCCGTATCGTAGATGAGCATATCATAGGCGGCAGTGTAGTCGAAGAGTTCGTGATCGCCGATGAAGTATGGGGAGAGCCTGTTTTGCCATCCCAAATGGTTAGATAGTAATTTTGTGATATAATTGGAAAGATTTAACGAAAGGAAGTGTGATGACCTTGACCATGTTATTTAGTAAAATCCATAGGGCAACCGTGACAGATGCAAACCTCAATTATGTGGGTTCCATCACGATCGACAGAGACCTCATGGATGTTGCTATGATGCGGGTGGGACAGAAGATAGATATCGTCAATGTAAACAACGGAGAGCGGTTTTCTACCTATATCATCGCCGGAGAAAGAGGCAAAAAAGATATTTGTCTCAACGGTGCAGCCGCTAGAAAAGTGCATGTCGGAGACAAGATCATCATAATTGCATATGTATCCATGACAGAAGAAGAAGCAGATAAACATTTACCGAAGATTGTGATACTGGATGATGACAACACTGTCGCTCAGACATTTGAAGGATTAGAGTAGTGTTGGGCGGTATGAATCTGGGTGATATGGGCAAGATACTGGAACAGCTGCAGGGCAAAGCCAAAGAGGTTGAGGAACTATCGCGCAATGTGCAGCTCACTGCCAAGGCGGGTGGCGGATTGGTACAGCTTACAGCAAACGGACTGGGCGAGGTCATCGACTTGAACATAGATGATTCGTTGCTGAGCGACAAGGAGTCGTTGCAGATCTTGCTGATCTCTGCGATGAACGAGATCAGCCAAATGGTCGAAGAAAATAAAAAATCACAAGCCATGAATATGATGGGCGGACTCAATCCGTTCAAATAAAAAAGAGCAAAGATGAACAAGATAGCCGAGGCGATAGATCATGACAATCTAATAGCGCTTGAGGCGCTTCTCAAAATAGGAGAGATCGATCTTGGTGCCTGTATGCTTAGCTTAGGTGAAGAGTATGGCGAAGATGTGGATGATGTCCCCGTACTTTTTTATGCGATCGGCAAAAGAGCCGATCTTGAGCTGATAGAACTGCTAATAGCGTACGGAGCGGATATCCATGCGTCTGACAAAAACGGGGTGAGTTTTGTCGATATTGCCGTCAAATACAGACGGCTTGATCTGCTTGAACTGTCTTTGCGCAATAACATGGATATCGTCTCAAGCTATCGCAAAAGCGGTCTTACTCCCTTGATGCTTGCCTCCTGTTACGGCGATATGCAAATCGCAGAGTTTCTGCTCGCGCACGGAGCGGATATCAACACCAAAGATGCCGGCGGTATGAGGGCAAAAGACTATGCCCGCAAACTTGGACAAAAAAATATGCAAGCGTTTTTGACCGCAAAAGGCGGACTCTTCGCAGTGTACAAGGAATAGCCCTTCATCTGTGTCTTGACGCGGAATCTACAAAAAAAGTCATTT